>NZ_JBVJVK010000009.1:0-155743 GCF_055603705.1 Actinosynnema sp. NPDC037264 | reverse complement strand
AACCCATTCCCCCCTCCCTCCCCCCCCCCAACGCACAGGCCCCACCCCCCCCTGCCCCCCCCCCCCCCCCCCCCCCCCCCCCCCCCCCCCCCCCCCCCCCCCCCCCAACCCCCCAATACCCCCCTGATTGCACCCACGTGAACAAGCACCTGGTTGCGGCAGAAGTCTCTTACGGATCGCGTATACCTGTCCAGGGAAATCCATCAAGATCTTCGGATAATTTCAGCACGAACTGCGGTCAAGTTCAGTACAACTAATCGGTAGAACATCACGCCCCGACCCGAGAGGCCCTGCATGTCGACCTCGGCGCAACTGCTCCTGCCCGCGGGCAACCAGCTCAGCAGGCTCCTGCACACCTCGCCCTTGCTGATGGACACCACGTTGGACCAGCTCAGGACCTTGATCGCGGTGTACGAGACGCGATCGGCACTGCGCGCGGCCCGCGTGCTCGGCCGTGAGCAGTCCAGTGTGCAGAAGCAGATCGACACGCTCAACCGCAACTTCAAGTCGTTGTGCGGGGAGCCGCTGGTCGTCAAGCAGGGCCGGGGAAAAGACGTGCTGATCACCCAGACCGGCGAGGCGCTGGTCGAATTGGCGCGCACCACCCTGACCGAGTGGCTGGATTCGATTCACGAGTGCCGCCGCAAGCTCGGCACCACGGTCACCGTCGGCACGACGCGGTTCATGCTCGACTCGCTGGCCAAGGCGTGGCACCACGTGGCGGACGACTTCCGCCGGCGTGACGTGGAGCTGAAGGTCGTGCACATCCGCACCAAGGACATCTGGAAGAGCCTGGAGTCCAAGGAGGTCGACATCGTGTGCGGCAGCGTGGTGACGCACGCGGGCCGCAACAGCGGGGTCGAGGACTTCGACGTGATCGAGTGGCGGCGCGGCGGGTTGGCGCTGCTCACGAACCTGCCGGAGAGCCGGCTCGGCGCGAGCGTCGGCACCGGGGAGTTGCCGAAGCTGCCGCTGGTCGTGCCCGGTGACGGGTTGATCGCGGAATTCCTGCGCGGCTGGTTCGGATCGGACTACCGGAACGAATTGGACATCGCGGCGGAGATCGACGAGATCCAGTACGGCATGTCGCTGCTGCGGTCCGGGCTGGTCGAGGGCTGCATGATCGTCACGTCCGGCCTCGGCGTGGTCGCTGCCAACAACGAGCTGCGCGAGGGGTCGGGCCTGCGGGTGGTCGCCCTGACGAACGACCGCAAACCGCAGCTGGAGCGCTTGGTCGGGGTCTTCGCCCGCAAGGACGAGCGGGCGAAGTTCCCGGCCGACCACCCGTTGAACCTGCTGTGGGCAGCGTTCCAGCGGGAGGTGTCGGACTAGCGGTGCGGCCTAACGCGCCGGGTCCGCCGGGCGTTCCTCACGGCGCCGTTGGGCTTGGCGCACCAGCCACTCCAGTCCGGTGAGAGGCTTCGGCTCCTGAGGCTTCTGCCGTTCCACGGGCTCCTCCTGCTCCTGTTGCGGTTGGGGCGACGGACGCTGGGCGTCGAGGTCGTTCATGGCGCGCTCCCTACCTTGGTCGACAGCGAGTGCCGTCGATCGGAGCACCGACCGGGGTCGGTCCGCTAGAGCGATCAGCCCTATGGGTGACAGCGGACGGTTCAGCGCCGGCCGGTGGCCACGGCGTCGCCGTAGCGCTCGGCGTACCGGGTGGGCGTCTCGCCGACCATGGCGGTGAAGTCGCGGACGAAGTGCGGTTGGTCGGCGTAGCCGAGGTCGGCCGCCAGCGCCGCCCAGTCGATCCGGCCGCCGGCCTCCATGCGCTCGGTCACCTCGCGCAGGCGGTAGCGGCGGATCACCCACTTCGGGCCGACGCCGACGTGCTCGGCGAACAGGCGTTGCAGCTGCCGGACGCTGCCGCCGACCTCGCGGGCGAGCACGTCCACCCGCGTCATCAGGGGGTCGTGGATGATCCGCTCGACGATCTCCACCGCCTCCGCCGCCCTGGGGTCGGGTTCGGGCAGGTTGCGGCGGAGCAGGGCCTCCACGGCGTCGAGGTCGGCGTGGGCGGGCAGGTCGGCGAAGACGGTCTCGGCGGGGACGGTCCGGTCGGTGAGCGACTGGACCGGCGCGCCGAGGAACGGCCGGAAGGCGCCGGGGCGGAAGGCGACGCCGAACACCCGGCCCGCGCCGTCGAGCTCCTTGAACACGTGCCCGCTGGACACGCCGGCGATCACGGCGCCGTCCTCGTGGAACGTCAGGTGCACGTTCGGGTAGGGCACGATCAGCTGGCGGTACGGCCGGTCGTAGCGCCACCGCACCACCCAGTACCGCGCCACGTGCACGGCCAGGTCGGGCGAGGGCTGGTGGAACTCGTGGCTCTGGTGCCGCCGCCACGCCAACTCGCGCTCGTCCCTCGTCACGGTCGCGAGGGTATGTCGCCTTTGTTCAATACACCCGCGGCGACCGTTCCTACGGTGGGCGGCATGTCCCGTGAGCAGTTGATCGACAAAGCCGTGGCGACCGCGTTGGAGGTCGTCGGGAACATCAAGCCCGACCAGTTGGGCGCGCCGACGCCGTGCGCCGAGTTCGACGTCCGCAAGCTCGTCAACCACCTGCTGTTCTGGGGGCCGTCGCTGAACGCCTCCGCGCGCAAGGCGCCCGTGCCGCCGCCCGCCGCCTCGGACGCGGACGTCGACCTCACCGGGGGCGACTGGGCCGCGGACCTGGGCGACTTGCTGCGCGACCGCGCCGTCGCGTGGGGCGATCCGTCGGCGTGGACCGGCACGACGACGATGGGCGGCCCGCAGGAGACGCCGGCCGGGATGATCGGCGCGATGGTGCTGGGCGAGACGGTGGTGCACACGTGGGACCTGGCCAAGGCCACGGGCCAGGCGCCGTCGTGGGACGGGGACGTGCTGGAGTTCGTCCACGCCGACCTCGTCCTGACCGCGTCGATGGGACGCGACATGGGCCTCTTCGGCCCCGAGGTGCCCGTGCCGTCGGACGCGCCCCTGATCGCGCGAATCGTCGGCCTGACGGGCCGCACGCCGTAGCTCCGACCGCGTGATGTTTGCGCTGGTCAGGCGGCCAGATGCCGGCTGACCAGCGCGAAGTCGAAGGGGATCAGTCCCGCAGTTCCATCGTGCAGCACTTCGGGCCGCCGCCGGACTTGCGGAGTTCCGAGATGTCGACGAAGACCGGTTCGAAGCCGCGGTGGGCGACCTGGTCCGCCAGCGCGGTCGCCTCGACCGGCAGGATCACGTGGCGGCCGTCGGAGACCGCGTTCAGGCCCAGGCAGGCGGCGTCCTCGGCGGTCGCGATGACGGCGTCCGGGAACAGGCGGCGCAGGACGCGGCGGCTGCCCGGGGAGAAGGCGTCGGGGTAGTAGGCGATCAGGTCGTCCGCCAGGACGAACAGGGCCACGTCCAGGTGGTAGTAGCGGGGGTCGGTCAGCTGCAGGGAGATGACCGGCACGCCCAGGGTCTCCTGGGCCTCCGAGTGGGCCAGGGGGTCCGTGCGGAAGCCCGTGCCGGCCAGCAGGTACTTGCCGGTCCAGGTGAAGTCGCCCTCGGCCTCGTTCGTGCGCTCCGGCATGACGACGTCGCGGTAGCCGTTGGCCAGGAACCAGCGGCGGAAGTGGTCGGCTTCCGCGGCGCGCTGGGGCGCGCGGAAGCGGGAGCCGAGGACCTGGCCGTCGATGACCGTGCCGGAGTTGGCCGAGAAGACCATGTCCGGCAGCCCCGGCTGCGGCTCGATGGTCTCGACCTCGTGCCCGAGGCGCTCGTAGGTCTCCTTCAGGGCCGTCCACTGCTCCATCGCCAACGACGTGCTGATCGGCTGCGTGGGGTCCATCCACGGGTTGATCGCGTACTCCACCGTGAAGTACGCGGGCGGGCACATGAGGTACCGACGGGTGGTCGGCACGCGCACCTGCGCGGCGGACGTGGCGACGTCGAGCACGATCGGCTCGTCACCGGGGCCCGCGAAGGAAACCGAGGTCATGGATCGAAATGTAGATTGCCGTCTGACCCTCGAACAACGCCGCGATATTGCGTCTTCTAGGGCAGAATGTTGCGTGTGGACACGATCGACCAGCGAATCATTTCGCGCCTGATGGCGAACGCCCGCTCCAGCTACGCCGACATCGGCAAGGAGGTGGGCCTGTCCGCACCCGCGGTGAAGCGGCGGGTGGACAAGTTGCTGGACACGGGCGTCCTGCGCGGCTTCACCGCCGTCGTCGACCCCGAGCAGCTCGGCTGGGGCACGGAGGCGTTCGTCGAGGTGCACTGCCGCGGCAACGTCGCGCCGCACGACATCCAGCAGCGCCTGGAGCCGATGCCCGAGGTCCGCGCCGCCTACACCGTCTCCGGCGCGGCGGACGCCATCGTGCACCTGCGCGCGGCGAACATCCACCACCTGGAGACCGCGCTGGAACGGCTGCGGGCCGTCGAGATCATCGACCGCACCGTCTCGACCGTAGTGCTGTCCCGACTCTTGGACCGCCCGCCGGCACCTTAGAGTCGCGCGCATGGCCGAAGTGCTCCTGCAACGCTCCGACCGCGTGGCGGTCATCACCGTGCACGACCCCGAACGCCGCAACGCGCTCACGCTCGACCTCTCCGACCAGCTCGTGGCCGCGGTCCGGACCTGCGAGGACGACGCGGACGTGCACGCCGTCGTGATCACGGGCGCGCCACCGGCGTTCTGCGCGGGCGCCGACCTCACCGCGCTGGGCGAGGCCCGGGAAGAGGGCCTGCGGCGCATCTACGCCGGGTTCCTCGCGGTGGCCGGCTGCGCGCTGCCCACGATCGCGGCGGTCGGCGGCGCGGCGGTCGGCGCGGGCCTCAACCTGGCGCTGGCGTGCGACGTGCGCCTGGTCAACGCCAACGCGAAGTTCGACGCGCGGTTCCTCCAGCTCGGCATCCACCCCGGCGGCGGGATGACGTGGATGCTGCACCGGCTCGCCGGCCCCCAGACCGCGACCGCGATGACCCTGTTCGGCCAGGTTTTGCCCGCGGACGCGGCGGTATCCCACGGGCTGGCCTGGGCGAAGGTCGACGGCGGGCACGACGAGCTGGTCGCCGCCGCGGTCGAGTTCGCGCGTCCGTCGGCCGACGCCCCGCGCGACCTGGTCCGCACGATCAAGGCGTCCATGCGCACCACCGCGACCCTCGCCGACCACGCCCAGGCCGTGGACACCGAGCTGACGCCCCAGGTGGCCTCGATCGCCACGCCGGAGTTCCAGGCCAAGCTCGCCGCGATGAAGGCCCGGATCAGCAGGCGCGACTGACCTGGACAGCCGGCCCGAATAACTGTAACTTCGAGTAACAGTTACCGGCCGGTACTACTCGGATACTGCCCAGTTCGCGCCCCGCGCACCTGGTGGGACGAACCGTCCCGCACAGTGGTACAGGAGAAACCGGCTCCCGCGCGGGCACGACTACCCTCGCGGAGGGGCACGGGGGCAGCAGCCCTCGGGCGTTGTGAGGAAAGGGATCGGCGTAGGACATGACTACCGACGTTGGTAACGGCGCCGCGCCAGGTGGCTCGCCGGACAAGACCGGCACGGTCCGCAAGCTCGACCGCGTGGTGATCCGGTTCGCCGGCGACTCCGGCGACGGCATGCAGCTGACGGGTGACCGCTTCACCTCGGAAGCCGCCGCCTTCGGCAACGACCTCGCCACCCAGCCGAACTTCCCGGCCGAGATCCGGGCGCCACAGGGCACGCTCCCCGGCGTCTCCAGCTTCCAGCTGCACTTCGCCGACTACGACATCCTCACCCCCGGCGACCGCCCCGACGTGCTGGTGGCCATGAACCCGGCGGCGCTCAAGGCGAACATCGACGACCTGCCCAAGGGCGGGATCCTGATCGTCAACACCGACGAGTTCACCAAGCGCAACCTGGTCAAGGTCGGCTACGCGGCCGACCCCCTCGAGGACAACTCCCTCACCGAGGCCTACCAGGTGCACAAGGTCGCGATGGCCACGCTGACCATCGGCGCCCTGGAGAACACCGGCCTCGGCAAGAAGGACGCGGAACGGGCGAAGAACATGTTCGCCCTCGGCCTGCTGTCCTGGATGTACCACCGGCCCACCGAGGGCACCGAGCGGTTCCTCCGCGAGAAGTTCGCCAAGAAGCCCGACATCGCCGAGGCCAACGTGCTGGCGTTCCGGGCGGGCTGGAACTACGGCGAGACCACCGAGTCCTTCGCGGTCACCTACGAGGTCGCGCCCGCCAAGCTCGACCAGGGCACCTACCGCCAGATCACCGGCAACACCGCGCTCGCCTACGGCCTCGTCGCCGCAGGCCAGCAGTCCGGGCTGCCCCTGGTGCTGGGCACGTACCCGATCACGCCGGCGTCGGACATCCTGCACGAGCTGTCCAAGCACAAGAACTTCGGCATCACGACGTTGCAGGCCGAGGACGAGATCGCGGGCATCGGCGCCGCGCTCGGCGCGTCCTACGGCGGCGCGCTCGGCGTGACGTCGACGTCCGGCCCCGGTGTGGCCCTGAAGTCGGAGACCATCGGCCTGGCCGTGATGACCGAGCTGCCGCTGATCGTCATCGACGTGCAGCGCGGCGGCCCGTCCACCGGCCTGCCGACCAAGACCGAGCAGGCCGACCTGCTCCAGGCGATGTTCGGCCGCAACGGCGAGTCGCCGGTCGCGATCGTCGCGCCGCGGTCGCCCTCGGACTGCTTCGACGCCGCGCTGGAGGCCGCGCGCATCGCGCTGGTCTACCGCACGCCCGTGCTGCTGCTGTCCGACGGCGCGATCGCCAACGGCTCCGAGCCGTGGCTCATCCCGGACGTGGCCGACCTGCCCGACCTGCGCGTGGCGTTCGCCACCGAGCCGAACGCGCCGGACGGCACGTTCTGGCCGTACCTGCGCGACCCGGAGACGCTGGCGCGGCCGTGGGCGGTGCCAGGCACGGCCGGCCTGCAGCACCGCATCGGCGGGCTGGAGAAGGCCGACGGCACCGGCAACATCTCCTACGACCCGGCCAACCACGACTACATGGTGCGGCTGCGGCAGCGCAAGATCGACGGCATCGAGGTGCCCGACGTCGAGGTGGACGACCCGTCCGGTGAGGCGCGCGTGCTCGTCGTCGGCTGGGGCTCGTCCTACGGCCCGATCGGCGCGGCGGCGCGGCGGGTGCGCAAGCTGGGCATGCCGGTGGCGCACGCCCACCTGCGGCACCTCAACCCGTTCCCGAAGAACCTCGGCGACGTGCTCGCCCGGTACGACCGGGTCGTCGTGCCGGAGATGAACCTCGGCCAGCTGGCGCTGCTGCTGCGCGCCAAGTACCTGGTCGACGCGATCAGCTACACGAAGGTGCAAGGCCTGCCGTTCAAGGCCGAAGAGCTTCAGGACGTGCTCGCCGACGTGATCAAGGGAGTGTCCGAATGACGGCGACGGAACTGGGCTTGCCGACCGTTGGTGGGCTGGTCGGCGTGCCCACGGCGGACGAGCCGCAGAAGGCCAAGGACTACAAGTCGGACCAGGAGGTCCGCTGGTGCCCCGGCTGCGGCGACTACGTGGTGCTCAACGCCGTGCAGTCGTTCCTGCCCACGCTCGGCCTCAAGCGCGAGAACATCGTGTTCGTCTCGGGGATCGGCTGCTCGTCGCGGTTCCCGTACTACATGAACACCTACGGCATGCACTCCATCCACGGGCGCGCGCCGGCCATCGCGACCGGCCTGGCCGTGGCCCGGCCGGACCTGTCGGTGTGGGTGGTCACCGGTGACGGCGACGCGCTGTCCATCGGCGGCAACCACCTGATCCACACGCTGCGCCGCAACGTGAACCTCAAGATCCTGCTGTTCAACAACCGGATCTACGGCCTGACCAAGGGCCAGTACTCGCCGACGTCCGAAGAGGGCAAGGTCACCAAGTCCACCCCGTTCGGCTCGCTGGACCACCCGTTCAACCCGGTGTCGCTGGCGCTGGGCGCGGAGGCCACGTTCGTCGGCCGCGCGGTCGACTCGGACCGGGCGGGGCTGACCGAGGTGCTGCGGCAGGCGGCCGAGCACCGCGGGTCGGCGCTGGTCGAGATCTACCAGAACTGCCCGATCTTCAACGACGGCGCGTTCGACGTGCTCAAGGACGCCGACGAGGCCGCGCGCCGGATCATCAACGTGGTCGACGGGCAGCCGATCACGTTCGGCAACGGCGAGTACGCCGTGGTCCGGGAGGGCTTCGGCCTGGCCGTGGCCAAGTCGGCGGACGTCTCGCCGGAGGACGTCGTGGTGCACGACGCGTCGGACCTGAACCTGGCGTTCGCGCTGTCGCGGCTGTCGACGCAGGACCTCCAGCACACCGTCACCGGCGTGTTCCGCAACACCGCGCGGACCACGTACGACGACGCCGCGCGGGAGCAGGTGGAGCAGGCCAAGGCCGCGAAGCCCGCGGACCTGCGCGCGCTGCTGCACGGTAAGGACACCTGGACCGTGGCCGGCTAGAACGCCACCCACGACGACGAAGACCCCCTGTTCCGCCTCCCGGAACAGGGGGTCTTCGCGCTTTCCCTCCCCAGGGAAGCCGTGGCTACGGAGCCTGGCGGAAGCCCGCCTTCTCCGCGTCCGTCGTGGTGCGGAACCAGACGTCCGCGCGCGTCTCGCGGAAGTTCGCCGACTCGTTGGTGAAGTACCGGCGGCCGGTCAGGGTCGCCTTGACCTGGAACTCCGGCGCGGGGGCCAGGCCGTCGGACTTCGGCAGCACGGAGCCGGGGCCGAACGGCGAGCGCGGGTTGAAGCCCTCCTGCTGGCCCTGGAAGCGGGTGCTGCCGGCCGCGGGCTGCCGACCGCCGGTGCTCGGGCTGAACCCGACCGGGCGCGGGCGCACCGGGCGCGGTGGCGGCGGCGTGATCGGCTTCGGCGCGAGCGGCGCGGGCGAGGGCGTGCGCGGGGCGCCGGCGGGACGGGTGGGCCGCTGCGGCAGGCCGGTCGGGTTCATCGGCAGCGGGTTGCCGGCCAGCAGCTCGGGCGAGAGCGTCGGCACGAACGGCTGGTCGTTGCCGGACGACGCGGGCGCCGGGCGTGGCTGCTCGGGCTCCGGCTCCTCGCCGTCGTCCGCCAGCGGCTCGAACAGGCTGCGCGGCCGTGCCGGCTCGTCCTTCTTCGGCTCCGGCTTCGGCGCGGGCTTCTCGGCCGACCGGGTGGGCAGGGGCTGCTCGGCGGGCGGCGGGACGAACGTCGGCTCGAACGCCGGCGGCTCCGCCACCTCGGGCTCGGCGGCCGGTGCGGCGGTCGGCCGGGGCGTGGCGGCTTGGGGCGCGGCGGCGGGCTCGGGGGCGCGCGGCGGCTCGGCGACCTCGGGCTCCGGCTCCACCGGCGCGGAGTCGGCCACGGCGCGGATGACGTCGGTCTGCGGGCCTTCTTCTTCGCGGACGTCGTCGGCCGGGCGCGCGACGGGCTCGGCGAGGCGGGGGTCGACCGGGCGCACCTCGGTCAGGGCCTCGGTCGGCCGCGCGTCGGTCCGCGACAGCTGGTTCAGGAACGCCTCGTCGCTGGACGTCGGGCTCGTGGCCTGCTCGGACAGCTCGCCACGCGCCGACTCGACGTCCACCGGCGCGAAGTGGCCGGTGAGGTCGTGCTCGGGCCACACCTGCGGCTCGGGCTCCTCGGACCGCCGCTGCTCGCCGTCCACCTCGGCGATGGCCTGCGCCAGCGCGGTGGCCGGGATGAGCGCCGTCTCCTCGGTGGCGCCGGGCCTGGGCTCCGGCTCGTCCTCCTCCTCGTGGCCGGCGGTGTCCACGTCCTCGTCGTAGACCTCGCGGACGGGCTCCTCGCGCCACACCTCGCGCGGCTGGAAGACCTCGACCTCCGGCGGCGCGGTCGGCTCGTCCTGCCGGGGCGCGACCTCGGCGACCGGCGCGGCGGGCACCGCCGGCATCAGGTGCGTCGTCTCGGCGGGCAGCTCGGGCTCGTCGTCGGGCGCGTAGGACCGCGGCCGGGGCTCCAGCGCCTCCCGGTCGTCCTCGCCCGGCGTCAGCCGCTCGAACAGGCTGCGGGGCGGCTCGGCGTCGTGCTCGGGGAAGTCGTGCTGCTCCTCGAAGTCGGACAACGGCCGGTGCTCGTCGTCCAGCTCCTCCAGCAGCGAGTCGCGCTGGTCGAGCTTCAGGTTCGTCACGTCGTAGCGGGCCGGCTCGGGCGGCGCGTCGAACCGGGCGTGCTCGGCGGCGGGCTCGTACCGCGGCGCGGCCGGGGTCAGCACGTCGTCGGCCAGCGACCGGGACGCCTCGACGTGCCAGTTGTCGAACTCGTCACCCGCGTCGGCCCTCGGCGCGACCGAGCTGCCCGAGGTCGAGCCGGTGGCGGGGCGGGGCGACGTGAGGAGGCGTTCCTCCAGGTCTTCCAGCTCCCGCTTCGCCGGACGCACCAGGACCAGCCAGGTGAGTGCGACGCCTGCCACGAAGGACAGCAGGCTCCACAGCCACACCTGCCCGAAGAGCGAACTCACGGGAGACCCTCCCACTGCTGCTTGTCACACACCCCGACACGCTCCGCTTCCAAGCCTTCACCCGGAAGGGGAAGCGGTGCAAAACTACCCTGACCGCCGGGTCCGGCGCGTGGGGCCGGCCGGACCTGTGGTCAGGTATCGATAGTAGGCCACCTGGAGCAACTGACCAGCCAAAACGGCCGCGTACAGTAGTCCGGGTGCCGCCGTTGACCTCTGCCTCCACTGCCACGACGGATGTCGACCGCACGAGCCGTGGGATGGCGTTCGGCGTCGGCGCGTACCTCCTCTGGGGCATCGTGCCCGCGTACTGGCCGCTGCTGCAGCCGGCCGGTTCCGTGGAGATCCTGGCACACCGCATCGCGTGGTCGCTGGTCGTGATGGTGGTCATCACCGCCGTGCTCGGCCGTTGGGCGGGCATCCGGAGGCTGTCGGCGCGCGGCTGGGCGATGGTGGCCGCGGCGTCCGTGCTCATCGCGGTCAACTGGGGCGTCTACATCCACGCGGTCAACACCTCGCACGTCGTCGAGGCCGCGCTCGGCTACTTCATCAACCCGCTGGTGAGCGTGCTGCTCGGGGTGTTCGTCCTGCGCGAACGGCTGCGCCTGCCGCAGTACGCCGCGCTGGCCATCGCGGTCGCCGCGGTCGTCGTGCTGGCGGTGGACTACGGCAGGCTGCCGTGGATCTCGCTGGTGCTGGCCTGCTCGTTCGGCGTCTACGGGCTGCTGAAGAAGACGGTGCCGCTGGACGCGACGGCCAGCCTGACCGCGGAGAGCATCGTGCTCGCGCCGATCGCGGTCGGGTACCTGGTCTGGCTGGGCCCGGCGGGGACCTTCCACTCGGGCGGGTGGGGTCACGCGCTGTGGCTGGTCTCGGCCGGGCTGGTCACGGCCGTCCCGCTGATCCTGTTCGGCGCGGGCGCCCGGCTCGTGCCGCTGGTGACCATGGGGATGCTGCAGTACCTGGCGCCCGTGCTCCAGTTCGCGTGGGGCGTGTTCGTGATGCACGAGCCGATGCCGGCGTCGCGCTGGTTCGGGTTCGCCCTGGTCTGGGTGGCCCTGGCCATCTTCACCGCGGACACCGTCCGCACCCGCCGCCGCCTCCCCCTCCCCGACCTGACCTGATCTGACCCGCGTTCCGGAAGTAGGGCACGCGGGTCAGTGGGAGCGGGTGACGACGTACTCGCTCACGGATTCGAGGGCGTCACGGGCCGTGCCGGCGGGCAGGACGCCCAGGGTGGCGCGGGCGCGGGCGGCGTAGTCGTCCAGGGTCTGGCGGGCCCGCTGGAGGCCCGTGGAGGCGCGGAGGAGGGTCAGGGCCTCGTCCACCTCGGCGTCGTCGGTGATGGGGCCGGCCAGGAGCTTCGCCAGGCGTGAGTCCGGCTCGTCCTGCAGGGCGTAGAGCATGGGGAGGGTCTTGACGCCCTCGCGCAGGTCCGTGCCGGGCGTCTTGCCCGACTCCTCCGACGGCGAGGCGATGTCGATGACGTCGTCGGAGATCTGGAACGCCGCCCCGATCACGTCGCCGTACGACTGCAGCGCCTCGACCTGCTCCGGCGTGACGTCGGAGAACATCGCGCCGAACCGCGCCGCCGTGGCGATCAGCGAACCGGTCTTCTCCGCGATCGTGGTCAGGTAGTGCGCGACCGGGTCCTCACCGGCCCGCGGGCCCATCGTCTCGCGCATCTGCCCGGTCACCAGCTCGGAGAACGTCTCCGCGATGATCCGCGCCGCACCCGTGCCCAGGTCCGCGACCAGCGCCGACGCGTGCGCGAACAGGTAGTCGCCGGTCAGGATCGCGATGCTGTTGTCCCACTTCGCGTTGGCCGACTCCGCGCCGCGGCGCATGGTGGCCTCGTCCATCACGTCGTCGTGGTACAGGGTGGCGAGGTGGGTCAGCTCGACCACCGCCGCCGCCTTGATCACGCTCTCCCGGTCCCACGTGCCGCCGAACTGGGCGGACAGGATGGTGAACAGCGGGCGGATGCGCTTGCCGCCCGCGGACACCAGGTGCAAGGACGTCTCCATCACCGGGTGGAACTCGCTCTGCACGACCTTGTGCAAGAGCTCTTCCACCTCGGCCAGCCCGTCCTGAACCACCTCCGCGAGCACGGGGTCCGCAAACCGGAACCCCGTCCCCGCCCGCTCGCTACTGGTCACGGCTACAGAGCCTACGTACCACTAGAAGATGAACGTGCCGGCACCCGCCCAATCGAGCGCGAACGACGGGAAGACGCCGAGCACGAGCGTGATCGCCGCACCCAGGGTGATGGCCACCGTGGTGAACGCGCCGGGCACGCTCACCGTCGGGCCGTCCGCCGCGGGCTCGCTGAAGTACATCAGCACGATCACCCGCAGGTAGAAGAACGCCGCCACCGCCGAGGCCACCAGGGCGATCACGACCAGCGGCACCATCTCGGCCTCGACGGCCGCCGCGAACACCACGAACTTGCCGACGAACCCGCTGGTCAGCGGTAGGCCGGCCAACGCGAGCAGCAGGAACGTGAACACGCCCGCCACCACCGGCGACCGCTTGGCCAGACCCGCCCACTGGGACAGGTGGGTGGCCTCGCCGTCGCCGTTGCGCACCAGGCTGACGATGCCGAACGCGGCGATCGTGGTGAAGCCGTAGGCCATCAGGTAGAACATCGTGCCGGACAGGCCCTGGTCGTTCAGCGAGATCGCGCCGATCAGCAGGAAGCCCGCGTGCGCCACCGAGGAGTACGCGATCATCCGCTTCACGTCGGTCTGGGTCAGGCCGAGGACCGCGCCGATCACCATGGACGCGATGGCCACGCCCCACAGCACGCCGTTCCACTCCCAGCTCGACCGCTCGAACGCGCCGTAGAGCACGCGCAGGATGCCGCCGAACGCGGCGACCTTCGTGCACGCCGCCATGAACGCCGTCACCGGCGTGGGCGAGCCCTGGTAGACGTCCGGCGTCCAGGCGTGGAACGGGCCGACGGAGGCCTTGAACAGCAGGCCCACGATGAGCAGGCCGAAGCCCGCGTAGAGCAGCGTGTCGGACCGGTCGGTCGCCGTGGTGGCGGTCGCGATGTCGGACAGCTTCACGGAGCCCGCGAAGCCGTACAGCAGGGCCACGCCGTACAGGAAGAACGCCGACGCGAACGCGCCGAGCAGGAAGTACTTCACCGCGGCCTCCTGCGACAGCAGGCGGCGACGGCGGGCCAGGCCGCACATCAGGTACAGCGGCAGCGACAGCACTTCCAGCGCGATGAACATGGTGAGCAGGTCGTTCGCCGCGACGAAGGTCATCATCCCGCCGAGCGCGAACAGCGTCAGCGGGAAGACCTCGGTCTGCATCTCCCGGCGGCGCAGCTGCTCGCGCACGCCGACCGGCGCGCCGGGCAGGATCGAGGCGTCCGCGACGAACGCGCCGCCCGGCTCGACCGACCGGTCCGCGATGAGCAGCACCGCGCCGAGGCCCAGGAGCAGCAGCGTGCCCCACAGGAAGATCACCGGGCGGTCGACCGCGATCGTGCCCGACAGCGTCAGCTTGCCCTGCTCGAGGGTGCTCTCCGCGGACGCGTACCAGGCCAGCCCGGCGCCCGCCGCGGCGAGCGTGAGCAGGGTCAGGACGACCTGCGCCGCCCACCGCTGCGCCTTGGGCAGGAACGCCTCGAACAGCACGCTGAGGCAGGCCGCGCCGAGCACGATCAGCAACGGTGCGACGGCCCCGTAGTCGATCTCCGGGGCTTGCAGCCGCTCCACTTGCGAGAGGAACGTCGTCACGTCACTTGCCTTCCTGCGCGACCGGGTCGGCCACCCCGACCTCGCTGAGCGTCGCCCCGACGGACGGGGTGATCACGTCCAACACCGGCTTCGGGTAGAAGCCGAGCACCAGGATCAGTGCCACCAGCGGCGCGAGCACGGCCAGTTCGCGCTTGTTCAGGTCCGGCACGGCGGCCTTCTCCGGGTCGACCGCCGCACCGGGGCCGCCGACCAGGTTGAGCATCGCGGTGCCGCGCACGGGGCCCTGGAAGACCCGCTGGTACAGCCACAGGACGTACAGCGCGGCCAGGACCATGCCGACGGCGGCCAGGATCGTGTAGACCGGCTCGTTCGGGTAGGAGCCGATGAGCACCAGGAACTCGCTCACGAACGAGTTGGTGCCCGGCAGCGCCAGCGACGACAGGCCGGCCACGAAGAACAGCCCGCCGAGCACCGGGGTCAGCTTGGCCATGCCGCCGTAGTCCTCGATCAGGCGCGAACCGCCGCGGGCCATCACCATGCCGACGACCAGGAACAACATGCCGGTCGAGATGCCGTGGTTGACCATGTAGAGCACCGCGCCCGCGCCGGCCTGCGAGCTGAACGCGAAGATGCCCAGCGCGATGAAGCCGAAGTGCGCGATCGAGGTGTAGGCCACGAACCGCTTCATGTCGGACTGGCCCACGGCGAGCAGCGAGCCGTACAGGATGCCGACCACGGCCAGGACCAGCACGACCGGCGCGAGCTCCTTGCTGGCCGCCGGGAACAGCGGCAGGCAGTAGCGCAGGAAGCCGAACGTGCCGATCTTGTCCAGGATGCCGACCAGCAGCACGCCCGCGCCGACCGGCGCTTCCGCACCGGCGTCGGGCAACCAGGTGTGCAGCGGCACCAGCGGCGCCTTGATCGCGAACGCGACGAAGAAGCCGAGGAACAGCCAGATCTGGGTGGACAGCGGCAGGTCGCGGGTGACCGTGACCAGCGTGGCCCAGTCGAACGTGCCCTGGCCGATCTTGTCCGCGCTGACCACGTACAGGCCGATCACCGAGGCCAGCATGATCAGGCCGCCGAGCAGCGAGTACAGGAAGAACTTCATCGCCGCGTACTGCCGGTTCGGCCCGCCGAAGCGGCCGATCAGGAAGTACATCGGGACGAGCACGGCCTCGAAGAACACGTAGAACACGAACACGTCGGTGGCCGCGAAGACACCGACCATGCCGGTCTGCATGGCCAGCAGCAGCGCGAAGAACCCGCCCGCGCTGCGGCCCTCGGGCAGCTTGTCCGCCCACGAGCCGCCGATGACGACCGGCACCAGGAACGCGATCAGCGCGATCATCACCAGCGCGATGCCGTCCACGCCGAACGACAGGTGCACGCCGAAGGCCGGGATCCACTCGGCCGAGCTGGTCAGCTGCAGCCGGTCGCCGCCCGGGTCGAACGCCGTCCACGCCAGCACCGCCAGGCCCAGCTCCACCAGCGAGAACGCCAGCGCGACCGACTTGGCCAACCGGTCGTTGCCCCGCAGGAACGCCACCACCAGGCTGCCGACGAGCGGCAGCAGGAGCAGCGCGATCAGCGTCCAGCTCACGAGAACCTCACCATCAGCAGCGCGCCCAGGACGAAGACCGCACCCAGGAGCATGGAGAGCGCGTACGAGCGCACGAACCCGGTCTGCAGCCTGCGCAGCCGGCCCGAGCTACCGCCCAGCAGCGCCGCCGACCCGTTGACCAGGCCGTCGACGCCCTTGTTGTCCACGAACACCAGCGCGCGGGTGAGCCAGGTGCCCGGCCGCGCGAACAGCGCCTCGTTCAGCGCGTTGCCGTACAGGTCGGCACGCGCGGCGCGGACCGGGAACGACACCCGGGCCGGCCGTTCCACCGGCTGCTCCCCGCGCAGGAAGAGCAGGAAGCCGAGCGCGGCGCCGAGCGCCGACAGGGCCAGCACCAGGATGTTCACCACGCCGTGGTCCAGCACGCCGTGCTGCTCCTGCAGCTCGCCCAGCGACGGCGTGAGCCAGCCAGCCAGGTTGTGGCCGGAGGAGAAGAACCAGCCCGCGCCGACCGAGCCGACCGCCAGCACGATCATCGGCAGCGTCATGCTGACCGGCGACTCGTGCGGGTGGTACTCGCGGCCGTCCGCGGAGCGCAGCTCGGTGTAGCGGGGCTTGCCCAGGAACACCAGGACGAACAGGCGGGTCATGTAGAACGCGGTCAGGCCCGCGCCCAGGGCGGCCACGCCGCCGAAGACCCAGCCGCGCCACCCCTCCATGCTGAACGCCGCCGCGATGATGGCGTCCTTGGAGAAGTAGCCGGACAGGAACGGGAAGCCGATGAGGGCCAGGTAGCCGAGCGTCCAGGTGACGAAGGTGATCGGCATCTTCTTCATCAGCCCGCCCATGCGGCGGATGTTGCCCTCGTCGTTCATGCCGTGCATGACCGAACCGGCGCCGAGGAACAGCCCGGCCTTGAAGAAGCCGTGCGTGAGCAGGTGCATGATGCCCAGCGCGTAGCCGATGGGGCCCAGGCCGACGGCCAGGATCATGTAGCCGATCTGGCTGACCGTCGAGTAGGCCAGCACCTTCTTGAAGTCGTCGTACGCGCAGCCGATGATGCAACCGATCAGCAGCGTGACGCCGCCGATGATCATCACGACCAGGCGGCCGTCGGCCGACAGGTTGTAGATCGGGTTGGAGCGGGCGATCAGGTACACGCCCGCGGTGACCATCGTGGCCGCGTGGATGAGGGCGGAGACCGGCGTCGGGCCCGCCATCGCGTCCGGCAACCACGCCTGGAGCGGGAACTGGCCCGACTTGCCGCACGCGCCGAGCAGCAGCAGCAACGTGATCGCCAGCACCTCGGCCGAGGAGAACTCGCCGACGCGGGCGAACACCTCGGTGTACTGGGTCGTGCCCAGGGTCTTGAACATGAGGAAGATGGCGATCGCCAGCCCCAGGTCGCCGACCCGGTTCATCAGGAACGCCTTCTTCGCGGCCGACGCCGCCTCCGGCTTGTGCTGGTACCAGCCGATGAGCAGGTACGACGCGAGGCCGACGCCCTCCCAGCCGAAGTACAGCGTCACGAAGCCGTTGCCGAGCACCAGCAGCAGCATCGCGGCGACGAAGAGGTTCAGGTAGCCGAAGAACTTCCGCCGCCCGGCCTCGTGCGCCATGTAGCCGATCGAGTAGATGTGGATCAGCGACCCGACACCGGTGATCAGCAGCACGAACGTCAGCGACAGCGGGTCGAGGCGCAGGCCGAACTCCACGTTCAGCGCTTCGACCGGGATCCAGTCGAACAGGTGCACCTCGGTGGTGCGCGCGTCCGGCGACAGCGCGACCGTGTCGAAGAACAGCGCGACCCCGTACGCGAACGCGGCGATCACGGTGGCGCAGCCCAGCAGGTGACCCCACTTGTCGGTGCGCTTGCCACCCACGAGCAACACGAGCGCGCCGAAGGCCGGCAGGGCTAGCAACAACCAGGCGAGACTGCCGATCCCGCTGGCGGCAACAGGTTCCGTCACCGTGGACCTCTCAGTACTTCAGCAGGTTGGAATCGTCGACCGAGGCCGAGCGACGCGTCTTGAAGATCGCCATGATGATCGTCAGACCGACCACGACCTCGGCCGCCGCGACGACCATCACGAAGAACGCCATCACCTGGCCGTCCAGCCCGCCGTTGATCCGGGCGAACGTGACCAGGCTGAGGTTCACCGCGTTGAGCATCAGCTCGACGCACATGAACACCACGATGGCGTTGCGCCGCACCAGAACGCCGACCGCGCCGAGGCTGAACAGCAGCGCGGACAGCAGCAGGTAGTACGTAGGGGTCACGACGACTCTCCCTTGAGCGCGTGCGCGTCGGGCTCGTGCCCGCTGCCGGACACCTCCGCGACGTCGTCCTCGAGAGTTTCCTTGGCGGTCGTCTCGATCAGCTCGGACAGGGACTCGGCGGCGACCGAGCCGTCCGGCAGCAGGGCGGGCGTGGCCACCGAGTTGGCGGTGGCGAACACGCCGGGGCCGGGCAGCGAGCCGGGGCGGTCGCCGCGGAAGCGCTCCTCGACCAGCTGCTTCTGGGTCTTCTTGGCGTCCTTGCCGGTGCGCGAGGTGAACGCGAGCACCATCGCGCCGACCGCCGCGGTGATCAGCAGCGCCGACGTCAGCTCGAACGGGAACAGGTAGTCGGTGAACAGCGCCTCGCCGATGTTGGCGACGTTCCCGCCGTTCCGCGTGTTCTGCGCGGCCAGGCCGACCGGCTCGACGTCGGTCAGCGCGCGGGCGACCGAGGCGACCACGATGCCGGCGAAGCCGACGCCGATGACCGCCGCGGCGAGCCGTTGGCCGCGCAGCACCTCGACCACCGAGTCGGAGCTGTCCCGGCCGACGAGCATCAGCACGAACAGGAACAGCATCATGATCGCGCCGGTGTAGACGATGATCTGCACGAAGCCGAGGAACGGCGCCTGCTGGACCATGTAGAGCACACCGAGGCTGAGCATGGTGAGCACGAGCCACAGCGCCGAGTGCACCGCGTTGCGCGCGAAGAGCATGCCCAGCGCGCCGGCGAGGGCGAGCGGGCCGAGGATCCAGAACGCGACCGCCTCGCCGGTGGTGACGGTGTCGACCACCCGCTGGACCTCGTCGGGCTGCTGGAGCAGGAACGAGAGGCTCACCTGCCCGCCTCCTCGGGCCCGGTCTCCACGATCGCGCCGGCGGGCACGCCCGCCTCGCGGGCCAGCTTGGGCCCGTTCACGTAGTAGTCCTGCTCGTTCTCGCCCAGCCGCATGGGGTGCGGCGGCTGCTCCATGCCGGACAGCAGGGGCGCGAGCAGGTCCTCCTTGGTGAAGATCAGCTTCTGCCGGTTGTCGTCGGCCAGCTCGTACTCGTTCGTCATGGTCAGCGAGCGGGTCGGGCACGCCTCGATGCACAGGCCGCAGCCGATGCACCGCAGGTAGTTGATCTGGTAGTCCTTGCCGTAGCGCTCACCGGGCGAGTAGCGCTCGTCCTCGGTGTTGTCGCCGCCCTCGACGAAGATCGCGTCCGCCGGGCACGCCCACGCGCACAGCTCGCAGCCGACGCACTTCTCCAGCCCGTCCGGGTGCCGGTTGAGCTGGTGGCGGCCGTGGAACCGCGGCGCGGTGACCTTCTTGACCTCGGGGTACTCCTCGGTGACGACCTTCTTGAACATCGTGCCGAAGGTGACGCCGAAGCCCTTGACGGGATCAAACACGCCCATCGCTGGCCTCCTTGTGTGAAGCTGCGGGTACCGCGGCCGGTTCCTGCGTCTGGTTCTCGGCGCCGGGCAGCTCGGCCACCCGCACCTGCCTGCGCGGCGGCGGCTTGGGGACCTTCAGGTCCAGCGGCGGCACCGGGTAGCCGCCACCGGTGACCGGCACGGCGTCGGGGTCATGCGGTTCCCGCTTGTCCGGCAGCAGGAACGCGATCAGCAGCACCACCGCGAGGAACCCGCCGATCACGATCAGCGCCGTGCTGGTGTCCAGGCCGCTGTTGGCCTCCCACTCCTGGCGCAGGTAGCGGGCGACCGCCACCGCGACGAACCAGACCAGCGCGATCGGGACCAGGAACTTCCAGCCCAGCCGCATGAACTGGTCGTAGCGCAGGCGGGGCAGCGTGCCGCGCAGCCAGATGAACAGGAACAGGAAGCCGAGCGTCTTGACCACGAACCAGAGCAGGCCGAACCAGCCGCTGTTGAGGACGTGGTCGTCGCCGACGAACGGGAACCGCCAGCCGCCCAGGAACAGGGTGGTGGCCAGCGCCGAGACGGTGACCATGTTGACGTACTCGGCGAGGAAGAACAGCGCGAACTTCAGCGAGCTGTACTCGGTGTGGAAGCCGCCGACCAGCTCCGACTCGGCCTCGGGGAGGTCGAACGGCGCGCGGTTGGTCTCGCCGACCATCGAGCAGACGTAGATGAGGAAGCTGACCGGCAGCAGGTAGAAGTACCAGCCGCCGCTCTGCGCGTCGACGATGTCGGCGGTGGACAGCGAGTGCGAGTGCATGACGACCGCGATGATCGACAGGCCCATCGCGATCTCGTAGGAGATCACCTGCGCGGCCGAGCGCAGCGCGCCCAGCAGCGGGTACGGCGAGCCGGACGCCCAGCCCGACAGCACGATGCCGTAGACGCCGAGCGAGGAGCAGGCCAGCACGACCAGCACGCCGACCGGCAGGTCGACCAGCTGCAGCGCGGTGCGCTCGCCGAAGATCGAGACCTCGCCGCCGAGCGGGATCACCGAGAAGGCGACGAACGCGGGGATCGTGGAGATCACCGGCGCCAGGAAGAACACCCACTTGTCCGCCAGGACCGGGCGGATGTCCTCCTTGAACGCGAGCTTCAGGCCGTCGGCGAGCGACTGGAGCCAGCCGCCGGGGCCGACCCGGTTCGGTCCGGGACGCTGCTGCATCCGGGCCACGACCTTGCGCTCCCAGTTGATCATGAACAGGGTCATGACCACGAGGAACGCGAAGATGCCGACGACCTTGACGACGATCAGCCAGAGCGGATCGTCGGCCAGGAGTTCAGCGCTGCTCATGCCTTGCCTCCAGCGGGCGACGTGATCTGCTCAGCGGAGCCCGTGACGTGCGGGGAGACGGCCACCACGGACCCGTGGCCGGCGACGAGGTTGCGCCGCACGGTGACCGCGCCGGAGTTGCCGGGCAGCCACACGACGCCGTCGGGCAGGTCGGCCGCCTCGACCGGCAGCACCACCTCGCCCCGATCGGTGGCGACCGTGATCTCGCCACCAAGTTCGACACCGAGGTGCGCGGCGGTGGCGGCGGACAGCTTGGCCACCACCGGGCGCGCGGTGCCCGCCAGGTTCGGCTCGTCGTCCTGCAACGAGCCGTTGTCCAGCAGCCTGCGCCAGGTCGCGAGCACGGCCTGGCCGGCCTTGGGCTGCGACAGCAGCGGCGCGGGCACGGTCGGCGCGGGCACGGTCGGCGCGGACGCCGTCACCGCGGCGGAACCCAGTCGCGCCAGGTCGGCCGCCGCGGCGGCCGGGGTCTGGGTGAACAGGTCCGCGTCCATCTCCACGGCGAGCGTGTCGAGCACCCGGCCGTCCGACAGCGCGCCGGTGCCCTCGATCGTGGTGCCGAAGGGGCGCGGGCGGCCTTCCCAGTTCAAGTAGCTGCCCGCCTTCTCCACCGCGGGCGCGACCGGGAGCACCACGTCGGCGTGCGCGGTGACCGCGCTGTGCCGCAGCTCCAGGCTGACCACGAAACCGGTGAAGTCCAGCGCGCGCTCGGCCAGCGCCGGGTCCGGCAGGTCGAACGGGTCGACACCGCCGACGACCAGCGCGTCCAGCCCACCGCTCGCGGCGGCGGTCAGGATGCCCGTGGTGTCGCGGCCCGCCTCGGCGGGCAGCGCGCCGGGCTCCAGGCCCCACGCCTGCTCGACCTCGGCCCGCGCGGCCGCGTCGCCCACCAGGCGACCGCCCGGCAGCAACGTCGGCAGCAGGCCTGCCTCCAGCGCGCCGCGCTCACCGGCGCGCCGCGGGATCCAGGCGACGTTCGCGCCGGTCCGCTCGGCCAACGCGGCGACCGCGGAGAACAGGCCAGGCACCTCGGCGGCGCGTTCGCCGACCAGGATCACCGAACCCGGCTTCGCCAGCTCCTCGACCACGTCGGCGGCGTGCTCGGGCAGCGCGTTCACCGCGGCGGGCTCGCCGCCGGGCACGCACGCGAGCAGCACGCCGTTCGTCTTCTCCACCGCGGGCGTCGTGAACTGGCCCAGGTGGTAGACCTTCGTCCGGTTCTTGCGGGCCGCCTTGCGCAGCCGCAGGAACACGATCGGCGACTCCTCCTCCGGCTCGAACGCGACCAGCAGCGCGGCCGGCGCGGACTCGATGCCCGCGTAGGTGACGCCGCCGTTGTCGGGGTTCCGGCCGAGGACCGCGCCGGTCAGGAACTCCAGCTCCTCGGCCGAGTGGGCGCGGGCGCGGAAGTCCACGTCGTTGGTGCGCAGCGCGATCCGGGCGAACTTCGAGTACGCGTAGGCGTCCTCGACGGTGAGGCGACCGCCGGCCAGCACGCCGACGCCCTTGCCGTCACGCGCCTTCGCCAGGCCCTCGGCGGCGTGCTGCAGCGCCTCGGTCCAGGACGACTCGCGCAGCTCGCCGCTGGCCTTGTCCCGCACCAGCGGGCGGCGGATCCGGTCGCCGGCCGTCGCGTAGGTGAACGCGAAGCGGCCCTTGTCGCAGGTCCACTCCTCGTTGACCTCGGGCGCGTCGCCCGCCAGCCGCCGCTGCACCTTGCCGCGCCGCCAGTCGGTGCGCGTCGAGCAGCCCGAGGAGCAGTGCTCGCACACGCCGGGCGTGGACATCAGGTCGAACGGCCGGGCGCGGAACCGGTACGCGGCGCTGGTCAGGGCGCCGACCGGGCAGATCTGGATGGTGTTGCCGGAGAAGTACGACTGGAACGGCTTCTCCGGCGCGACACCGATCTGCTGCTGCGAGCCGCGCTCCAGCAGCTCGATGAACGGGTCGCCGGCGATCTGCGCGGAGAACCGCGTGCAGCGCTGGCACAGCACGCACCGCTCGCGGTCCAGCAGGACCTGCGTCGAGATCGGGATCGGCTTCGGGAACGTCCGCTTGTGCTCGTGGAACCGCGAGTCCGAGCGGCCGTGCGCCAGCGCCTGGTTCTGCAGCGGGCACTCGCCGCCCTTGTCGCAGATCGGGCAGTCCAGCGGGTGGTTGATGAGCAGCAGCTCCATCACGCCCTGCTGCGCCTTGTCCGCCACCGGCGAGGTCAGCTGGGTCTTGACCACCATGCCGTCGGCGACCGTCATGGTGCAGGAGGCCTGCGGCTTCGGCATCGGCCGGCCGCCCATCTCCACCTCGACCAGGCACTGCCGGCAGGCGCCCGCGGGCTCCAGCAGCGGGTGGTCGCAGAACCTCGGGATCACGGTGCCGAGCCGCTCCGCGGTGCGGATGAGCAGCTCGCCCTTGGGCGCGACGACCTCGACGCCGTCGATGACGAGCTTCACGTGGCCCTCGGGGACCACGAGCTCCGTGCTCTTCTCGGGTGCGGTTGCCTCGATGGTCATGCGCTTGCTCCCGCCAGGGCTGCTGCCTGATCCTTCTCGGGTGAGTTCTGGTCGCACAAGGCCAGGAACTCGTGCTTGAAGTACTTGATGCCGCTGGTGATGGGGCTGACCGCGCCGTCGCCGAGGGCGCAGAACGAGCGGCCCAGGATGTTGTCGCAGACGTCCAGCAGCGTGTCGATGTCACTGGCCGTGCCCTCGCCGCGCACCATCCGCTGGAGGATCTGCACGAGCCAGTAGGTGCCCTCGCGGCACGGCGTGCACTTGCCGCACGACTCGTGCTTGTAGAACTCGGTCCACTTCATGACTGCCCACGGCACGGACACCGTCTCGTTGAAGATCTGCAACGCGGTGGTGCCCAGCATCGAACCGGCCTCGGCCGCGCCCTCGAAGTCCAGCGGCACGTCCAGGTGCTCGGCGGTGAACAGCGGGGTGGACGAGCCGCCCGGCGTCCAGAACTTCAGCGGGATGCCGTCCTTCATGCCGCCCGCCAGGTCGAGCAGCTCGCGCAGCGTGACGCCCATCGGGGCCTCGTACTGGCCGGGGCGCTCCACGTGGCCGGACAGCGAGAAGATCTTCGGGCCCGGCGACCGCTCGCGGCCCATGGTGCGGAACCAGTCCGCGCCGCCGTTGACGATGTAGGGCACGCTGGCGATCGTCTCGACGTTGTTCACCACGGTCGGCGAGGCGTACAGGCCGGCGGTCGCCGGGAACGGCGGCTTGAGCCGGGGCTGGCCGCGCTTGCCCTCCAGCGAGTCCAGCAGCGCCGTCTCCTCGCCGCAGATGTAGGCGCCCGCGCCCGCGTGCACGACCACGTCGAGGTCGAAGCCCGAGCCGAGGATGTCCTTGCCCAGGTAGCCCGCCTCGTACGCCTCGCGCACGGCCGCGTGCAGCCGGCGGATCACGTGCAGCACCTCGCCGCGCACGTAGATCGCGGCGAAGTTCGCCCGGATCGCGTACGAGGTGATGATGATGCCCTCGATCAGCGAGTGCGGGTCCGCCATCATCAGCGGGATGTCCTTGCAGGTGCCCGGCTCGCCCTCGTCGGCGTTGATGACGAGGTAGTGCGGCTTGCCGTCGTTCTGCGGGATGAAGCCCCACTTCATGCCGGTGGGGAAACCCGCGCCGCCGCGACCGCGCAGCCCGGAGTCCTTGCACTGCTGGATCAGCTGGTCCGGGTGGGCCTTGAGCGCCTTGCGCAGCGCCGTGTACCCCTCCAGCTGCTCGTAGGTCTTCAGCGTCCACGAGCGCGGCGACAGCCAGCGCTTCGTCAGGACGGGAGTCAGGTTGTCGACCACGTCAGCTCCCCTACCTACTTCTTCTCCGGCAGCGGCGGGAACTCCGCGTTGTCCGGCATGGCCGGCGCGGTCCAGCCGCGTTCCGCGGCGATCTTGGCCCCGCGCACCGTCTCCGGTGCGGCCGACGGGCCGTCCAGGTCCGCGTCACGACCCTCGAAGAACCCGGCCAGCTGCAACTCGGCCTGGCGGAAGTCGGTCAGCGGCGCGCCCCGCGTCGGGTGGGGCTTGTCCCCCGCCTGCAAGGACTTCACCAGCTCCAGCGCGCCCTCGGGCGTCTGGTTGTCGAAGTACTCGTAGTTGACCTGGAGCACCGGGCCGAGGTCGCAGGCCGCCAGGCACTCGGCGTGCTCCAGCGTGATCGAGCCCGGCGTGCCCGGCTCGCCCGCGGTCTCCTCGTGGCCGACGTCCAGGTGGTCCTTGAGCTTGGCGTAGATGGCGTCACCGCCGAGCGCGGCGCACAGCGTGTTCGTGCAGACGCTCACCAGGTGCTCGCCGCACGGGCGGCGCTTGTACATGGTGTAGAACGTCGCGACCGCGCTGACCTCGGCGTCGGTCAGGTCGAGCTGGCCGGCGCAGAACGTGATGCCCGCCTGGCTGACGTACCCCTCGACCGACTGCACCAGGTGCAGCATCGGCAGCAGCGCCGACCGCGCCTGCGGGTAGCGCGCGATGATCGCCTGCGCCTTGTCCACGATGGACTGGTCGAACAGGTCGGTGGGTTCCTGCGTCTGCGTCATCGGTCACAACCACCCATCACCGGGTCGATAGAGGCCACCGAGGCGATGACGTCGGCGACCATGCCGCCCTCGCACATCGCGGGCATCGACTGGAGGTTCACGAAGCTGGGTTCGCGCACGTGCACGCGCATCGGCCGGGTGCCGCCGTCGGAGACGACGTGGTAGCCGAGCTCGCCGCGCGGCGACTCGATCGGCACGTACACCTGGCCCGCCGGCACCGCGAAGCCCTCGGTCACCAGCTTGAAGTGGTGGATCAGGGACTCCATGGACTGGCCCATGATCTTGCGGACGTGCTCGAGCGAGTTGCCCATGCCGTCCGCGCCGATGGTCAGCTGCGCGGGCCACGCGACCTTCGCGTCGGCCACCATGACCGGGCCGGGCGTCAGGTTGTCGACGGCCTGCCGGACGATCTTGAGCGACTGGTGGATCTCCTCCAGCCGCAGCAGGTAGCGGGCGTAGGAGTCGGCGGCGTTGGACGTGGGCACGTCGAACTCGTAGTTCTCGTAGCCGCAGTAGGGGTCGACCTTGCGCAGGTCCCACGGCAGGCCCGCGGAGCGCAGGATCGGCCCGGTGATGCCCAGCGCGAGGCACGCGTCCACCGGCAGGTAGCCGACGCCCGCGAGGCGGTTGCGCCAGATCGGCTGGCCCGACAGCAGCTTGTCGTAGTCCGGCAGCCGGGAGTCCATCACCTTGATGAAGTCCTTGATCTTCTGCTCGGCGCCGTCCGGCAGGTCCTGCGCCAGGCCGCCGGGCCTGATGAACGCGTGGTTCATCCGCAGACCGGTGAGGAACTCCAGCAGGTGCAGGACCTCTTCGCGCTCGCGGAAGCCCGCGGTCATGCCGGTCAGCGCGCCGAGCTCCATGCCGCCGGTGGCCAGCGCCACCAGGTGCGAGCTGATCCGGTTGAGCTCCATGAGCAGCACGCGGATCGTCTGCGCCCGCTGCGGGACGGTGATGCCGAGCAGCTTCTCGACCGACATGCAGTACGCGGCCTCGTTGTGCAGCGGGGCCAGGTAGTCCATGCGCGTCACGAACGTGACGCCCTGGGTCCAGTTGCGGTACTCGACGTTCTTCTCGATGCCGGTGTGCAGGTAGCCGATGACGCTGCGGGCCTGGGTGACGGTCTCGCCCTCCAGCTCCAGCACCAGGCGCAGCACGCCGTGCGTGGAGGGGTGCTGCGGGCCCAGGTTCATGACGATGCGCTCGTCACCCGCGGCCTCGGCCAGCACCTCGTCCCAGTCGCCGCCGGTCACCGTGTAGACGGTGCCCTCGGTCGTCTGGCGCGAGCCCGCGTACGCGTCGGTGTCGGGCGTGGTGCGGCCGGCGTCGTGGGCTTCGCTGTCACGGCCCGCGGCACTGGTGTCGGTGCCGGTGGTCACGTCGGAAAGTCGCTCGGTCATGAGTAGGACCGCCTCTGGTCTGGCGGGGGGATCTCCGCGCCCTTGTACTCCACCGGGATGCCGCCGAGCGGGTAGTCCTTGCGCTGCGGGTGGCCGTCCCAGTCGTCCGGCATGAGGATCCGGGTCAGCCCCGGGTGGCCGTCGTAGACGATGCCGAACATGTCCCAGGCCTCGCGCTCCTGCCAGTCCGCGGTCGGGTAGACCGAGACCACGCTGGGGATGTGCGCGTCGTCCACGTCGACCGCGACCTCCAGCCGGATGCGCCGGCGGTAGGTCATCGACGTCAGGTGGTAGACCGAGTGCAGCCGCTGCGGCGCGTCGGCGCCGTAGTCCACACCGGACACCGAGCTGCACAGCTCGAACCGCAGCGCCGGGTCGTCGCGCAGGATGCGCGCCACGTCCACGAGGTTCTCGCGGCGCAGGAAGAAGGTGATCTCGCCGCGGTCGACGGTGATCTGCTGGACCGTGTCGGCGGGCAGGCCCTTCTCCCGGATCGCGGCCAGCAGCTCGTCGGCGACCTCGTCGAACCAGCCGCCGTAGGGCCGCTCGGACGGCGCGGCGACGTGGGCGGGCAGCCGCAGGCCGCCGAAGCCGGAGGTGTCGCCGGTGCCGGAGATGCCGAACATGCCCTGGCGCGCCTTGCCCGCGACCATGCCGCCGCGCGCGAGGTGCTCCTCGTGCTGGGCCTCGTTCATGCTCGCGGAGCTGAGCGCCTCGGGGTTGCCCTCGGTCTGCGGGGTGCCCGCGCCGGGGGCCTTCTCGACGTCTTTGCCCTGCTCAGCGCCGGTTCCGCCTGGGCTGCTGTCGTTTGCCATGCCGCTCACTTCTTCGCAAAGCGCTCGGAGGACGGGATCATGGCCGTCTGGTGGCCGGACTCGGCCAGCAGCGCGGCGCGGTTCGCCCCGAGCGGTTCGTCCATGATCTTCGCGTGGATCTTGAGGATCGCGTCGATCAGCATCTCCGGCCGCGGCGGGCAGCCGGGCAGGTACATGTCGACCGGCACGACGTGGTCCACGCCCTGCACGACCGCGTAGTTGTTGAACATGCCGCCGCTGGAGGCGCACACGCCCATGGCGAGCACCCAGCGCGGCTCCGGCATCTGGTCGTAGATCTGCCGCAGCACCGGCGCCATCTTGTTGGTCACCCGGCCCGCGACGATCATCAGGTCGGCCTGGCGCGGCGAGGCGCGGAAGACCTCCATGCCGAACCGCGCGAGGTCGTAGCGCGGGCCGCCGGTGGTCATCATCTCGATCGCGCAGCACGCCAGGCCGAACGTGGCGGGCCACAGCGAGGACTTGCGGGTCCAGTTGACCAGCTTCTCCACGCTGGCGAGCAGGATGCCGTTCGGGAGCTTCTCTTCGAGACCCACTGGTTTCCCCCTCAGTTCCAGTCGAGGCCGCCGCGACGCCACACGTAGGCGTACGCGAAGCCGACCGTCGCGACGAACAGGGCGATCTCCACCAGGCCGAACAGGCCGAGCCGGTCCGCGGAGACCGCGAAGGGGTAGAGGAACACCATTTCGATGTCGAACAGGATGAACAGCATCGCCGTGAGGTAGTAGGCGACCGGCATGCGGCCACCGCCCACCACGGGTTGCGGCGACGGCTCGATGCCGCACTCGTAGGCGTCGAGCTTCGCGCGGTTGTAGCGGCGGGGACCGATGTACGGCGCGGCCGTCACCGAGAACAGCGCGAAGGCCCCGGCGAGGACGAACATCAATACGAGGGGGAGGTAAGGGTCCAGCACTCTCCGTCGTCCTTTCCTCGCGTCGCGGTGGTGGTGCACCGCCGACCGTTGCGCACCCTAAAGGGTGTTCTTGCGGCCTCCGGAGGTTAGGCGTGCCTAACAATCCGCAGGTCGCTTGTGAAACACTTCACAAGGCATCTCAGCCGGTTGTGAACTGATTCACAAGACCTGAGGGTCAGTGTAGAACGTCACACAGAGGCGTGACGGGCACCCCCGTCATAGGCACTGACCTGCACTTTCACGGTGCAGATCAACAGTTGGCTGACCCGTCGGTGAACGGGAGCACACCGAAAACGAAACAGCGCCGACTCTCAAGTCGGCGCTGCGTCGGTTAGCGGAGGCCCGTTAGGCCGTTGGGGCGAGTTTCGTGGCCGCGGTGATGATGCGGTCGAACGAGTCGCCGTCCTTGGGGTCGTAAAGGCCCGCGAGCAGCTTCAGGACCAGCTTCATCAGGGTCTTGCGCGGCAGCCCGTACTTGGTGGCGGTGCGCATGACCGTGGGGTTGCCGATGAGCTTGCTGAAGACGTTGCCGAGCCGGTAGTAGCTGCCCAGGGCCTGTTCGATGCGCACGGGGTAGCCGTGCAGCGCGCGTTCGCGGCTCGCGCCCTGGCGGGCCAGGCCCTGCACCACGGTCTCGGCCGCGATCCGGGCCGACTCCATGGCGTAGCCGATGCCCTCGCCGTTGAACGGGTTGACCATGCCGCCCGCGTCGCCGACGAGCAGCAGGCCGTCGCGGTAGTGGGGCTTGCGGTTCAGCCCCATCGGCAGGGCCGCGCCGCCGATCTTGCCGGTGGCGTTCTCCTCGCGGAAACCCCACTCCTCGGGGGTGCCGTCGAGCCAGCTCTTGAGCAGCGCGCGGTAGTCCGTGGTGCCGTAGGCCTTGGAGGTGCTGAGGATGCCGAGGCCGACGTTCACGGTGCCGTCGCCCATGCCGAAGATCCAGCCGTAGCCGGGCAGCAGGACGTCGTTGGCGCGGTCCCACAGCTCCAGGTGCGACTCCAGGTAGTCGTCCTTGGTGCGGGGGCTGGCGTAGTAGCGGCGGACCGCGACGCCCATCGGCTTGGCGTCGTCCTTCTGGATGCCGACGCTGAGGGCGAGGCGGGCGCTGACGCCGTCGCAGGCCAGGACGATGCGCGCCCTGTAGGTGACGGGGGTCTTGTCCGGGCCCTGCTTGGCCTCGACGCCGACGACCCGGCCGTTCTCGACCACCGCGCCGGTGACGGTGGTCTGCTGGTGCATGCGGGCGCCCGCGGCGACGGCGGTGTTCGCCAGCATCTCGTCGAAGTCCTGCCTCGGGCGGACCAGGCCGTAGGGCGGGAACGTGGCCAGCTCGGGCCAGTCCAGCTCCAGCGTGACGCCGCCGCCGACCACGCGCAGGCCGCGGTTGTGCAGCCAGCCGGCTTCCTCGCGGGTGTCGATGCCCAGGTCGATCAGCTGCTTGACCCCGCGCGGGGTCAGGCCGTCACCGCACACCTTCTCGCGCGGGAAGGTGCTCTTCTCCAGCAGCACCACGTCCAGGCCCGCGCGTGCCAGGTAGGTGGCCGCGGTGGAGCCCGCGGGCCCCGCGCCGACCACGATCACCTCGGCGTCCTCGCCTGCCTTGCGGCGGCTGGGAGTCGTCATCCCCGCTCCTTGTGCCCGTGTTCACAAAGTCCAGGGCGAGTCTACTTGCGCGTTGCTGAGGCTTTGCGCGCTCGAGGGCTACGAGGCCTGGGGCGGTGCGGGCTTCGTGCCGCGGTGCAGCGCGACCATGCCGCCGGTGAGGTTCATCCAGGCGACGTCCTCCCAGCCGGCGCGGGCCACGATCTCGCCGAGCGCGCGCTGGTCGGGCCACGTGCGCATGGATTCGGCGAGGTACTTGTAGGCCTCCGGGTTGGAGGAGACGAACCGGGCGATGAGCGGCAGGATCCGCAGCAGGTGGCGCATGTAGACGAAGCGGAACGGGCGGAACGTCGGCGTGGAGACCTCGCACACCACGAGCCGTCCGCCGGGCTTGACCACGCGGGCCATCTCGCGCAGCGCGGCCTCGGTGTCGTTGAAGTTGCGCAGGCCGAAGGACACCGTGACGGCGTCGAAGGAGTTGTCCGCGAACGGCAGGCGCAGGGCGTCGGCGGCCACCTTCGGCACCGGCCGGTGCGCGCCGCCCAGCAGCATCCCCAGCGAGAAGTCGGCCGCCACGCACCACGCGCCCGAGGCCGCGTACTCCACCGTGGAGACGGCCGTGCCCGCCGCCAGGTCCAGCACCTTCTCGCCGGGCTTGGCGTCCAGGACCCGCCTGCTCCACTCCCGCCAGCGCCGGTCGAACCCCAGGGTCATGACCGAGTTCGTGCGGTCGTAGCCCTTGGCCACGCCGTCGAACATCTCCGCGACCTCGCGGGGGTTCTTGTCCAGACCTGCACGCGCCATGCCGGAAGCCTAGGTGACGCCCTCAACCCCGCCACCCGAACCCTGAGCCCCGGCCCGGCCGACCCTCAGCCCCGCGTGTCCCCCTCCGGAACGCGCGTGTCCTGGAGGTCGGACACGCGGGGGTCAGGTGGCGCGGAGGGCGGTCAGCATGCCGGTGACGGCGGCTTGCCAGGGGTACTCCTCGGCGCGGGCACGGGCGGCGGAACGGCGGGTCGGCTCGGGGTGGTCCAGCAGGCTGGTCACGGCGCCGGCGAACGCCGGGGCGTGGTCGGGCACGGCGGCGCCGCAGGACGGGCGGACGATCTCGCGCAATGCCGAGGACGCCGAGACGACCACCGGGGTGCCGGAGGCCAGCGCTTCCAGGGCGGCCAGGCCGAACGTCTCGTGCGGGCCCGGCGCCAGGGAGACGTCGGCGGTGGCGAGGAGGTCGGCGACGTCCGTGCGCCGGCCGACGAACCCCAGGAAGGTGACCGGCAGACCGGCGGCACGGCGTTCCAACGCCTCCCGGCGCGGACCGTCGCCGGCGATGACCAGCCGCACGTCGTGCCCGGCCGCGTGCAGCTCCGCCGCCGTGTCGACGCTGCGCTCGACGTGCTTCTCCGCCGACAACCGCCCGCAGTGCACGAGCAGCGCGTCGGCGCCCCGCGCCAGCTCCGCCCGCAACGACCGGTCGTGCCGGGTCGGCGTGAACGTCCGCAGGTCGACGCCCAGCGGCACGCGGGCCACGTTGCGCGCACCGATCCGGTCGAACTCCTCCCGCGCGAACTCCGTCGTGCACACCACCGTGTCGTAGGACGCCGCCATCCGCGCGTTGGCCCGGTCCGCAACCCGCCGCGCCAACGGCGTGGGCAGCAGGAACTGCTCCAGCAGCCGGTCCAGCCGCTCGTGCGAGATCACCACGCTCGGCACGCCGCGCGCCGCCGCCCACCGGCCCATGCCGCGCAGCGTGAGCCGGTCCGACACCTCCAGCCGGTCGGGCGACAGGTGGTCGAGCAACGCCCGCACGCGCCACGGGTCCACCGCCCGGTACCCGCCGGTGCCGGGGATGCGCGGCGCGGGCAACGTCACCCGCCGGACGCCCGGCGACAGCTCCTCGTCGGCGTGCGCGGCGCCCGGGACGACCAACGTGACCTGGTGCCCGTTCGCCGCGTAACCGTCGCCGAGGTGGTGCAGCGCCGTGCGCAGGCCGCCGGAGCGCGGACCGTAGAAGTTGGCCAGCTGGACGATCCTCATGCGTGCCCGACCTTCATGCCTGCCCGATGTTCATGCCTGCCCGATCCTCATGCTGCACGGCGTTCCGGCAGGTCCAGCACGGCCGCGTAGTGGCCCAGCAGCTCGTCGCACACGGCCGACCAAGTGCGCCCGCGCACCCAGCGCCGGGCCGCCTGCCCGAACCGGCGGCGGCGCAGCGGGTCGCCCAGCTCCACCACGGCCCGCCTGAGCTGCCCGTCGTCGGCGAACAGGTAGCCGGTGCCGGGTTGCACCAGGTCACGCGGCCCGCCGGCGTCCGGCGCGACCACCGGCACACCGCTGGCCAACGCCTCCTGCACGGCCTGGCAGAACGTCTCGTGCGGGCCCGTGTGCACGAACACGTCCAAGCTCGCGTACGCCGTGGCCAGGTCCGCGCCGCTCTTGAACCCGAGGAACGCCGCGCCGGGCAGGTCGTGTCGCAACTGCGCCTCCTCCGGCCCCTCACCCACCACCACCAGCCGCACGCCGGGCAGGTCGGCGAGCGCCGCGAGCCGGTCCACCCGCTTCTCCGGCGACAGCCGGCCGACGTACCCGACGAGCAGCTCGCCGTTCGGCGCCAACGAGGCGCGCAACGCGTCGTCCCGCCGGGACGGGTGGAACAGCTCGACGTCCACGCCACGTCCCCACCTGTGCACGCGCGGCACGCCGTGCTCCTGGAGCGCGTCGACGGCCCAGGTCGACGGCGCGAGCGTGCGGTCGGCCTGCGCGTGCAGCCGGCGCGTCCACCGCCAGGCGGCACGGGCGGTGAGGCCGAGGCCGTAGTGGCCGGCGAACCCGGCGATGTCGGTCTGGTAGACCGCGACGGTCGGGATGCCGAGCCTGCGTGCGGCGGACAGGCCGCGGGCGCCCATCACGAACGGGCTCGCCAGGTGCACGACGTCCGGCCGGAAGTCGGCCAGCGCGGTCAGCACCTTGCGCGTCGGCACCCCGACGGGCAGCGAGCTGAACCTCGGCAGGTCCACCGCCGGGACGCGCACGACCGGCGTGCCGAGGTGGTGGTCGGCACCCGCGCCGGGAGCCACCACCAACGCCTGGTGACCGCGCGCCCGGAGGTGTTCCAGGACCCGCAGCACCGAGTTGGTGACCCCGTTGACCTGGGGCAGGAAGCTCTCGGTGACGATCGCTACGCGCACGCCGATCACCATGCGGTGCGAAGGACACGGCGGCGTGACACCTCCGCGAACGCGCGCCGAACACCTCGCGTCGCGGTCGACGTTGGCCACGGGTTCACCTGGAGTACGTGGCGCGGTCACTCTGTGCGGTGACACTAGGTCGGCATGACCGTCTTGTCGTCCCGACCCGCGCAGCCCGTCGATCCCGGCCTGGTGTCGATCGCGCTGGAGATAGCGGGCCGACTCGCCAACGACGCGTCCGACGTGATCATGGCGACCGCCGGGCGCGGCGCGCGACCCGATGACGAGACCTCGCCGTTCGACTGGGTGACCGACACGGACCGGACGTTGGAGCGGCACACGCGGCGGGTGCTGACGGCCGAGTTCCCGCACATCCCGGTGTTCTGCGAGGACACCGACAGCGACGTGGTGAGCGACGCGGAGTTCCGCTGGGTGGTCGACCCGGTCGACGGGACCGCGAACTACGTCGCCGGTGTGCCCTGGTGCGCGTACAGCCTGGCGTTGATCGACCGGTGGGGTCCGGTCGTCGGGGTGGTCGCGGACCCGTACCGGGCCCAGATCTACGCCGCCGCGCGGGGTCGCGGCATGCGGGCGAACGGCACGCCGGTGCGGCTCGGCGACCAGGCGGTGAGCTCCATCGTGTGCACGGAGATGACGCGGACCGGCCCGTGGCCGGGGATGGGCGAGTTCATCTCGCGGGCCGCCGTGGCGGGCACGGGCGTGCGGGTGCTGGGCTCGAAGGCCCTGGCCGTCGCCCAGGTGGCCCTGGGCCACGCCGCCGCCGCCGTCCTGGACAGCTACCACGAGTGGGACGTGGCCGGCGCGGTCGCCCTGGCCGTCGAATCGGGCGCCGCCGTGCTGGACCGGCGGGGCGAGGACGCGCCCCTGCCGGTGGACGGCCTGCTCGTCGCCATGCCGGAGGTGGCGGAGGAGGTCCTGGCCTGGTGGCAGGCGTCGTCCACGCCTCGTTAGACCGTTTGGCGGATCAACGCGCTCTGTGTACAGTCGGTCACGCCAGGCCCAGTAGGGCCTGGAAGTGAACCCGGTTCACCGTCCGGACGGTCGGTTGCCGGGTTTCGCGCTGTTCAGGGCAGCCGGAGCGCGCTGGACGCCTTCGATCAGGGCCGCCACCCGACGCTCTAACCATTGCCCATGTGCGGCAGTTGTTGTTCCAGGACTTCCAGGTGGGTGCGGACCGCGTCCAGGGACGTCTGGTCCAGGAGTCGGAGGGCCACGCGGCCCACCTCGTCCTCGAACGACGTGAAGTCGTGGACGGCGGCGGTCAGGCGGTCGGTCACCGGGTGGGACTGGTCGGCGGCCAGGGCTCGGCCCAGGTCGGCGATCCGGCGCACGTCCGGCAGCTCGGCGGCGAACTGCGCGGCGATCCGCTCCAGCCACGCCCTGGCCGGTGACGCGGGCACGGTGGCCACGGCGGCGCCCACCCGCTGCACGGCCAGCTCACAGCGGCCCACCATCGCCGACCAGCGGTCTTTCACCGGAGGCGGGACGGGGAGCGGGGGTGGTGGGGGTGGCAGCTGGACCGGGGGCCGGGAACGGCGGCGGATGGCTCCGACCACGACACCGACCACCGTGCCCGGGACGCCTCCCAGGACCACGCCGACGATCCCGGACGCGATCAGGGACGCCAGGAACGGCGCGGAGTCGTCACCGGACGGCACCGCCAAGGTGACCATGAACAGGATCGTCATCAGCGTCGTGCCGATGAGCAGTCCCCAGAGCGCCGACCGTGCCATGGGCACAATGTGCCAGATCAGGCGTCGTAATCCACGGTAACCGCCGAGGTCACGGCAACGGACTGGCAGGTCAGCACGAAACCGGCCTCCACCTCGCGCGGCTCCAGCGCGTAGTTCCGCCGCATCTCCACCTCACCGGACACGACCAGCGCGCGGCACGTCCCGCACACGCCGCCCTTGCACGCGAACGGCAGGTCCGCGCGCACCCGCTGGGCCGCGTCGAGGATCGGCACGTCCGCCGGCAGCGGCACCTCGGTGGTCCGCCCGTCCAGGATCACCGTGGCGGTGGCCGAAGCGGAAGCCGACGGTTCCGCGCGGCGCGGCGGAGGCGGCGGCTCGTCCACGTAGAACAGCTCGTGGTGCACGGCGGACGGAGGGACGCCCAACGCACCCAGCACGTCCTCCGCGTCCCGCACCATCCCGTACGGCCCGCACAGCCACCACGCGTCGACGTCCGCCCACGGCACCACCGTCGAGAACAGCGCCCGCAGCTTCGCCGCGTCCAACCGCCCGCTGAACAGCTCGACGTCCCGCGGCTCCCGCGACAGCACGTGCACCAGCTGGAACCGCGCCGGGTAGCGGTCCTTCAGGTCCGCCAGCTCCTCGGCGAACATCACCGTGTCCGCACGCCGGTTCCCGTACAGCATCGTCACCCGCGCCCCGCCGGCCAGCACCGACGCCGCGATCGACAACGCGGGCGTGATGCCGGACCCGGCCACCACCAGACCGTGGTGCGACCCGCCGGACGGCGTGAAGTTGCCCTGCGGCGGCAGCACCTCCAGCACGTCGCCGCGCTGCAACCGGTCCACCAGCAGCGTGGAGAACAGCCCGCCGTCCACCCGCCGCACCCCGATCCGCAGCGGACCGCCGGCAGGCGCGCAGATCGAGTACGAGCGCCGCTCGTCGCCGTTGCGCAGGGTCACGTACTGCCCTGGGGCGAACGCGAAGTCCGCGGCCAGCGACGGCGGCACCTCGAACGTCACCGCGACGGCGTCCGGGCACAGCTGCTCGACCGACGCGACGGTCAGCTTGTGGAACACCGGCCGTGCCATCAGATCTCCTTCACGTGCTCGAACGGCTCGGCGCAGTCCGCGCACCGGCGCAGCGCCTTGCACGCCGTGGACCCGAACCGCGACACCTCCGCGGTCCGCGACGACCCGCACCGCGGGCAGGTCACCCGCCGCGACGGCGGCGTCAGGTTCAACGGCACCGGACCGACCGCGCGCGGTCCCAGCCGGGACGGCGGCGCGATGCCCGCCTCCCGCAGCTTGCGCAACCCGGCCTCGCTGATCCAGTCCGTGGTCCACGCGGGCGACAGCGACAGCCGCACGTCCACCGCCGCGTACCCCGCCGCCAGCAACGACCGCCGCAGGTCGGCGGCCATCTCGTCGATCGCCGGGCACCCCGAGTAGGTGGGCGTGATCGTCACCGACACCCGACCGCCGGACTCGGTGACCTCGCGCAGCACGCCGAGGTCGGCCAGCGTCAGCACCGGCAGCTCCGGGTCGCGGACGCGCGCGGCGACTTCGAGGGCGGTGCTCACCACGACGCCCCCGGCAACGACCGGTGCAGGTGCTGCATCTCGGCCAGCAGGTAGCCGAACGCCTCGGTGTGCACGCCGTCGCGCCCGGCCAGCCCGTTGACCCGCGCCGCGGGCACGTCCGCCGGCCGCGCCAGCCCCGCCGCCGCCAGCACCGCGTCCAGCACACCGTCCACTTCGGACCGCAGCTCGGCGGGGTCGACCGCGACACCGGGCAGCCGCAGCTCGACCGGGTGCGGGGTGAACAGCTCGGCCAGGAACGGCCACACCCGCGCCAACCCGGCCCGCATCCGCCGGTGCGACTCCTCGGTGCCGTCACCGAGCCGCACGACCCACTGGGCGGCGTGGTCGCGGTGGTAGGCCAGCTCCTTCAGGCCCTTCGCCGCCACGGCCGCCAACACCGGGTCGGCGCCGGCCCGCAACCGCGAGTACTGCGCGAGCTTCCACGACGAGAACACCAGCAGCCGCGCCATGGTCGTGGCGAAGTCGCCGCCCGCGAACGGTCCGCACTCGATCTCCGCCAGGTGCACGTTGCGGAAGTCCCGCTCGTCGCGCAGGTACGCCAGCGCGTCCTCGTCCCGGCCCGCGCCCTCGACCTCGCCCGCCCTGGTCAGCAGCATCCGGGACTGGCCGAGCAGGTCGAGCGCGATGTTGGCCAGCGCGACGTCCTCCTCCAGCTCCGGCGCGCGGGAGCACCACTCGGCCAGCCGCTGGGACATGACCAGCGCGTCGTCGCCGAGCATCAGGCAGTACGCGGCCAGGTCGGCGCGGTCGACGTCGGGCACCTCGCGGTCCACCCCGGCCAACGGCTCGGAGAACCCGGTCCCGAACGCCCAGTGCGCGTCCTCGTGGTCGATCAAAGATTCGTACGCGTTGTCAAAGCTCATCGCGTCACCGCACGTTCGTCGGGGGGCCGTTGTCACTGTGTTCTGCGGGACACCCGCACCCGGGTCACAGGTGCGGCACGTCCTCGGGGATCTCGTAGAACGTCGGGTGCCGGTAGACCTTGTCCCCGCTCGGCTCGAAGAACGGGTCCTTCTCGTCCGGCGACGACGCGGTGATCGCCGTCGCGGGCACCACCCAGATCGACACGCCCTCGTTGCGCCGGGTGTAGACGTCACGCGCGTTGCGCAGCGCCATCTCGGCGTCCGGCGCGTGCAGCGACCCGACGTGCACGTGGTTCAACCCGCGCTTGCCGCGCACGAACACTTCCCACAGCGGCCACGACGCACTCATGCCACACCTTCCTCGACAGCCGCGTGCTTCGAAGCGTGCGCCGCAGCCGCCGCACGCACCCACTCGCCGTCCTCGTGGGCCTTGCGCCGGTGCTCGACGCGCTGCGCGTTGGTCGGCCCGTTACCGCCGACGACCTGCCAGAACTCGTCCCAGTCGGGCTGGCCGAAGTCGTGGTGCCCGCGCTCGGCGTTCCACCTCAGCTCCGGGTCGGGCAGCGTCACGCCCAGCTTCTCCGCCTGCGGCACGGTCATGTCGACGAACTTCTGCCGCAGCTCGTCGTTGGTGTTGCGCTTGATCCGCCACTTCATCGACTGCTCGGTGTTGGACGACTCGGCGTCCGGCGGGCCGAACATCATCAGCGACGGCCACCACCAGCGGTTCACCGACTCCTGCACCATCGCGCGCTGGGCGTCGGTGCCGGACATCATCGTCATCAGCAGCTCGTAGCCCTGCCGCTGGTGGAAGGACTCCTCCTTGCAGATGCGGATCATCGCCCGCGCGTACGGCCCGTAGGACGTGCGGCACAGCGGCACCTGGTTGCAGATCGCGGCGCCGTCGACGAGCCAGCCGATCACGCCGACGTCGGCGTAGGACAGCGTCGGGTAGTTGAAGATCGAGGAGTACTTCTGCCGGCCCGAGATCAGCTTCTCGGTCAGCTCGCCGCGGTCCGCGCCCAGCGTCTCGGTCGCCGCGTACAGGTACAGCCCGTGCCCGGCCTCGTCCTGGACCTTCGCCAGCAGGATCGCCTTGCGGCGCAGCGACGGCGCGCGGCTGATCCAGTTGCCCTCGGGCTGCATGCCGATGATCTCGGAGTGCGCGTGCTGCGCGATCTGCCGGATCAACGTCTTCCGGTAGCCGTCGGGCATCCAGTCGCGCGGCTCGACGCGCTGCTCGGCCGCGACGGTGCGCTCGAACTGCGCCTCCAGGTCCATGCACCCGATGTTACACCTGGTGGCTGATTTACGGCAGAACTGTCACAACCTGCCGTGCTTGCCTCTCCGGGTCACCCACCAGAGCAGCGGCAGCAGCACCGCCCACACCGCGAGCAGGAAGGTGCCGATCGGCAGCAGCGCGAGCACGGCCGTGCGCCCGGCGACCCGCGCCACCTCGGGGTCGGCCGTGTCGTACTCGATGCGCACCAACTGGCCCGGCTCCAACCCCTCCGGGTACAGCAGGCCCTGGGACGGGCTGTGCACCGCGCCGTCCGGCGTGGCGAAGCGCACCACGGTCCGCTGGAACGAGACGGACACCACCTCGGCGGTCGCCTTGCCCAGTCGCTCCTCGATCATCAGGTCGTCGCGCCAGCACGCCGCGAGCAGGATCACCCCGATCAGCGTCACCACCGCGCCCAGCAGCACCAACGCCCGGCTGACCAGGAGCCGGGCCTTGGGGCGGGCACCTGTCCGCACTGCGTCGTCCACCACAACTGAGGAGTCTAGGGCGGCCTCCGCGCCGGATCTCAGCGATGAGTCCATACCCTCGACGCCGTGACCTCAGCTCCTGCCTCGCGGACCCGACAACGGCTGCGCGTGCACACCAGGCGCGTCGCGGGCGACAACCTGCTGGGCGGGCTACCCGCGCCGACCGGTGCGCTGAGTTGGGTGCGGGACGGAACGGGCCTGGTCGGATGGGGTGAGGCGGCCCGGTTCGAGGTGTCGGGACCGGACCGGTTCGCCGCCGCCGACCGCTGGTGGCGCGAGTTCACCGACGACCTCGTCGTGGACGACGAGCTCGGCGTGCCCGGCACCGGACCGGTGGCGTTCGTCAGCATGGCGTTCTCCGACCGACCCGGCCACTCGGTGCTCGTGGTGCCCGAGGTCGTGCTCGGCCGCCGCAACGGGCACAGCTGGCTGACCACGATCGGCGGCGGCGGCAAGCGACGGGTCGAGCCGGTGCGCAAGCCGTCGGAGGTGCGCTACAGCGACGGGCAGGTGTCCGTCACCGGGTATCGCGAGGCCGTGCGCGCGGCGGTCGAGCGGATGCGCGCGGGCGAGCTGGACAAGGTCGTGCTGGCACACGACCTGCTCGCGGTCGCGGACGTCGACATCGACCACCGGTTCGTGCTCGAAGGCCTGGCCCGGCGGTACCCGGAGTGCTGGGTGTACGCCGTGGACGGCCTGATCGGCGCCACGCCCGAGCTGCTGCTGCGGCGCAGCGGGTCCGTGGTCGACTCACGCGTGCTCGCCGGCACGACGTGGCCGCACGACGGCATGTCGGACGACGAGCTGGCCGCCGCGCTGCTGTCGTCGGGCAAGAACCTCGACGAGCACGAGTACGCGGTGGCGTCGCTGGTGCAGACGCTGCAGCCGTTCTGCGACACCATGTCGGTGGAGGGGCCCTCGGTGCTGCGGCTGCCGAACGTCTCGCACCTGTCCAGCGACGTCATCGGCACGCTCAGCGGCACGCCGTCGCTGCTCGCGCTGGGCGAGGCGCTGCACCCCACGGCGGCCGTCGGCGGCACGCCGCGCGCGGACGCCATCGCGATGATCGAGGAGCTGGAGGGCATGGACCGCGGTCGCTACGCGGGCCCCGTCGGCTGGATCGACGGCAACGGCGACGGCGAGCTCGGCATCGCGTTGCGCTGCGCGCAGGTGGACGGCCGCACGGCGCGGCTGTTCGCCGGCTGCGGCCTGGTCGCCGAGTCGGACCCGGACTCCGAGGTCCACGAGGCGCACGCCAAGATGCTGCCCTTTCGGGAAGCCCTCGAAGGCCGATAACCGGGTTATCGCGCTTTCAAGCCCGCCACGAACCCCGACCAGGCGGCGGAACCGACCCACAACGCGCCCGCGCCCGGGTTCTTGGAGTCGCGAACACCGACGCCGTGGTCGGCGGTGATGCGGCACTCCACGCACGCGTCGCTGGCGGGGGCGCTGTAGGTGCTCTTGAACCAGCCCGTGTCACGCGGTGAGTCCGGCATGGTCACCCTCCAGTAGCCGCCTGTGGATCAACTCGATCGTATCCGCGTGGCCACGGGCAAGGCCTTGGACTTTCCTGAACGCCCGCAACAGGTTCGCGGTGTCGACCGGGTCGTCGAAGTACGTGGACGGCCCGTAGATCGTCGGGGCGAACGCGACATTCGGCGCGGTGCCGTCGAAGTCGAGCACGATCAGCCCGCCGCTCGGAACGGGGTTCCTGAGGTCGCCCGACCTCACTACCTGCATGGTGATGTCCGGGTGCTGTTCGGCCAGCTGGAGCAGGTGTTCGAGCTGTTCACGCCTGGTCTCCGCGCTTCCTCCGCCACACTCGACCGCGTCCTCGGTGAAGACGAATTCGAGCTTCTTCGGCTCGTCCGACTCCAAGATCCTCGCCTGTCGGTCCCGGCGGAACGTGTAGCGGGTTTCGACCTCGGTCTCCGACGGCTCCCAGAACACGCCGTTGGCCGAGCTCATCCCGGCGCGGATGTAAGCCGGAGATTGGAGCATGCCCGGGATCACGCCGGAGTCGTAGCAGTAGATCGCCGTGGCGTCCGCTTCCATGTCGGCGAGCCGTTGGAACGAGCCGGGAAGCGTGTCGGTGTACGGCTGCACGTCCTTCGCGCTGCGGCGCAGGCGTTTGCGAGCGCGGGCGCCGAGTTCGAGGACGGTCTCGCGTTCGGCGCCGTGCACGTCGAGGAAGTCGAGCGCCTGCGCGAGCTGCTCGGTGGTGAGCGTGGCGGTGCCGTCCTCGACCTTGCTGATCCGCGAATCGCTCACCCCGACGATCGCGGCGACCTCGGCCTGGGAAGCGCTGCGCAGGGTGCGGTAGCGCCTCAGCGACAGGCCGAGCTGCCGCCGCTCCAACGTCTGACGAGCACGCATGACCCCGGCCTCCGTGAGGATCTAGCCGATCGAGCGAGCGCCTAAGGAGAACTTTCCCCTTAGCATCGGGCTCACACGGATAGTAACGGACGGCAACGGACAGTAAGACCAGGAGGTGCCCGTGATCAGTGCCGGCGGTACGGACGTCGAGGCGTGGGTGAAGGTCGACGACGACTGCGACATCGTCTGCGAGTTGGACGCGGAGGAAGGGGAGGCCCAGTTCAAGTTCGGCGGCAAGCGCTCGTTCGCCCTGGAGCTGATCTTCACCGAGCGGGGCCTGGAGAACCTGAGCCGGACGAGCACGGAAGCGTTGCGCAGGTTGCGATCGGGCGAGGCTTGAAAGGTGGACGCACGTGGGGCCGCCCCCGGGTCGAGGACGGCCCCGCGTGTGACGTTCGACTTGCTCAGTGCTGGTGACCCGCGAGCAGCTCGCGCGTCTCCTGGATCTTCTTGAACGACTTCGGCTCGGTCACGGTCGCGGCACGTGCCGCGAAACCGGCCGCGCCCGGCGCGACCGCCGGCTTGCCCGGCGTGAACAGCCAGGTCTGGAACAGCTCGTCGAGCTGCTTGCCGGACAGCGCCTCGGCGAACGCGATGAACTCGTCCGTCGTCGCGTTGCCGTTGCGCTTCGCCGCCGGCCACTCCCGCAGCAGCTCGAAGAACGCCTCGTCGCCGATCTCGCCGCGCAACGCGTGCACGGTGAGCGCGCCGCGGTCGTACACGGCGCTGTGGAACTGGTTCGACGCGCCCGGGTCACCGGGCAGGACCTGCCAGAACGGGCTGTCGGCCGGGTAGGAGGCGTAGACGAAGTCCGAGTTCTCCTGGACCGTGCCCTCGCCGACGTGCTCGGACCACAGCCACTCCGCGTAGCTGGCGAAACCCTCGTTCAGCCAGATGTCCTTCCAGCCCTGCACCGACACCGAGTCGCCGAACCACTGGTGCCCGACCTCGTGCGCCACGACGTAGGTGTTCGCGCCGCGGCGGAAGAACGCGGTGTCGTAGGTCGAGCGGGTCTGGTTCTCCAGCGCGAAGCCGATGCCCGGCGTCGCCACGCCGCCCTGCGCCTCGAACGGGTACGGCCCGAACTGCGTCTCGAGGAACTCCGTCACCTCGGGCGTGCGCTCGATGCTGGCCACGGCCGCGCCGTAGTCCGCGCCGAGCCGCTCCGAGTAGGCGTTGAGCACCGGCTGACCGTTCGGCGCGGTCGACTGGCGGATCTCGAACTGGCCGATCGCGATGAACGCCAGGTAGGTGGCCATCGGCTCCAGGCTGCGGTAGCGCCAGCGGGTCCAGCCGTTGATCTGCTGGGCGGTGCCGCCGAACGTGCCGTTGGAGATCACCTCGACGCCGGTGGGCACGGCCACCGAGATGTCGAACTTCGCCTTGTCGGTCGGGTGGTTGTTGCTCGGGAACCACCACGGCGCGATGTCGGGCTGGTCGATGGCCAGCGCGCCGTCCGGCGTCCGCTTCCACGACGTGTAGCCGTCCACGGCGTGCGTGGAGGGCACGTCGGAGTACGTGACGACGACCGTCACGTTCGAGCCCTCGCGCAGCGTGCCGCGCGGGTCGACCACGAGCTCGCCGCCGGACTGCGAGAACGCGGCGACCTTGTTGTTCACCCGGACCGAACTGACCTTCAACAGGAAGTCCAGGTTGAACCGGCTCAGGTCCTGGGTGGTTTTGGCCAGGATCGTCGTGGTGCCGGAAAGGGTGTCGTCACCGGGCCGGTAGTTGAGCCTGATGTCGTAATGGGAAACGTCGTACCCGCCGTTGCCCGCATTCGGGTAGTACGGGTCGCCGATGCCGGGTGCTCCCGGCTCGGCCGCCGTCGCCGTGCCGGCCAGCAGGAGCAGGGACGCCGCGGCGGCGGTACCGAGGGTCAGCTTCGCTCTCAGGGACATGCGGCGAAGCTAGTCGCGGCCACCGGCGGGCTGTACCCCCGTCGGTAGGATTCCCACTATTGGAATGCGGTTGACACGGCGTCCTTCAACCGTCGGTGCAGATCGCGCAATTCGTGGCGTTCCGCCCGGATTTCCACCACCCGGATTCCGCTCGGCCGGTCGAGCGCTCGTCTCAGCTGGTCCGGTGTCGAGGCTTCGGTGTGCGGCACGTGGTGCGCCGCGCACAGCGACTTCAGGTCGACGCCGTGGGGCGTGCCGAAAACGCGTTCGAAGGTCCGCTCGTGCTCTTTCGCGCCCTGCTCCAGCAACGCGAAGATGCCGCCGCCGTCGTCGTTGAGCACGACGACCGTCAGGTCGGGTCGCGGCTCGCCGGGACCGATCAGCAGGCCGTTCGCGTCGTGCAGGAACGTCAGGTCGCCGATCAGGGCGTAGGTCGGGCCGCGGGTGAGCGCGATGCCGGCGGCGGTGGAGACGCTGCCGTCGATGCCTGCCACGCCCCGGTTGGCGTAGGTGCGCACGTCGCGGCGCGGCCCGGCGACCAGGTCGACGTCGCGGACCGGGTTGGACGAGCCGAGGAACAGGTTCGCGCCCGGCGGCAGCGCGGCGACCAGGTCGCGGGCCACGTGCAGGCCGGTCGGCCAGGGCTCCTCCGCCAGCAGGCCGTCCACCACGTCGGCGACCGCCTTGTCCGCGTGCTGCCAGGCGGTGAGCCAGTCGTCGTCCACGTCGTGCTCGCCCAGGACCAGGTCGGTCGACGTGTGCGTGGCGGTGAACTGCGGGTCCGGCCAGTCGAGCTCGTCGGACAGCACGTGCACGACCGGGGTCCGCGCGATGAGCTTGAGCACGCCGCGGGAGAGGGTGGCGCGGCCGACGACGACCACGGCCTGCGGCACGAGGTGGTCGGGCAACCCGCCCGCGTTGAGCAGGAGCGAGCCGTGGCGCAGGCCGTGGCCGGTGGGTTCGGCGACGACCGGCCAACCGGCGCGTTCGGCCAGGTCGGAGAGGTCGTGCTCGGTGTCGCCGACGATCACCAGGGTGCGCGGGCCGAGGTGGTCGGCGACGTGCGTGGAGGTGGTCGTGCGGCGGGCCGCGCGGGTCCACGGCATGTCGAACGGGCGGCCGTCCAGGCTCTCCGGCCAGTCGTCGTCGCCGTCGGGCACCAACGGCTCGCGGAACGGGACGTTGACGTGCACCGGGCCCTGGTCGCGCGCGGTGGCGACGGCGCGGCACACCAGCGAGCGCCACAGGCCGTTCTGGTTCTCCCGGCGTTCGGCGATGGGGAACTGGAGCGTGTCCAGGCCGAAGACGCGCTGCTGGTCCACGGTCTGGCTGGCGCCCGTGCGGTAGAGCTCGACGGGTCGGTCCGCGGTGAGCGCGATGACGCCGACGCCCGCGTGCCGGGCCTCCAGCACGGCGGGGTGCAGGTTCGCCACGGCGGTGCCGGACGTGCAGGTGACGGCGGTGACCTCGCCGCCGCCCTTGGCCAGGCCGAGGGCGAGGAAGCCCGCGGTGCGCTCGTCCACGCGGACGTGCAGGGTGAGCCGGCCGGCCGCGGCTGCCTCGTGCAGGGCGAAGGACAGCGGCGCGTTGCGCGATCCGGGGCTCAGCACGACGTGCCGGACGTCGTTGCGGATCAGCTCGTCGACGAGCACCCTGGCCTGCGCGGTGGACGGGTTCACCCGCACATTGTCGCTCAGCCCGCGACCAGGTGATTCCACGCGCTGAGCCGGACCGGACCGCCTCTCAGCCGCGGCGCGGGCCTATTGTCCCTGGCGTGGCAGATCAGGACGTTTCCGAGCTGTTCGACCCCGCCCGCTGGAAGGCGGTCGAGGGGTTCGACTTCACCGACATCACCTACCACCGCGCGGTCGACCAGGGCACGGTGCGCATCGCGTTCGACCGGCCCGAGGTGCGCAACGCGTTCCGGCCGCACACGGTCGACGAGCTGTACCGCGCGCTGGACCACGCCCGGATGAGCTCGGACGTCGGCTGCGTCCTGCTCACCGGCAACGGCCCGTCGCCGCGTGACGGCGGCTGGGCCTTCTGCTCGGGCGGCGACCAGCGCATCCGCGGGCGCAGCGGCTACCAGTACGCGTCGGGCGAGACGGCGGAGACCATCGACCCGGCCCGCGCGGGCAGGCTGCACATCCTGGAGTGCCAGCGCCTGATCCGGTTCATGCCGAAGGTCGTCATCGCGGTCGTGCCCGGCTGGGCGGCCGGCGGCGGGCACAGCCTGCACGTGGTGTGCGACCTCACGCTGGCCGGCGCCGAGCACGCGAGGTTCAAGCAGACCGACGCCGACGTCGGCAGCTTCGACGGCGGCTACGGCTCGGCGTACCTGGCCCGGCAGGTCGGCCAGAAGTTCGCCCGCGAGATCTTCTTCCTCGGCCGGACCTACTCCGCCGAGGAAATGCACAGGATGGGCGCGGTGAACGCGGTCGTGCCGCACGCCGAGCTGGAGTCCACGGCGCTGGAGTGGGCCAAGGAGATCAACGGCAAGTCGCCGACGGCGCAGCGGATGCTGAAGTACGCGTTCAACCTGATCGACGACGGCCTGGTCGGGCAGCAGATCTTCGCGGGCGAGACCACGCGCCTGGCGTACATGACCGACGAGGCGGTGGAAGGCCGGGACGCCTTCCTGGAGAAGCGCCCGCCGGACTGGTCCGACTACCCCTACTTCTACTGATGGTCACCCTCGACCAGCTGAGGGCCGCGCTGACCTCCGGCGGCGGCCCGGTGACGGCACAGCCCGGGGACCTGCCGCCGTTGCGCGGTTGGGAGACCGGAGCCGCGCTCGCGGTCACGACGTCGGGCTCCACCGGCGAGCCGAAGACCGTGCTGCTCGGCGCGGACGCGCTCACCACGTCCGCCGAGCTGACCCACGCCCGCCTCGGCGGGCCCGGCCGGTGGCTGCTCGCCCTGCCGACCACGCACATCGCGGGCATCCAGGTGCTGGTGCGGTCGGTCGTGGCGGGCGTCGAGCCGGGCGTGATGGACCTGGCCCCCGGTTTCCGCGCCGCCGACTTCGCCGTGGCGTCCCGGCCGGTGCTGGCCACGCCGGGACGGCACTACACCGCCCTCGTGCCGACGCAGCTGGCCCGCCTGGTGGCTGCCGACGGCCCGGGGCTGGCCGCCGCACGGCAGTTCGACGCCGTGCTGATCGGCGGTGCGGCCACCCCGCCCACCCTCCTCGAACGCTCGCGGCAGCTCGGCGTCCGGGTGGTCACCACCTACGGGATGAGCGAGACGTCCGGCGGCTGCGTCTACGACGGGCTGCCGCTGGACGGCGTGCGCGTGCGGCTGGTCGACGGCCGGATCGAGGTCGGCGGCCCGGTGCTGGCGCTGGGTTACCAGGGCGGCGAGCCGTTCGGCGACTGGTTCCGCACCGGCGACCTCGGCCGCGTCCGCGCCGACGGCACGGTGGAGGTGCTCGGCCGGGCCGACGACGTGATCATCAGCGGCGGCGAGAACATCGCCCCCACCAGGGTCGAACGGGTGCTGACGGCCCAGCCCGGCGTGCGGGAGGCGTGCGTGGTGGGGCTGGCCGATCCCGAGTGGGGCCAAGTGGTGGCGGCGGCCGTGGTGCCGGAAAATCCGGATGAACCGCCCGACGTGGACGAGCTGTGCGCGGCGGTCGGCGACGTGGTGGGGCGGTTCGCCATGCCGAAGCGGGTCGTGTTCGTGGCGGAGCTGCCGTCGCGCGGACCCGGCAAGGTCGATCGGAGGGCGGTCGCTAGCTCGTTTGGGTGAGTTTCTGTCTTATTAGCAAGATTGTTGGTTGACAGCTAACCACGCCAGGCGATTGGCTCGCAGCGCCGAGGCGCGCGGCCCTGCCGCGGTCACCACCGCACCGCGCGCCCGGACGAGGAGTGCTGCGATGACCAGGCGCTACCTGATACCGCTCGCCGTCGCCACCGTCCTGACCGCCGGGCTCGCGTCGCCCGCCGCGGCCGCGGCCGACGTCGAGTGGCGAGCCGACCTGTCCACAGTGGACGCCGACGACAACGGCGTCACGACGCACGACGGCGCGGTGCGGCTCGACCGCGCCGCACCGACGCCCGCGAGCGCGCGGGCCGCCATCCGCACCGGGTTCCTGCAACTCGAACCGCGGACGTTCGACGCGCCGGTCAACGCCGTCGCCGCGACCGTGAAGAGCAGCGTCCCCGCCGGCGCGGAGGTCGCCGTCGACGTGCGCGGCGCGGTCGGCGACGAGCAGTGGACCGAGTGGGTCGAGGCGCGTCCCGACGCGCCAGCCGTGCTGCCGACCTCCGTCACCACCGTGCAGGTCCGGTTGGCGCTGACGGCCGAGAAGGCGTCGCCCGCCGTGAGCCAGGTGGACCTGCGGGCGTTCACGACGACCGCCGCGTCGGGGGTCGTCGCGCAGGCCGCGGGCCTGTCCTACCGGGTCTACGCGACCCGTGAGGGCCTGGTCGGCGGCACGACCGCGAACGGGCACGTGATCGTCAGCCGGGACCACTTCGTCGCCCTGCCGTCGCGGCGCGGCCTGTCGGCCAAGGGCACCGGCACGTACAGCGTGCGGGTGTGCGCGTCGAACGGCCGCTGCGAGTGGGCGCCGGTGTGGGACGTCGGCCCGTGGAACACCAAGGACGACTACTGGAACCCGTCGGCCACCCGGGAGATGTGGAAGGACCTGCCCCAGGGCAAGCCCGAGGCGCAGGCCGCCTACCAGGACGGCTACAACGGCGGCAAGGACCAGTTCGGCCGCACCGTGGCCAACCCGGCGGGCATCGACCTGGCCGACGGCACGTTCTGGGACGGTCTGAAGCTGACCGACAACGCGTGGGTCACCGTCACCTACCAGTGGACCGGTTCGGGCCCGGCGGGCTTCGTCCGCACCGCGGGCGACCCGCTGAACGTGCGCAGCGGCGCGACGTCGACGGCCTCGCAGGTCGGCTTGGCCGCGAACTACGCGCAGGTGCGGGTCGAGTGCCAGGTCACCGGCCAGTCCGTGACGGGCTCGCAGGGCACCTCGAACATCTGGTTCCGGATCGCGACGGGCAAGTTCGTCGCCCGGGCGTACGTGTCGGGCGTGTCGGGCGCCACCGCCTGCTGATCACGCGACCACCCGGGAGCGGGTCCCCGTTCACCATGTCGGAGGATGTCCGGCATGGCCACAGTCGCCCAGTGGGTATCGGGGACCCGCCCCCGCACGCTGCCGAACTCGATCGCGCCGGTGCTGGTCGGCGCGGGCGCCGCGCACCACATCGACGGCTTCGACCTGACCCGGGCGGCGCTGGCGCTCGTGGTGGCGGTGGCGTTGCAGGTCGGTGTGAACTACGCCAACGACTACTCCGACGGCATCCGGGGAACGGACGCGAACCGCGTCGGCCCGTTCCGGCTGGTCGGCTCGGGTGCGGCCGATCCGCGTGCGGTGCGCACGGCGGCGTTCGCGGCGCTGGGCGTGGCCGCGGTGGCGGGCCTGGTGCTGGTGGTGCTGTCGGGCCGGTACTGGATGGTGGCGTTCGGCGCGGTGTGCATCGCGGCGGCGTGGTTCTACACCGGTGGCCGCAAGCCGTACGGGTACTCGGGTCTCGGCGAGCTGGCCGTGTTCCTGTTCTTCGGGCCGGCGGCGGTGCTCGGCACGCTGTACGTGCAGACCGGTGAGGTCACCGGCATCGGCATCGGCGGCGCGGTCGCCATGGGCGCGTTCTCGACCGGCGTGATGATCGCGAACAGCCTGCGCGACATCCCCACCGACATCCAGGCGGGCAAGCGGACGCTGGCCTCCACCCTGGGCGACCGCGACTCCCGAAGGCTCTACCTCGCCCTGGTCTCGATCCCGTTCCTGATCACGCTGGCGATCGGCCTGCGCGTGCCGCTGGCCCTGATCGGCTTCCTGGCCCTGCCGCTGGTCGTCCTGGGCGCGCGACGGGTGCTGAACGGCAGCAAGGGCCGCGACCTGATCCCCGTGCTGCGCGACACGGGCCTGGCGATGCTGGTGTGGGGCATCGCCGTGCCCGCCGCGCTGGTGCTGGGCTGAGCCCTGGCCCATTCCTGGCCGGTCCTGGACCACCGGGGCGCGCTGCCCGCGCTCCGGGCGCCAGACCGGTCGGGTGCGCGGGCTGAGGCTGTTCGGATCGCTGCGCGCGGGCGTGGTCGCGCCCTCGGTGTGCTCGCGCCAGTGCTCGCCCGCTACCAGGCGTCCTCGGTGAACGTCATCGGCTCGTCGTCGTCACGCGGTGCGGGCTTCGGCGGTTCGACGCGTGGTTCCTCGCCGCGGCACAGCGCGGCCAGGGCGTCGCGGTCCGCCTCCAGCGCCGCCTTCACGCCGCGGTCGTCGGCGGCCTCGCCCATGAGCACCTGGCGCCAGCTCAGGTAGCCGCCCGCGATCCGGCGCTGCAACGCCTGCAGCTCCGGCGTCGCCGCGTTCGACTTCGCGTACTGCATCACCCGGCGCACGTCGTCGGCCGACGGCTCGCGCTGCGGGTACCGCAGCTTCGCCGCCTCGCGCATCGCCTTGTCGGCATCGGCGACCGACCTGGCCAGCACGTCCTCCGCCGTGAGCACCTCCGCCGTCCGCCACGCGCTCACCGCACACCCCTTCCCACGCGCCGATCCCCGCTGCGACGCACGGCACGCCCCGCGCGTTCCCATGAAAGCAGGAATCACCGGCCCCACATGCCGGTCGAGCGGAACCTCGCCAACGCGGCCAGGTGCGGTTCCAGGTCCATGCCCTGCGCGGCCACCCACTCGTCGTCGTAGTACGTGTGCGCGTACCGCTCGCCGCCGTCGCACAGCAGCGTCACGACGCTCCCGCGCAACCGCGACGCCCGCATCTCCGCGATCAGCTGGAACGCGCCCCACAGGTTCGTGCCGGTCGACCCGCCCACGCGCCGCCCGAGCACGTCCTCGACGTGCCGGATCGTCGCCACCGACGCCGCGTCCGGGACCTTGATCATCCGGTCGATCACGTTGCCGATGAACGACGGCTCCACCCGCGGTCGCCCGATGCCCTCGATCCGCGACCCGCGCGTCCCGGTCAACGACGGGCTCCCGTCGCGCCACGCGTCGAAGAACACCGAGTGCTCCGGGTCCACCACGGCCAACCGGGTCCGCAGCTTCCGGTAGTGGATGTAGCGGCCGATGGTGGCGCTCGTGCCGCCGGTGCCCGCACCCACCACGACCCACTCCGGCTCGGGCGCGGACTCCAGCGCCATCTGCTGGAACACCGACTCGGCGATGTTGTTGTTGCCGCGCCAGTCCGTCGCCCGCTCGGCGTGCGTGAACTGGTCCATGAAGTGCCCGTTCAGCTCGGCCGCGAGCCGCCGGGACTCGTCGTAGATCGCGCCCGGCTCGTCGACGAAGTGGCACCGCCCGCCCTGGCGCTCGATCAGCGTCACCTTCTCCTGGCTGGTGGAACGGGGCATCACCGCGATGAACGGCAACCCGAGCAGGCGCGCGAAGTACGCCTCCGACACCGCCGTGGAGCCGGACGACGCCTCGATCACGGGCGTGCCGCCGACCACCCAGCCGTTGCAGATCGCGTAGAGGAACAGCGAGCGCGCGAGCCGGTGCTTGAGCGAGCCGGTGGGGTGGGTCGACTCGTCCTTCAAGTACAGGTCGATGCCCCACTCCGGTGGGAGGGGGAAGTGCAGCAGGTGCGTGTCGGCGCTGCGGTTGGCGTCCGCTTCGATGATGCGGACGGCCTCGCACACCCATTCCCTGGTCCGGGAGCTACATCGGTCTACCGAAGTCGTCACGCCGGCACGATAACTTCTGCGACGTGACCTCACTTCCGATCGGCCCACTCCGCGGCAGCCTCCTCGCCGGCGCCGTCGGCGACGCGCTCGGCGGTTCGATCGAGTTCGACCGGATCGACCGCATCCGGGGCCGGTTCGGTCCATCGGGCCTCACCGACTACGCGCCCGCCTACGGCCGGCTCGGCGCGATCACCGACGACACGCAGATGACCCTGTTCACGCTGGAAGGCCTGCTGCTGGCCCGCAAGCGCGGCAGCGACCCGGTGCACGAGGTGCGGGTGGCGTACGCGCGGTGGCTGCGCACGCAGGGCGGCCCGGAGGTCAGACCGGACGGGTGGCTGCTGGACGTGCCCGAGCTGCACGACCTGCGCGCGCCCGGCAACACGTGCCTGACCGCGTTGCGCTCGGGCGTGCTGGGCACGGTGGACGCGCCGATCAACGACTCCAAGGGCTGCGGCGCGGTGATGCGCGCGGCGCCGGTGGCGTTGTGGTCCGACGACGTGCGCGAGGTGTTCGAGCTGGCCGCCGCGACCGGCGCGCTGACCCACGGCCACCCCAGCGGCTACCTGTCCGCGGGCGTGCTGGCCGTGCTCGTGGGGCAGCTGCTGGCGGGCGCGCCGCTGCCGGCCGCGATCGAGGTGGCCCGCGCCGAGCTGATCAGGTGGGACGGCCACGAGGAGCAGCTGGCCCTGCTGGACCTCGCCGTCGAGCTGGGCGTCGGCGGCGTGCGGCCGACGCCCGAGGTGATCGAGACGGCGTTGGGCGGCGGGTGGGTCGGCGAGGAGGCGCTGGCGATCGCGGTGCTGACCGCGCTGGCCGCGCGCGACCTGGCCGACGGGCTGCTGCTCGCGGTCAACCACTCCGGGGACAGCGACTCGACCGGCGCGCTGTGCGGGAACCTGCTCGGCGCCCGGGACGGCGTCGAGGCCATCCCGGGGCACTGGCTGGAGGCGCTGGAGCTGCGGGACGTGATCGAGCGCCTGGCCGACGACGCGGCGGTGGCGTTCGCGCGGTGACCGGACGCGCCGCCGCGGACCCGTCCGCTCCGATCAGGACGGCCGGCGCACGAACTGCGGCAGGCGCTGCAGGCCGTACGGGTAGGGCAACGGCCGGCTGCTGACGTCGGTCAGGCGCTCCAGCCGGTCGTCGTCGAGCGACCAGCCGGTGGCGCCGAGGTTGTCCCGGAGCTGCTCCGGCGTCCGGACCCCGATGATCGGGGCGGTCACCCCGGGCCGCTGGAGCAGCCAGCGCAGGGCGACCTGGGACGGCGTCCTCCCGACCTCGGCGGCCACGGTCGAGACCGCCTCCACGACCTGCCAGGTGCCCTCGGTCGCGTCCTCGTGCACCGACTGCCGCCGATCGGCCAGCCTGGTGCCGGCCGGGGCCTCGGTCATCTCGCGGGTGTACTTGCCGGTCAGCCGGCCGCCGCCGAGCGGGCTCCACGGGATCAGGCCGAGGCCCTCGTTGCGGCAGATCGGCAGCAGTTCGAGCTCCACGTCGCGGTCGAGCAGGTTGTAGAGCGGTTGCAGGCTGACGAACGGCTCCCAGCCGTGGTGACGGGCGAGGTCGATCGACTTCTGCAGCTGCCAGCCGGTGTAGTTGCTGGCGCCGACGAATCGCACCTTGCCGCTGCCGACCAGTCGGTCGAGGGTGGACAGGGTCTCCTCGATCGGGGTGGCGTCGTCGAAGACGTGGATCTGGTAGAGGTCGACGTAGTCGGTGCCGAGCCGCCGGAGGCTCGCCTCCACGGCCCGCACCAGGTGCTTGCGGCCGGCGCCGTTCACCGGTGCGCCGGCAGCCATCTCCCCGTACGCCTTGGTGGCGATCACCAGGTCGTCGCGGTTCCGCGAGCGCAGCCAGCTGCCGAGGATCTGCTCCGAACCGCCGTGCTGGTAGGTGTCGGCGGTGTCGACGAAGGTGCCGCCCGCGGCGGTGAAGTCGTCGAGGATCCGGTGGGCGGTCGGCTCGTCGGTCTGGCTGCCGAAGGTCATGGTGCCGAGCGCGAGTTCGCTGACCTCGAGCCCGGTTCTTCCGAGGAATCGCCGTTGCACGGGTCGAACAGTGGCACGGGTCGCGGCCGGGGACCGGGCCAATTCCCGGCGGGAATCCCGCGCCGATTCGCCGCCGAGCCGGACCGTCCGGGACGACGGGCGGACCGCCCGGTGGACAACCCTTAATCTACATAGGTAGGCTTGAGGCGTGGAACCGCTCGCACGCATCGGAGGCGCCACCGTCGACGTGCTGGAGGTGCTCCTCGGGAGCGACCAGCCGCGCTGGGGCCTGGAGATCATCAAGCTGACCGGGCGCCCGTCCGGCAGCGTCTACCCGCTGCTCGACCGCCTGGAACGGGCCGGGTGGGTCACCTCGTCGTGGGACGACGACAGCGAACGCCGGGGCCCGCGCCGCCGGATGTACGTGCTCACGCCCGAAGGCGCCCAGGAGGCGCTCAAGGTGTGCGCGAAGGCCGCGAGCCGAACGAAGGCCAAGCCCGTCACCCGACCGGAGGTCGCCCGATGAGCAGACTCACGACCCGACTGGCCCTCGCCGTGGTCCGAGCCGCCGCCCTGCGGCTGCGGCGCGAGCAACGGGACCGCTACCTGGAGCAGTGGCGCGCCGACGTCGAGGGCGCGCGGGAGCTGGGCCTGAACCCGCTCGGCGTGGCGTTCGGCGCGGCCCGCATCGCGAACCGGGAGCGCAAGCCGGTGCTGCTGCCGATCGGCCCGCTGGCGCTGGCCCTGCGGCTGCGCGAGAGCACGAACATCGGCGCCGTGCTGGCCGTGATGGTGCTGGCCAACCTCGGCGGGGCGATCCTGCTGGTGCTGTGAGGCGCTAGGCGGCGTCGCCGCGCAACTGGGCGCGCAGCTTCTCGCGTTCGGCGCGGCGCACCGCCTGCTTCTCCTCGAGGCCCTGCGCGACCCGCTTGCGCAACCCGCCGAACACGAACAGCGACAGCGGCAGGGCCACCACCACGCCCACCGCGAGGGCGACCAGCAGCGGCACGTTCACGAGCACGAGCAGCGCGGTGACCGCGGCGACCATGCCAAGGCGCGCGCCGATGTAGAGCGTCACATCACGACCCAGGTGCACGGTTACCCAGGTTACGCGTCGTCCGCGGGACCGGCCGCCGCGGTGTTCGGACGGCCCTCGAACCGGGTGGACAGCACCACCGTGGTGCGCGTGCGCGCGACGCCCTGGATGCGCCGCAGCCGGCCGAGCGAGCGTTCCAGGTCGTCCACCGTGGCGACCCGCACCTTCACGATGAACGACTCGTCGCCGGCCACCCGGTAGCACGACTCGACCTCGACCAGCTCGGCCAGCGCGACGGCCAGCTCGTCGTCGTCCGCGGTGTCGGTGGGGTGGATGCTGACCAGGGCGGTCACGCCGAGGCCGACGGCGCTCGGGTCGACCACCGCGTGGTAGCCGACGATCACGCCGGTGGCTTCCAGCTTGCCGACCCGTTCGTGCACGGCGGAGGCCGAGAGGCCCACCTTGCGCCCCAGGTCGGCGTAGGTGGCCCGGCCGTTCTCCCGCAGCGCGGCGATGATCTGTCGATCAAGAGCGTCCACCGGTCACAGGGTAGGCCCACCGACCTCGATGTCCGAACCGCGTGCTTCGTCCCTTACTACCTCTTTACCATCACCCAAGCGTTCGAGTACCCGATGGGTGGGGTGCCACGATGCGTCCGGTACGTCTGATCGCCATCGGGGAGGATGCCGTGACCGTGACGCAGGGACACCAGGGGGAACGCCTGCTGACACCGGGTGAGGTCGCGAACTTGTTCCGGGTCGACCCGAAGACGGTCACCCGCTGGGCCACCGCCGGTCGGATCGGCTCGATCCGCACGCCGGGCGGGCACCGCAGGTTCCGGGAGTCCGAGGTGCAGCAGCTGTTGTCCCAGCTGACCACGGAGGCGACGGAGCCGGTTCGGCACTGACGACGTGCACCTCCGCGACACGGGTAATCTCGTGGCAAAGGAGGTGGCGACCATGCTCTACCTGCTCGCGGTGATCGGTGCGCTCACCATCGCCGTGCTGCTGTGGCGTGCGTTCGGACCGAACCGGGTCGATACCGCCCCCAGTCGTCGGATCGTGGCGCCGGACGACGACCCGGACTTCCTGCGCAAGCTCGGTGAGCAGCGCAAGAAGAAGCCGGACGACGAAGAGTGACAACGGTGGGGCCTCGCACCGAGGCCCCCTCGTCGCGTCAGTTGTTCGGGAAGTCGTCGGCCACGGTGGCGGCGAGCTCCAGCAGCGCGAGCCGGGTGTCCGGTGCGAGCTTGTCCAGCTCGATCTCCGCACCCTCTTCCAGGTGCGTGTCGAACGGGATCCGCACCACGGCGCGGCACCGCTGGGCGAAGTGCGCGGCCAGCTTGTCCAGGTCGACCTTGCCCGAGCCCGGCCGCACCGAGTTGATCACCGCGACGGACTTCGCGACCAGGTCGCGGTAGCCGTGGGCGTCCAGCCAGTCCAGCGTCGCCGCCGAGGTCTGCGCGCCGTCCACCGAGCCTGAGGACACCAGCACCAGCGAGTCGGCCTGGTCCAGCACGCCCTTCATGGCCGAGTGCATCAAGCCGGTGCCGCAGTCGGTGAGCACGATGTTGTAGAAGAGCTCCAGCAGCCCCATCGTGCGCAGGTAGTCGAGGTCGCTGAACGCCTCCGACACCGCCGGGTCCTGCTCCGACGCCAGCACCTCGAGCCGGCTGGGCGACTGCGAGGTGTACGCGCGCACGTCGCTGTACCGGGTGATCTTCGAGGCGTCGCGCAGCAGGTGCCGCACGGTCGCCGTGGTCTCCCTGGGCACCTTCAGCGCCAGCGTGCCGCGGTCGGGGTTGGCGTCCACCGCGATGACCCGGTCGCCGCGCAGCGAGGAGAACGTCGAGCCGAGCGTGGTCGTCGTCGTGGTCTTGCCGACGCCGCCCTTGAGGCTCAGCATGGCGATCTTGTAGCAGCCGCGCAGCGGCTGGTTGATCCGGCCGATCAGCTCACGCCTGCGGACGTCCGCGGGGCTCTCGCCGAAGTTGACCAGACCGCCGGTGACCGAGTGCACGGTCTTGCGCCAGCCGGACTGCGGCTTGCGCTTCGCGCGCTTGATCAACTGCTGCGAGGACACGTCGTTGGCGTTGGCCGCCCGCTGCGGTTGCTGGTGCTGCGGCTGGACGCTCTGCGGGAAGTTGTTGGGGAACCCGCCCTGGTACTGGTGCGGTCCCGACTGGTTCGGTCCCGGCTGGCCGGGGTACGGGCCGGACTGGCCGCCGGAGACCTGGTAGGCGCCCGACTGGCCGCCCGCCACCTGGTAGGCGCCCGACTGCTGCCCGGAGACCTGGTACGCGCCGGACTGCTGGCCCGAGACCTGGTACGGCCCGGACTGCTGACCCGACACGGGGTAGGGGCCCGACTGCTGGCCCTGCACCGGGTACGGCCCGGACTGCTGGCCCTGCGCCGGGAACCCGCCCGACGGGGGGCCGGTCACCGGGCCGGACTGCGCCGGGTCGAGGTAGACGGTCTGGGGGTCGACGTAGTGGGCACCCGATCCCGGCTCGACCTGGTAGCCGCCCGACTGGTTCGGGTTGGGCTGCTGCCCGTCCGCTCCGGTCGACTGCTGCCACGACGGCTCAGGATTCTCGTAGCGACCGGTCACCGCTGGGGTCCTCCCTGAGCGAAGCGGATCGAGACCTCCCCGACCCCACGCGTCCGACGGTAGTCGGCCACCAGTGGTTCCACGACACTGGGTGCTCGCTCCCCCGAGCATCGCGGACGGGGCCGCGAACACCGCGTTACACGTGGTCTACGGCATCAGCCGACGCCCGCGTACGAGTGCATCCCAGTCGTTACGAGGTTGATGAAGAACAGGTTGAACACGGTCAGCGCGAAGCCGAGCGAGTTGATCCACGCGGCGGGCCTGCCGCGCCACCCCGCCGTGGCCCGCGCGTGCAGGTACGCCGCGAAGACGACCCACGAGACGAACGCCACGGTCTCCTTCGGGTCCCAGCCCCAGAACCGGCCCCACGCCGCCTCGGCCCAGATCGCGCCGCAGATGATGCCGATGGTGAACAGCGGGAACGCGAACACCGTGCTGCGGTAGGCGAGCCGGTCGAGCACGTCGGCGTCGGGCAGCCGGGTGAACCGCGCGCGGCCGGAGGTCTTCAGCAGGTACAGCACGCTGGCCACGCCGGGCACCAGCAGCACGCCGCTGGACACCGAGATCACCGACACGTGCACCACGAGCCAGTACGACTGCAACGCGGGCTGCACGGGCGCGGCGTCGGCGTAGAGCACCGTGCCGCCGAGGAACATCAGGATCACGATCGGCACGAGCACGAAGCCGCCGAGCTTGCGGACGTCGAACGTGCGCGACAGCACGAGCCACGTCACGACGGCGGCCAGCGTGAGCAGCGAGCCGTACTCGTACATGTTGCCCCACGGCGCGCGCTCGGTCGCGAACCCGCGCAGCACCAGGGACGCGGTCTGCAGCACCGCGCCGAGCACGGTCAGCGCCACGCCCATGCGGCCCAGGCGTTCGGCGCGGGACCGCTCCGGCTCGGTGACCCGGCCGGGCGTCCACGTGCCGTCGGCCCGCGTGCCGCCCGACACGACGGCCGCCGCGGCCGGTTCGCGGGTCTTGGCGGGTCGGGCGAACGCCGCCTCGCACAGGTACAGCACGGCGGCGAAGAAGTAGATCGCCACGGCCGCGCCGTAGGTCCAGTCGCTGTAGGTCGCCAGCGCCGTGTTGACCGGCATCAGCTCTCCTCCTTGTGGGCGAGCAGGTCGCGGGAGAGCTCGGTGAACTCCTCGCCGTACCCGGCCTGATCAGTGCGCGCGAGGCCGCCGACCTCGACAACGGTACGCCCGTCCGGCCCCGGTGCGGCCCGCACCCAGACGCGGCGGCGCTTGATGCTCAGCGAGACGGCCAGCCCCAGGATGACCAGCACCGAGAACACGAGCACCCACACCTGCGTGGGGTCGTGGGACACCTGCAACGACACCCAGTCGCGGACGCCGTCGAAGCGGATCACGGTGCCGTCGTCGAGCGTCAGCTGCTCGCCCTGCAAGAGGTTCTGCCGGGCGACCTTGGTCAGCTTGCCGTCGCGGACCATCTTCTGGTCGATCGAGAAGATGGACTGGCCGCGACCGGAGTCGGTGCCCAGGTCGCCGCGGTAGACGTCGATCGCGACCGCCGGGTCGTTCGCGGCGGGGAACGCGGAGTCGAGCAGCTCGCCCTGGAAGACGGCGGTCGGCGCGAGCAGGCCGGTGATCGCGAGCTGGCTCTTGCGGCGCTGCTCGGCGTCCGGCACGTTCGGCGGGTCGAACTTCGTCGCGCCCTCCGAGGCGAGCGTGACCTGGTCGACCGGGCGCCACTGGGTCGCGCCGGAGCGGGTCTCGCCGTTGGGGAAGGTGACCGTGAACAGCGGCGTGTAGCCGTGGCCGAGGAGGTAGACCCGGTCGCCCGCCGTGCGCAGCGGGCTGTTGACCTCCAGCGGGTACGGCCGCCACGCGCCGGTCCGCAGGTCCGCGCCCGACTGGTACTGGATGGCCGCGTGGAAGCTCTCCGCCTGGCCGTTGTGCAGGTAGGTGGCGTCGAAGTCGTCGACCCGCACGCAGAACTGGTTGAGCCGCGTGCCGTCCACGCGCAGGCCGGGGCGGAACGTGTCGTAGTTGTAGACGCCCGAGTTGCAGAACTGGCCGCCGTTCGCCTGCACGATGACCTGGCCCTCGTAGCCGAACATCTTGCCCAGCGCGAACGCGACCAGCAGGCCCAGCAGGGAGAAGTGGAACACCAGGTTGCCGGTCTCGCGGAGGAACCCGCGTTCGGCGCTGATCGTGCGGGCGCCGTCCGCCTCGTCGCGGGTGACGGTCCGCCAGCCCTTGAGCCGGCGTTCGGCGTGCTCGATGACGGCTCGCGGGGACGAGGTCGTGTCGGCGGCGGCGTGGTGCGGCATCCGGGCCAGGTTGCGCGGCGTGAGCACCGGCTTGGCCCGCATCTGCTTGAAGTACTCCCACGTGCGCGGCAGCAGGCAGCCCACCAGCGACACGAACAGCAGCACGTAGATCGCGGAGAACCAGAAGCTCGCGTAGACGTCGAAGAACTGCAGCCGGTCCAGCAGCCGGCCCCACCAGCCGTTGTCGGCGATGTACTCGTCGACCTTGAAGGAGTTCAGCGAGCGCTGCGGCAGCAGCGCACCCGGCATCGCGCCGAGGGCGAGCAGGAAGAGCAGGGTCAACGCGGTGCGCATGGCCGTCAGGCCGCGCCACGTGTTGCGCAGGAAGGCGAGGAGGGCGCGCACTACAACGGCAGTTTCAGGTCGTTGACGACGGCGTCGCGCAGCCAGGCGACGAAGTCGCCCCACAGGCCGGTGACCAGGGCGACGCCGACGGCCATCAGCAGCACGCCGCCGAACACCTGCACCTGGCGGACGTGCGAGCGCAGCCAGCCGGTCGTGCGGACCGCCCAGCGCGCGCCGAGCGCGATCAGGACGAACGGCAGGCCGAGGCCGAGGCAGTAGGCGAGCACGAGGACCCCGCCGCGGGCGGTGACCGAGCCGACCTCGGTGCTGCGGGTCAGCGCCAGCACGCCCGTGAGCGTCGGGCCCAGGCACGGCGTCCAGCCGAGCGCGAACACCCCGCCGAGCAGCGGCGCGCCGAGCAGGCCCGCGCGCGGCGTGCGGTGCAGGCGGATGTCGCGCTGGAGGCCGGGGACGAGCCCGATGAACACCAGTCCCATGGCGATCGTGATGACGCCGCCGACGCGCTGGAGCACGTCGCCCTGGACCCAGAACAGGTCGGTCAGCCCGAGCACCACGAACGACATCAGCGCGAACACGATCGTGAAGCCGAGCACGAACAGCAGCGCGGCGCCCGCGACCCGCCAGCGGCCGGTCTTCCTCGCCTCGTCGTCCTGGACCGCCGGCGCTTCCGCGCCGACCAGGCCCGCGAGGTAGGCGAGGTAGCCGGGCACGAGCGGGACCACGCACGGCGAGGCGAACGAGATCGCACCGGCCAGGACCGCCACGCCGGTCGCGAGCAGGATCGGGCCGGAGGTGGCCAGATCGGTCGGATTCACGCCGTCCAGGGTAGGTATCGACTACTTGACGGCTCCCACCGGCATCTGTGTTCGAGGCCACTGCTCCGCAGATGGCGGGCTCGGTCGCCTGGAAGTCGACCGCTCGCGCCTGATTTCCCGACGATCGAAAAGCGTGATCGCCGGGAAATGAGTCGCGAACGATCGACGCGACCTCGCGGCGGCTGTACCCGTCTCAGTGAATGTTTAAACCCGACCATCAACCCTTGTGGGTTAGCGGGCAACTCCATAGCGTGACTGCCATGCGCGCACACCGGCTCACCTTGCCCGTGCTGGCCGTCGCCTTCGCCGTCGTCGCCGCTCCCCTGCCCGGCGGCGCCGCGGAGGCCGGCGGTCCCGGCGTGGAGTGGGTGGAGGTCTTCTCACCGGACGGCACGATCTCGCGGACGCCCGTGGCGGTCGCCGTCGAGACCAGGGCCGCGCCCGAGGCGGTGGCCGCCGACGTGGTGGCCATCCAGGAGACCGGCGCGCCGGACCAGCGGTTCGACCTGGTCTTCGTCGGCGACGGCTACACGGCGGGCGAGCTCGGCGTCTTCCACGACCACGTGGTGAGCAAGTGGACGGAGCTGTCCGCGGTCGAGCCGTTCAAGTCCTACCGCCAGTACTTCAACGTCTGGCAGGTCAACGTCGTGTCGAACGAGTCGGGCGTCGACCACGACCCGACCCTGGGCACGGCCCGCGACACGGCTCTCGACATGGGCTTCTGGTGCCAGGGCCGCGACACCCAGACCGAACGCCTGCTGTGCGTGAACCAGACCAAGGCGGGCCAGTTCGGCGCCCTCGCGCCGCAGGCCGACCAGGTCATCGCGCTCGGCAACACGGCCAAGTACGGCGGCGCGGGCGGTGGCGTGGCGACCGCGGCGGGCGCGAACGACCAGGCCGGGCAGATCGCCGTGCACGAGCTCGGCCACTCGATCGGCAAGCTCGCCGACGAGTACGACTACCCGTACGACCAGTACAGCGGCGAGGAGCCGACCGAGGTCAACGTGACCGCGGACCCGACCGGTGCGAAGTGGTCGGCCTACCTGGGCCAGGCGTCGCCGGACGGCGGCGTGGTCGGCGCGTTCGAGGGCGCCCGGTACTACAAGCTCGGCCTGTACCGGCCGACCGAGAACTCGATCATGCGCACGCTCGGCCGCGAGTTCAACCTCGTCGGGCGGGACGCGATGATCGACGCGTTCAAGGCCAAGGTGCCCGAGCTGCGCTGATCCCGGCCGTGATCCCGGCCGTGATCCCGAGCCGCGGTGACCGTCAGGACTCCGCGGCCAGGTCCTTGACCAGCCCGACCAGGTCCGAGGCGATCACGGCGCCGAGGAACGCCGCCGCCACCCGGTGCTGCTTGTCCAGCACGAACGTGGACGGCACGGCGTTGGGCGGCACCCCGCGGAAGGCCAGCATCGCCCGCCCCGACTCGTCGTAGATCGACGGGTAGGTCAGCTGCCGGTTGGCCATGAAGTCCCGCGGCGCCTCGGTCGAGCTCTCCTTGACGTCCACGCCGATGACCTGCACGCCGAGCGGCCCGGTCTCGTCCTGCACCTTCTGCAGCTCCGGGGCCTCGGTCCGGCACGGCCCGCACCACGCTCCCCAGACGTTGACGATCACGACCTTGCCCGCGTAGTCGTCCAGGGAGACGGTCTTGCCGTCCTCCATCAGGCTCGGCCCGGACAGCCCCGTGACCTTCTTGCGCTCGTCGCCGTCGTAGCGCAGCTTCGTCTCGCCGTCGGGCGCGACGAGCTGGAACTCCGAACCGGCCACCACCGCGTCGTCACCGGTCGAGCAGCCGGTGACGAGCAGGAGCGCGACCGCGAGGCCCGAGAGGGCGGAACGGGGCCTCATGCCCCGGTCACCCTCGGGTTCGTCGCGCCGACCGGCTCGGTGTAGACCACGCGCACCAGCTGCTCGCCCTCGAACACGAGGCTGGTCAACGACGCCAGCGAGCACTCGCGGCGACGGGGGTCGTGCCACATCCGCTTGCCCTCCAGGAACCGCCGCAGCGTCCAGATCGGCAGCTGGTGCGACACGCACACGGCCTCGTGGCCCTCGGCCTCGGACCGGGCCCGCTGCACCGCGCCGAGCATCCGGTGCGCGATCGCCAGGTACGGCTCGCCCCACGACGGCCGGAACGGGTTGACCAGCTTCGGCCAGTGCTTGGGCGAGCGCAGCGCGCCGTCGCCGACGGCCACCTTCAGGCCCTCGAACTTGTTGTCCGCCTCGATCAGCCGCTCGTCGGTGTCCAGCTCGAGCCGGTGCGAGTCGGCGATCGGGGACGCGGTCTGCTGCGCCCGGTCCAGCGGCGAGGCCACGACGTGCGCGATGTCGTGGTCGGCCAGGTGCTCGGCCACGGTCAGCGCCTGCTTCTGGCCCCGTTCGGACAGCTTGAAGCCCGGCAGGCGGCCGTAGAGGATGCCGGTCGGGTTGTGCACCTCGCCGTGCCTGAGCAGGTGGACGACCGTGCGGCTCACTGGGTCGCCTCCGCGGCGGCGCGGGCGGCGTGCGGCAGGGCGTCGGCGATGACCTGGAAGTCGTCGTCGGTCATGGCCGCGTTGACGAACCACGCCTCGAAGGCGCTCGGCGGCGCGTACACGCCGCGGTCGAGCAGGGCGTGGAAGAACGCCGGGAAGCGCCACGTCTCGGCGCGCTGGGCGCCCGCGTAGTCGGTGACCTCGGTGTCGGTGAAGAACACGCTGACCAGGTTGCCGGCGAACTGGACCCGGTGCGCGACGCCCGCTTCGGTGAGCGCGGTGGTGAACAGCGCGCCCAGGCGCGTGGCGTTGGCGTCGAGGGTGCGGTAGACGTCGTCCGTGGCGGCGCGCAGCGTGGCCAGGCCCGCCGCCACCGCGACCGGGTTGCCGGACAGCGTGCCCGCCTGGTAGACCGGGCCGGCGGGCGCGAGCTTCGACATCACGTCGGTCCGGCCGCCGAACGCCGCCGCGGGCAGGCCGCCGGACATGACCTTGCCGAACGTGTAGAGGTCGCCCTCGACGTTCTCCAGGCCGTACCAGCCGGCGCGGGACACCCGGAAGCCGGTCATGACCTCGTCCATGATCAGCAGCGCGCCGTTGTCCTGGCAGAGCTGCCTGAGCTCGGCGTTGTGCCGGGGCGCGATCGCGCCCATGTTGCCCGCCGCGGCCTCGGTGATCACGCAGGCGATCTCGCCCGGGTTCTCGGCGAAGGCCAGCTTGACGGCCTCGACGTCGTTGTAGGGCAGCACGAGGGTGTCGGCGGCCTGCGCGCCCGTGACGCCGGGTGAGGTGGGCAGGCCGAGCGTGGCGACGCCGGAGCCGGCCTGGGCGAGCAGCGCGTCCACGTGGCCGTGGTAGCAGCCGGCGAACTTGACGACCTTGCGGCGGCCGGTGAAGCCGCGGGCCAGCCGGATCGCGCTCATGGTGGCCTCGGTGCCGGAGTTGACCAGGCGGACCTGGTGCACCGGCGCGACCCGGTCGATGATCTCCTCGGCCAGCTCGACCTCGCCCTCGGTGGGCGTGCCGAACGACAGGCCGTGCACGGCCGCCTCGCGGACGGCGCGCACCACGTCCGGGTGGGCGTGCCCGAGGATCATCGGGCCCCACGACGACACCAGGTCGACGTAGCGGTTGCCGTCGGCGTCCCACAGGTGCGGGCCCTCGCCGCGGACCATGAACCTCGGCGTGCCGCCGACCGAGTGGAAAGCCCGCACCGGGGAGTTCACGCCACCGGGGATCACCGCCGCCGCGCGCTCGAACAGTGCCTGGGATCGCGTCGCTGTCACGCCGTCCAGTCTCACACGTCCGGTTCGGCGACCTGCTTCCGACCACGGGTGCGCACGGCGAGCACGGTCTGGCGCACGGCGTCGAGCAGCAGCACGCCCGCGACCGTGACGAGGCCCACGGACGCGCCGATCCAGTTGCCCCGGAAGCGGGTGGACTCGAGCGGCGGGTGGTCGGGCACGGGGTAGCTGTAGTGCACGACGCCCCGGTTCCAGCACCACACGGCGAACGGCACGAGCAGGGCGATGAGCACCACCTCGCCGACCGCGATGAGCGCGCGTTTCGGCTGGTGCAGCGCCGGCCCGCCGGGTTCGGGCTCGGGTTCCGGCGCGGTCTCGGTCTCGACGGTGGCCGCAGTCACGTCGGTCAGCCTCTCATGCCCGCGCGGCTCGTCACCCATGTGCGGTCAGCAGCTTCGCGATCTCGGCCCGGAGCGCGTCGGCGTCCCGCGCCCAGCCCATCACCACCGAGCCGTCGGTGAGCCGGATCGGCACCGCCTCCGTGCCGCGGGGCAGGGACCAGCCGCCGCCGAGCACCTTCGCACCCGACCGGGGCTCGACGCCCTCGACCTCGTCGATCTCGCGCAGCGGCAGCTCCTCGCGGCCCTGGTGCAGGGCGACGGGCGTGAGGCGCACGGCGAACAGGCGACGGCGGCCCTGCACCCAGAGCGCCGTGGGCAGCAGCAGGAGCAGTGCGACGACGAACCACAGGAGCGGGCGGGTGGAGCCGGTCAGCGCCTCGACGGCGAACCCGAGCACGGCGAACACCGGGCCCCACAGCAGCGGCCACCAGGACGTGCCCGGTTCGGTGTACAGGGTCGGCTGGTCCACGGTCGGCTGCTCCTCGTCCGCCCTAGCCCGGGTTCCCGGAGAAGTACTGCCGCGTGCCGGGCAGGAAGCTGAACACCGACGCGGCGGCGGGCAGCGCGAGCCGCAGCACGATCACCACCCAGGACAGCGGACCGGTGTCACCGTCGCGGGCCGCGACGATCGCGGCGGCCAGGGCGAGGACGCCGATGACCAGCGCGCCGCCGCACAGGCCGAGCCGCGCGTGGTAGCTGCCGCCGAGGAGCAGGACCGCGCCCCAGACGCACGCGACGGCCAGGCACGCGCTGGTGAACAGCGCCATGATCGGGCCGAATCCGGCGATCGCGCCGTCCTCGGCGAGCGTGCGCGCGACCGACCCGACCGGCCAGGACAGGGCGGTCAGGACCCAGAGGACGAAGGAGACGACCACGGCGGTGGGTCGGGCCAGCGCGGCGGTGTGCTGGTCCACGTCGCGCATCTGCCCGGGGTACGGGGACTGGTACGGCGGTTGCGGGCCCGCCTGCGGGTACTCGACGGGCCGCATCGGCTGCCCGCCGTACGGGTCGAACGGCGGCTGCGTCATCTCGTCACCGACCTGGTGTACGCGTTCGAAGCGGGCAAGTACATCGCCACGAAGCCGAGCGCGCAGACGCCGAGGAACGCCCACGACCACCCCACGCCGACCAGCCAGTCCACGTACGTCACGCCGGAGGCGAACATCAGCATCGCGACGATCCCGAACGCGCCGACGGGCAGGCTGAGGACGGTGAGCAGGATGCGCGCCCAGTTCCGGCCCGAGCGCAGCTTGGCCGCGGCGAGCACGAACGGCACGGACAGCACCGCGAACCCGAGCGCGAACAGCACCGGCGTCACCCTGGCGGCCACCTCCGCCTCGCCCCTGGTCAGCGCGTCGGGCTCGGCGGCGGAGTCGTGCACGAGGTCGTCGGCGAACGCGTCCAACCCGGTGTAGAACAGGCCGGGCAGCGCGAGCACCACCAGCACCGCGCCCGCGATCCAGCTCCACGAGGCGACGGTCGCGGTGACCGGGCGACGTGGCGCGTACTCGGCCGGGCCGACCGGCGGCATGGGCGCGGGCAGCTGGAAGCCGGGCGGCAGGGGCGTGTTCGACTGCTCCTGCCCCGGCAGCTCCACGTGGTGGAAGGGCGAGGCGAACGGATCCGGTTCCGGCATGGGGTTCTCCGCAGGGGTCAGTGCTGCTTCACCCACTGTGCCGTACCGGGCAGCCAGGTGAACGCCAAACCGACACCGATCAGCAGCAGCGTCACGACGTTCACGGCGCTGGCGCCCGGCAGCACGATCCACAGCACGTGCAGCACGGCCACGCCGGTGAGCACACCGCGTGACCACCGCCTGCCGCGTCGCAGCAGCCACCCGAACAGGCCGTAGCCGATCGTGAAGGCCACCGCCACGACGGTCAGCTGGGCCAGCAGCCCCGGCACCGCCGCCGGGTCGTCGCCCGCGCGGGCGGCGGCCTGCTCGAACTCGTCCCGGCGCAGCCACAGCACCACGTTCTCCAACAGCAGGAACGCGCCGAGGGCGAGCCACACGGCGACCGCGCCGCGCACCACCGCGGGCGGCTGCGCGCTCATCCGGCTCGTTTCACCGAGTCGAAGTAGGCCTTCGAGGCGGGCAGGTACAGGGTCACCACGGCGGCGGCCACGACGAGCACGATGACCAGGCCCACCAGCGAGAACCCGACCAGGTGGTAGAGGAACACCGCCGCGCCGAGCACGGTCAGCGCGATGCGCGCCCAGTTGCGGCCCGCGCGGGCCTTCAGCGCGAAGAACACCATCAGCCCGGCCAGCACCACGCCCATGATCACGAGGAACACCAGGATCGCGGTGACGGTGGACTCCAGCTGCTCCACCGTGATGCCCGGCGTCGGCGGGGCCTTGCGCGCCTCTTCGAGGGCGGTCTCGCGCTGGGTGAGCACGAGCGCGGACGACACGACGAGCAGGATCGCGCTCGCGAGCCAGAGGAAGAAGGACAGGCGGACTTCCTTCGGCTCCGGCACGGCGGGCTGCCCGCCGGATCGGGCCAGCTCCGACTCGCTCAGCGGCGGCGGCGCCGGGGTGTAGGGCTGCTGCGGCGGCGTGTACGGCTGCTGGGGAGGCCGGTTCTCAGGGTCCTGTGGGGTGGTCACGCCTCGAGACGCTAGGGCCCGGTCAAGGTCGTTGTCCACCGCGACAGGCGGTGGGTGCAGACCTGTGACCTGCGACCTCGGGGGTGCGAGGACCGCCAGGTCAGGGGATGCGCGAGCCTGCGGGTCAGGGGATGCGACGGCCGGCGGGTCAGCGGATGCGAGAGCCGGCGGGTCAGGAGCTCCCGGGCGCGGGGCGGGTGGTGAAGTAGCGCGAGACGGAGCTCTGGTACATCAGCACCACGGCGGCCGCGTCGATCAGCATCGTGACCACGCCGAACGCCAGGTCGACGCCGCTGACGGCCAGCCCGAACGCCGCCGCGAAGCCGGACGCGGCCGCGACCAGCCGGACCACGCCGAGGAAGATCCCGACGCCGGCGATGACGGTGAGCACGATCCGCGCCCAGTTGCGGCCGCCGGCCATCCGGTTCGCCAGCAGCGTGTAGACCAGGATCAGGCCGACCGCGATCACCAGCCCGAACACGATGCCGCCGGTCGCGGCGGCGTCCAGGTCGTCCTGGCTCAGGTTCGGCTGCTGCACGCGCAGCTCGCGGATCAGCATCTCGCGGTCGGCGAGCTGCACCATGAACCGGACCACGCCGACCGCGGCGCTGAGGATGAACAGCCAGCGCGCGATGTCGACCAGCTTGGGCGGGGTCGGCTTGGGCGGCTTGGGCGGGGTCGGCCTGTTCAGCGCGTTCGTCATTCCCGGTCCAGCCAACCCGCGGCTTCGACCGCCCAGTAGGTGAGCACGATGTCCGCGCCGGCCCGGCGGATCGACGTGAGCATCTCCAGCACGGTCCGCTCGCGGTCGATCCAGCCGTTGCGGGAGGCGGCCTCGACCATCGCGTACTCGCCGGAGATCTGGTACGCCGCGACCGGGACGTCGGAGACCTCGGCGACGGCCTTGAGGACGTCGAGGTAGGGCAGCGCGGGCTTGACCATGACCATGTCGGCGCCCTCGGCGAGGTCGAGCGCGACCTCGCGCAGCGCTTCCCGGGCGTTGGCCGGGTCCTGCTGGTAGGTCTTGCGGTCGCCCTTGAGCTGGGACTCGACCGCGTCGCGGAACGGGCCGTAGAGGGCGGACGCGTACTTGGCGCTGTAGGCGAGGACGCCGGTGTCGGTGTGGCCGGCTTCGTCCAGCGCGGCGCGGATGAACCCGATCTGGCCGTCCATCATGCCGCTCGGGCCGACGACGTGCGCGCCCGCGTCGGCCTGGGCGACGGCCATCTCGCCGTAGACCTCGAGGGTGGCGTCGTTGTCCACGGCGCCGTCGGGGGTGAGGACGCCGCAGTGGCCGTGGTCGGTGAACTCGTCCAGGCAGCAGTCCGACATGAGGACGGTCGAGTCGCCGAGTTCCTGGCGGAGGTCGCGCAGGGCGGCGTTGAGGATGCCGTCCGGGTCGGTCGCGCCGGAGCCGACGGCGTCGCGCTCGGCGGGCACGCCGAACAGCATGATCCCGCCGACCCCGGCCTGTACCGCTTCCGCGGCGGCCTTGCGCAGCGACTCGCGGGTGTGCTGGAAGACGCCCGGCATGCTCTGGATCTCGGTCGGCGCGGACGCGCCTTCCTTGACGAACATGGGCAGCACCAGCTGACGCGGGCGCACGGTGGTCTCGCTGACCAGGCGGCGCATGGCCGGCGTGGTGCGCAGGCGGCGGGGGCGGTGGGATGGGAACACTGCGGCACTTCCCTGGTGGTCGGTCTGCTTTGTCGGTGCCCTGTGGTTCGGTATGCGCAAGGGGTGCTGCGGGTGGGGTACGCCTGTTTTGTTGTAAGGGTCGGGGCTGGGCCGGTTGGGGCTAGTGCGGTGCGATCAAGCCCAGGTCCGGTCCGGTCGAGCCCAGGTCCGGGTCCGGTCAAGTCCGGGTCCGATCCGGTCAAGCCCAAGTCCGGGTCCGGTCAAGCCCAGGTCCGGGTCCGGTTCGGCTCTGGCCGGCTCGATTTGACATGGGGCCCTTACGGGCACCCCAGGCAGGCCGTAGCCGGCAGGCCCGGCGGGGAAAAGCGTCCCGCCAGGCCTGCCGGCTCCGACCAGCCTAAGGCACCCGAACCCATGTCAAATCGGGCCTCGGTAGGTCGGTTCCGGGTCCGTTGGGGCCCGGTTGGTTCAGGCCGTTGCGTCCTGGGTCAGGACCTGCGCAGGCGCTTGGTCTTGCGGGGTGGGGGTAGCGCGCCTTCCGCCCGGAGTCGGGCCGCGTGCTGGGCCAGGGCGTCGACGAGGGCGGGGACGTTGGCGTCCTCCGGTTGGACGTCGACGCGGAGGCCGAACTCGCGGGCCGTTTCGGCGGTCTGCGGGCCGATGCACGCGACCAGGGTGCGGGCGTGGGGCTTGCCCGCGATGCCGACCAGGTTGCGGACCGTGGAGGACGAGGTGAAGCAGACCGCGTCGAAACCGCCCGACTTGATCATCTCGCGGGTGTCCGCGGGCGGCGGGGCGGCGCGGACCGTGCGGTAGGCCGTGACGTCGTCGATCTCCCAGCCCCGTTCGCGCAGGCCGGCCGCCAGGGTTTCGGTGGCGATGTCCGCTCGCGGGAGCAGGACTCGGTCCACCGGGTCCAGTATGTCGTCGTACGGCGGGAAGTCGGCCAGGAGGCCTTCCGAGGACTGCTCGCCGGACGGGACCAGTTCCGGGATGATGCCGAAGCTGCGGACCTTGGCGGCCGTGCTCTCGCCGACGCAGGCGATCTTCACGCCGGAGAACGCGCGGGCGTCCAGGCCGAACTCGCGGAACTTCTCCCAGACCGCGCGGACGGCGTTGGTGGAGGTGAAGACGACCCACTGGTAGCGGCCGTCGACCAGGCCCTTCACCGAGCGCTCCATCTGCGCGGGGCTGCGCGGTGGCTCGACGGAGATGGTCGGGACCTCGACCGGGATCGCGCCGTGGGAGTGCAGCCGGTCGCTCATCGCGCCCGCCTGCTCCTTGGTGCGCGGGACGAGGACGCGCCAGCCGTACAGCGCGCGGGACTCCCACCAGGAGAGCTTGGGCCGGCCGGCCACGGCGGCGCCGACGGTGACGACCAGCGGGCCGCCCAGGTCGCCCGCGTCGGCGGCCAGGGAGGCGAGCGTGGTGTCCACGGTGCGCTGGCCGAAGCCGGTGCCGTCGCAGGTCACCGCGACCGGGGTCTGCGGGGCCAGGCCGTTCTCGACGAGCGAGGACGCGGCCTCGGCCAGGTGGCCGCCGGTGGCGTGCAGGACGAGCGTCCCCGGCGCGGCGGCCAGGCCGGACCAGTCGGCCACGCCCCGGACGTCGGCTTCGGTGTGGACGGCGCCCAGTGCGACGCCCGCGTAGGCGGGCACCGCGGTGCCGGCGGGGACGCCGGGCACCACGTCGAACGCGATCGTGGTCTTGGAGACGGCCTGGGCCTCCTTCACCACGGAGTCCAGGGTCAGCGGGTCGCCGGCTACGAGGCGGACCACGGCGTGGCCGTTCTTCGCCTCGGCGACCAGGTCCTTCGCGACGTCGGCGGGATCGCCCACGGCGGGTCGCACCTCGACGCCGTCGGGTACCAGCGCCACCACCTCGGCCGGGACGTCCGGGTCCGTGACCACGAGCTCCGCCTTGTGGAGCAGGTCGCGGGCCCGGACCGTGAGCAGCCCGGTGTCGCCCGGACCTGAGCCGACGAACGCGACTCGGCCGGGGGTCTTGCGTGCGCGGGTCATCAGGGCACTCCCCATCAACTACGCCCCGCCGGCGACGCGGTGGCGTGGCCGGAGAGGTCGAGCAACTCGGCGGCCAGCGCGCGGCCGAGTTCCTCTGCTGCGGTCAAGTCACCGGTGGCGGACGCACGGAGGAGGTCGCCGTCCTCCGTCGCCATGACCCCGCGCAGGGACAGGCGGAGAACCACGGTCCCGTCGTCGCTGAGGTCTTCCACCACATCGGCCAGTGCGCCGACCGGCGCGCTGCAGCCTGCCTCGAGCGCGGCCAGGAGGGCACGCTCGGCGGCGACAGCGGCCCTACTGGCCGAATCGTCCAAAGTGGACTGGAGGAGGTGTTCGGCGTCGACGTCGTCGACCCGGCACTCCACTGCGAGGGCGCCCTGCGCGGGCGCGGGGAGCATCTGGATGGGCTCCAAGGTCTCGGTGATCTCGGCGGTGCGGCCGAGGCGGGCGATGCCGGCGCGGGCGAGCACGACGGCGTCCAGCTCGCCGTTCGCCACCTTGCGGATGCGGGTGTCGACGTTGCCGCGGAGCGCGACCACCTCGATGCCCAGTCCGAGGGCGTTGAGCTGCGCGGCGCGGCGGGGTGAGCCGGTGCCCACCTTCGCGCCGGTCGGCAGCTCGCCCAGGGTCAGGCCGTCACGGGCGACCAGCGCGTCGCGCGGGTCCTCCCGCGGCGGGACCGCGGCCAGCGACAGACGCGGGTCGGGCGCCGTGGGCAGGTCCTTGTAGGAGTGCACGGCCACGTCGATCTCGCCGTTCGCGAGCGCGTCGCGCAGCGCCGAGGTGAACACCCCGATGCCGATCTCGGCGATGGGTGCGGACGAGCGGTCACCGGGCGTGGAGATCGTGACGATCTCCACGTTCGCGCCCGCGTCGCGCAGCGCGTCGGCCACGTGGCCGGTCTGCGCGAGCGCGAGGGCGCTGCCGCGGGTGCCGATCCTCAGGGTGCGGTTCACCGCTTCTCACCTTTGGGTTGCGTCGAATGGGGGGTGCTGACGGCGGACGGCGCCTGCGGGTCGAGCCCGAACAGCTCGCGCAGCGCCTCGGCGTACCCGGCCCCACCGGGCGACGCGGCCAGCTCCTTCACCCGCACGGTGGGGGTGTGCAGGAGCTTGTCCACCACCCGGCGCACGGTCTTGGCCAGCTCGTCGCGGACCGGGGCGGGCAGCTCGGGCAGCCGCGAGTCCAGGCGCAGCAGTTCGGCGTCCACCACCTCGGCGGCACGCTTGCGCAGCGCCGTCACGGTGGGCGTGACCCCGGCCGAGCGCTGCCCGGCCAGGTAGGCGCGGACCTCCTCGGCCACGATCTCCGCCGCGCGCAGCGTGCCCTGCCCGGTCGGGGCGTCGGACAGCCTGCGCTGCAGGGTCTCCAGGTCGACCACGCGGACGCCGTCGAGCAGCGTCGCGGCGGGGTCCACGTCCTTGGGCAGGCCGAGGTCGCAGACGACCAGCGGCCGGTCCGGGGCGCGGTCGCCGATGTGCTCCGCGCCGACGACCGTGCCGACGGAGCCGGTGCACGCGAACAGCACGTCGGCCTTGGCGACCTCGTCGGCGAGGCCGGCCAGGCCGGTCGAGGTGGCGTTGACGCCGTCCGCGCGCAGGGCCGTGGCCAGGCGTTCGCCGTTGGCGGGCGTCCGGTTGGCGATCACGACCTCGCCGATGCCCGCGCGGCGCAGGTGGGCGGCGGCCAGGCCGCCCATGGAGCCCGCGCCGACGATGAGGGCGGTGCGGCCTTCGAGGCCACCGAGGGCGGTCGCCGCGTCGGCGAGCGCTTCGGAGACGACGGACGCGCCCGCGTGGTCGATGTCGGTCTCGGTGTGCACGCGCTTGCCGACCCGCAGCGCGTGCTGGATCAGCTCGTGCAGCGTGCGGCCGACCACGCCGTGCTCGTCGGCGGCGTTGTAGGAGTTGCGCAGCTGGCCCAGGATCTGGGCCTCGCCGACCACCATCGAGTCCAGGCCGCCCGCCACCGAGAACAGGTGCTCGACCGCGGCGGCGGAGTAGTGCACGTACAGGTGTTCGAACAGGTCGGCGGGCTCGGCCCCGGCTTGCCGGGCGAGCACCTCCACGACCTCGTTCATGCCGCCGTGGAACGTTTCGACGACCGCGTACACCTCGACCCGGTTGCACGTCGACAGCAGCACGGCCTCGGACACGCTCGGTGCCTTCAGCAGCTGGTCGAGGACCTTGCCGCGGTCGGCGTCGGCGACCGCGACGCGCTCCAGCACGGGGACCGGGGTGGTCCGGTGTGACAGACCGACGACGAGCACGCTCATGCGCACCCCTCGCCAGGGCTCGGTGTGACAAGACCGTGGCACGCTGTGTCGAACGACTCGCTCGCAAGCTCGCTCGTCATACCGCCGTCACCACCGACCGGCTCACTACCCGCACGATCACGGGCGAATCACCACCCCGTCCACACCGATGCCGTTGACCACGTCACCGGCGGCCTCGTCAGCCCGTCGCGCGACGTGGAACGACAGGATCTGCATCTCGACCGCCAGGTCGACCTTGCGCACTTCGACGTAGTCCGGCACTTGGAGCACGACGGGTGCGAAGTTCAGGATGCACTGGACTCCGGCGGATACCAAACGGTCGCAGACGGCCTGAGCTGCCTGTGGGGGTGTCGCGATGACCCCGATCGAGACCTCGCGCTCCGCGCAGACGGACGTGATGTCGTCGATGTGGTCGACCGGGATGCCGCCTACCGGCACTCCCGTCAGGTCCGGGTCGATGTCGAACAGCGCGGCGACCGGGAAGCCCCGGCTGGGGAAACCGCCGTAGTTGGCCAGCGCGTGACCAAGATTACCGATGCCGACGACCGCGACCGAGTGCTTGCGGGTGAGGCCGAGGATCCGCTCGATGTGGCTGACGAGCACCTCGACGTCGTAGCCGACGCCGCGGGTGCCGTACGAGCCGATGTAGGACAGGTCCTTGCGGAGCTTGGCCGAGTTGACCCCGGCCGCGCCCGCGAGCTCCTCGCTGGAGATGGTCGTCACGCCCTGCTCGACCATGCCCGAGAGGACGCGGAGGTAGACCGCGAGGCGCGCCACGGCCGCCTCGGGGATCGCGCGTGCCCGCTCCCGGACGTCGGCGGGCGCTTCGGCACCGGTCTCCCCTGGGCGGGTCACGACACCGTCACCCTCGCCCCGCTGAGCCGCCACGCTGGAACTCCTCGACATCCGTCGCACTGACCCGCCGGGTATCGCCACCAGCGGAGTGATACACCCACCGTACCGCTTGTGAACGCTTGCACAAAGTCGACGGCCGGCCGCCCGACCACCGCGAGCGCCCCTCGGTGAAAAGGGGCGTCGCGCCTTCCGGTGGATACGAGGAGACGTGGCTCACCTTGGGGTGAACTTCACGGGAGCGGCGTGTCACGCCGCCGAGCGGCCTCACGGCTCCCCACCCGTTCGGGTGATCTAGGCGACGGTGAAGAAGACGGAGTGCCAGCCGGTCGCGCCGTCGGGGATCGGGGCGAGGCGGGCCTGCGGCTGGGTGAAGCCGGCCTGGTCCGTGGCACGCGACTCGATCGTGTGACCGCCGGGCGCCAGGTCGAGCTCGACGCGCCACATGCGCCACGTCGAGCCGTTCACCTCGTCGGACAGGGTCGCGGTCCGCCACGGGCCGTTGTCGACCCGGACCTCGACCCGCCCCACGCCGGTCGGCTGGGCCCACGCCACGCCCGTGGCCACGACCCGGCCGGAGACCTTCGACCGGACCTCCGGGCGGTCGATCCGGGACATCACCTTGACCGGCGCGTCCCGCGCCCAACCGCGGTCCAGCCAGTAGCCGCGCTTCGCCTCGAACGTGGTCAGCTCCAGGTCGACGACCCACTTCGTGGCCGAGACGTAGCCGTAGAGGCCGGGCACGACCAGGCGGGCCGGGAAGCCGTGCTCCAGCGGCAGCGGCTCGCCGTTCATGCCCAGCGCGATCAGCGCGCCCCGATCGGGCTCCATGACCACGTCGACCGGCGAACCCGCCGTCCAGCCGTCGGCGCTGGTGGAGAACAGCTGGTCGGCGCCCCGGCCGACGCCCGCCTCCAGCAGCACGTCGCGCAGCGGCACGCCGACGAAGTTCGCGGTGGAGATGTAGGGCCCGCCGACCTCGTTGGACACGCAGACCATGGTGATCGTGCGTTCGACCAGGTCACGGCGGCGCAGGTCGTCGTAGCGGAGGTTGAGCTCGCGGTCGACCAGGCCGTGCACGCGCAGCACCCAGTCCTCGGCGCGCACCCGCGGCACGCTCAGCGCGGTGTCGATCCGGTAGAAGTCGGCGTTCGGCGTGATCAAGGCGGGGGTGCCCTCGGCGGCGAAGTCCGCGCCCGGCGGGAGGGGCGGCGCGGGCGAGGCGGGTTCGAGCGCGCCGACGGCCCGTCGTGACGCCTCGACGTCCACCCGGCCGCCGGCGAACTGCCCGACCAGGGCGGCCAGGCCGGCGCCCGCCGCCGTCGCGCCCGAGGCGACGAGGAACGCGCGCCTGCCGACCGCGGGTTCGGCGGGGTTGAGCGCCTTGGCGTGCAGCCACCGGAAGACCACGACGCCGGCGGCCAGGGCCGCGACGGGCGCGAGGACGCCGAGTTGGCCCAGGTCGGGGCGGTAGAGCGCGGCGGCGACGCCCAGGAGGCCGAGGACGACGGCGAGGACCGTGCCCGGCAGTGGCGAGCGGCGCGACAGCAGGCCGGCGGCGACGGCGGCGGCCGCCAGCACGACCGCCATGCCCAGCAGCAGCACGAGCTTGTCGTGGGTCCCGAACGCCCGGACCGCGAAGTCCTTCAGCGCGCTCGGCGTGAAGTCGATCGCGGTGTTGCCGACCGCGAGGAACGGCGAGGCCGACGGCCCGACCACGCCCGCGACGAGGTGCCCGGCGGCGAGCGCGGCGGCCACGCCGAGGAGTCCGACGAGGGCGGCGGTCGAGCGGTTCATGTGCTCAATTCGACACCCTCGCGACGCCGGCCGGCCGATTCCGTAAGCGGCCGGTAATCCTCAGCGCAGGGCCGCGCGCAGGCGGTCCTCCTCGACCGACCAGTACCCGTGCTCCTCGCCGTCGACGAGGATCACCGGCACCCGGTCGCCGTACTCGGCGCGCAGCTCGCGGTCGGCGTCGACGTCCCGCACGTCCCACGGCACGCCCAGCTCGCCGCAGATCCGCTCCAGGTCGGCTTTGGCCTGGTCGCAGGCGTGGCAGTCGACCCGGCTCATCAAGGTGACGTGGTGGCTCACGACGTTCAGGCTAGGGGTAGGCGCAGCCGGGCCCGCGCGAGCTTGCCGGTCGGCGAGTGCGGGAGGGTGGCGGCGAACTCGACCACGGTCGGCACCTTGAACTTCGCCAGCCGGCCGGCGCAGTGGTCCTTCACCGCGTCCTCGGTGAGCTCCGCGCCGTCGGCGGGCACCACGACGACCTTCACCGACTCGCCGGTCCGCTCGTCCGGCACGCCGACCGCCGCCGCCTCGGCCACGCCGGCCAGCTCGGACAGCACCTGCTCGACCTCGTGCGGGTAGACGTTGAAGCCGTTGACGATGATCAGGTCGCCTGCCCGGTCGACCAGGTGCAGGTCGCCGTCGGCGTCGAGGTAGCCGACGTCGCCGGTGCGGAACCAGCCCTCGGCGTCCGGCCCGTGCGCGCCGTCCGGCCAGTAGCCGCTGAACAGGTTGTCGCCCTTGGCCGCGACCAGGCCGGTGCCGGGCTCGTCCTCGTCCTGGTCGAGCGGTCGGCCGTCGGTGTCGACCAGCCGGATCAGCACGCCGGGCAGCGCACGGCCGACCGAACCCGCCTTGGGCACGCCGCCGGCCAGGGTCGTGGTCAGCACGGGGCCGGTCTCGGTCAGGCCGTAGCCCTCGTAGACGGGCAGGCCGACGGCGTCGCGCATGGCGTCGAGCAGGCCGGCCGCCAGGGGCGCGGCGCCGGAGGTGAACAGGCGGACGGTGGCCAGGTCCTCGCGGAGCCGTTCGACGGGGTTGGCCAGGATCGCCGCGTACATCGGCGGCACGCCGACCAGCGTGGTCACCCGGTGCTCGCGGATCGCGGTCAACGCCTGGTCCGGGTCGAACCGCTCCAGCAGCACGGCGGTCGCGCCCGCGCCCGCCACCTGGAGCAGGCCGGGGCCCAGGCCGTAGACGTGGAACAGCGGTAGCGCGAGCAGCACCCGGTCGCCCGCCGTCACCGGCGCGGGGCGCAGGGAGGCGCACTGCTCGACGTTGGCCAGCAGCGCCCGGTGCGACAGCATCGCGCCGCGCGGCGAGCCGGACGTGCCGGAGGTGTAGCCGAGCACGGCCAGGTCCTCGCCCGAGCCGATCGCGGCGAACTCCTCGCCCGGCTCCATCGTCGGCGCCGGCAGCACCTCGACGTCCGCGCCGCCGCCGTCGCCGATGAGCAGCTTCGCGCCGCTGTCGGCGACCAGGCGCTGCAGCTCGCGCGTCGGCTGGCCCGGCCCGGCGGGCACCAGCACGCCGCCCGCGCGGAGCACGCCGAACACGGCCACGCAGAACTCCGGACCGGTCGGCAGCCGCACCACCACCCGGTCGCCCGGTTCGACACCCGCTCGGACGAGCCGGTGCGCCTCGCCGTCCACGGCGGCGTCGAACTCGGCCCAGGTGTAGCTGTTCGCAGTCGTGACATCCACCAGCGCGGCATGCTTGGGTCCACGGTGCGCGGAGGCGCGAACCAGGTCGGCGATGTTGCTTGCGGATGCGGTCAACGTGACCTCCTGGTGAACCACGGCGGACCTCAGCGCAGTCTGTCACGCGCGGGCGGCGTCACGCATTGCCTCCATCCGCGTCGCAGATTCGAGACCACTTGCCGCTACCTACTACGGAGTAACAACACGTATGCTGCCGGCACGGCGACCCTGTGGAGGTGCCGCGAGCCGATGACCGCACGGGCACGCGAGAACTCCGTCCGAACCATCCGGACGCTCCGGTCGAGGTGGAGCGCGGGAGGGCAGTCCAGCACGATCGAGAGCGTGGAGAGCAACGCGGCCGACGAGCCGTGGAACCTGGTCCGCGCCGCTCAGGGCGGCGACACGGACGCGTTCGGCGCGCTGTACGACCGGTACGTCGACGTGGTCTACCGGTACGTGCTCTTCCGCGTCGGCGACCGCACCCTCGCCGAGGACGTGACCAGCGAGACGTTCCTCCGCGCGCTGCGCAGCATCGGGTCCATCAGCTACCAGGGCCGCGACGTCGGCGCCTGGTTCGTCACGATCGCGCGGAACATCGTCTTCGACCACGTGAAGTCCAGCCGCTACCGGCTGGAGATCACGACGGCCGAACTGGCGGACAACCGCGAGGTCACGGACGGTCCCGAGCAGGAAGTCCTGACCGACGCGACCAACGCCGAACTGCTCCGCTGTGTAGCCCAACTGGGTGACGATCAACGTGAGTGCATCACCCTCCGCTTCATCCAGGGCTTGTCCGTGGCGGAGACGGCCGCGAGGATGGGTCGCAACGAGGGCGCCATCAAGGCCCTGCAACACCGGGCGGTGCGCCGGTTGGCCCAACTGCTGCCCACGTGGCTGCGGTGAGATCACCGTCGCACCACTCGGCGTTCGCGTAACCCCGGGACCTCCCGGTTCGTTGTTCGGGGCAGGATCGCTCGAGACGTGCGGGATGGTTGGCCAAGCGGGATGGCAGGCAAAGGGATCACGCCGCTGCGGCGGCACAGGCAGCGCGAGCAGTTCGCCCGCGCGGTCGACGCGCATCCCGGGTCCGCGCCGCCCGAGGGCGACGAGTTCGCCGACGAGCTGGCCGTGGTGGCGCTCCTGCGGAAAGCCGCAGTCACCTCGGGCCCGGACGAGGCCGCCAGAGCGCGGATGCGGGCACGCGTGCTCGGCGCGGCCGAGCCGCCGCCCACCAAGCTCGACCGGCCCGTCCGGGAGCGCCGCACCGGAGCGCGCGGTCGATTAGCGGTGGCCCTCGCCGCCGCGCTGTGCCTGCTGTTCTCGCTGGCCGGGATGAGCCTGCTGCTCAGCCGGGACGCGTTGCCGGGCGAAGCGCTGTACGGCGTCAAGCGCACCGCCGAGTCGGCCTCGCTCGGCCTCACCTTCGGCGAGGAGTCGAAGGGCTACAAGCGCCTGGAGTTCGCCGCCGCGCGCGTCGCCGAGATCGAGACCATGGTCGACCGGTACCGCGAGTCCGGCGGCGGGCCGCTCGGCGGCTACCTGACCGCGCTGACCGACTTCGACGCCGACGCCGCGGCCGGTTCCCGCGTGCTGGCCGCGCTCGGCTCGAACTCCGACCAGCGCGCCCTCGAGGAGCTGCGCGACTGGGCGGGCTCCCAGGCCACCCGACTGGCCGAGCTGCGGGCGTCGCTGCCCACCGAGGCCGCCGACCGCGCCGGCACGTCGCTCGACCTGCTCGACCGGATCGCCGAACGCGCGTCCGCGCTGCACGCCCGGGTCGACTGCGTGTCCGTGACGTCGGGGCAGGTCGACCAGGTCGGACCGGTGCCCGCCGAGGACGCGTGCGCGGCCCGGCCCGTCGACCCCGGCACCACGCCGACCGACCAGCCGTCCGCGCCGCCGTCCACCACCGCGGTCGCGCCCACCACGTCCGGCAACGCGCCGGGCGGCACCAGCGCACCGGGCACCGTGCCGGGCACCACGGCGGGCTCGACGCCGTCCGCGCCGAGCACCACGACCACCGGACCGCTGCTCCCGCTGCCCACGTTGACCCTCCCGTCGCTGCCGCTGCCCGGCCTCAGCGGCTGATCGCTACCCTGTCCCCATCGGACCGCGGGAGGCGCTGACGTGGTGAAAAGGCGTGTGGTGGAGGGCTCGGCGGAACGGGAGCGGCGTGCCGCGCTGGCCGGCGAGGCCTCAGCCGAGGCCGCGTCGACGGTCGGGCCGTCCGGGAGCGCGCCCACCGACCTCACCGCCGCCGCCTTCTTCGACGTCGACAACACCATGATGATGGGCGCGTCGATCTTCCACTTCGCCCGCGGCCTCGCCGCCCGCAAGTACTTCAAGAACTCCGACCTGGCCGGGTTCGCGTGGCAGCAGCTCAAGTTCCGCGTCGGCGGCCGGGAGGACCCGCAGAGCGTGGCGGCGTCCCGCGAGCAGGCGCTGTCGTTCGTGGCCGGCCGGTCGGTGGCGGAGCTGATCTCGCTCGGCGAGGAGATCTACGACGAGCTCATGGCAGACCGGATCTGGGCGGGCACGCAGGCGTTGGCGCAGATGCACCTGGACGCCGGCCAGCGGGTGTGGCTGGTGACGGCGACGCCGGTGGAGCTGGCGCAGATCATCGCGCGGCGACTCGGCCTGACCGGCGCGCTGGGCACGGTGTCGGAGCACACGGACGGCATCTACACCGGCCGGTTGGTCGGCGACCTGCTGCACGGCCGGGCGAAGGCGCACGCGGTGCGGGCGCTGGCCGCCAAGGAAGGCCTCGACCTGCGCCGGTGCACGGCGTACTCGGACTCGGTCAACGACGTGCCGATGCTCTCGGTGGTCGGCACGGCGGTCGCCGTGAACCCGGACTCCGGCCTGCGCGAAACGGCCCGCAAGCGCGGCTGGGAAATCCGCGACTTCCGCACCGGCCGCAAGGCCGCGAAGATCGGCGTCCCCTCCGTCCTCGGCGCGGGCGCCCTGGCCGGCGCCATCGCCGCCACCCTGGCCTACCGCCGCCGCGACCGCTGACCCCGCCGTCTCACACACCTCAGCCACCGCGACCGCTTCACGGACCCCCCCGCCCGCCGCGATCACCGTCCTCTGACATCGCCTGACCTGGAGGGACCACGGCCCGCCACCCTATGGGGACAGTGCCGATCTTCCTCAAAAACGAGGGCTTCGTGTCATCCCGCCGACCTGGCGCAGCCCTACCGCACGTGTCAAGGGGGGCGCCGTCCAGCGATACCCCCAACTTCCACTGCGGGCGCCCCCCTTGATACGTGTGGTAGCCCTTGTGGAGGTCGGCGGGATGACACGAAACCCGGACCAACAACGGACCCGGCACAGAACCACCCACCGGCCGTCATCCTGCTGATCTGCCCGTCCGGCGAGGACTCTCTTGCTCTTTAACGCCCTTCGAGCCCTTCAGGGCTCGCTCTCTCCGAAGCCCTTCGGGCCCTCCCAGGGCTCCCTCCCAGGGCTCCCTCCCAGGACTCCCTCTCAGGCTCTCCTCACCCCAAAAAGACGTTCCGCCGCTGCGTGAGCAACCTGTACAGCGTCTGCTGGATCGTCTCGCGCACCTGATCGGTCAGGTTGAACACCAGCATCGGGTCGTCCGCCGCGTGCTCGCCGTAGACGTCCGTCCGGATCGGCTCGCCGAACTCGATGTACCACTTCGACGGCAACGGGATCGCGCCGAGCGGGCCCAGGAGCGGGAAGAACGGCGTCACCGGGAAGTAGGGGAAGCCGAACAGCCTGGCCAGCGCCTTGATGTCGCCGATCTTCGGGTAGATCTCCTCCGCACCGACGATCGAGCAGGGGATGATCGGCACACCGGTGTTCAACGCCGCCGACACGAACCCGCCCCGGCCGAACCGCTGGAGCTTGTACCGGTCCTTGAACGGCTTGCCGATGCCCTTGAACCCCTCCGGCCACACGCCGACCAGCTCGCCGGACCTGAGCAGGCGTTCCGCGTCCGGGTTGCACGCCAGCGTCTGCCCCGACTTGCGCGCCAGCGCGCCGAGCACCGGCGTCTTGAACACCAGGTCGGCGCCGAGCATCCGCAGGTGGCGGCGCTTCGGGTGGTCCGCGCGCACCGCGTACGCCGTCATCGTGGCGTCCAGCGGCAGGGTGCCGGAGTGGTTGGCGACGATCAGCGCGCCGCCCTCGCCCGGGACGTTGTGCATCCCGATCGTCTCCACCCGGAACCACTTCTCGTACAGCGGCTTGAGCGGCGGCATCAGGACGTTGTCGGTCAGGTCGGGGTCGAAGCCGAACTCGTCGACCTCGTAATCACCCTGGATGCGCCTGCGGGCGAACGCCAGCACCTCCGCCAGGCGCTGCTCCCAACCCTCCCTCGCCCTCTCCCCGCCAGACTCCGACACGACCGGCTCCGACTCCGACACCGCCGGCTCCGACGACTCCGACACCGACGACCCGGAGGCGACCGGCTCCGACACGGACTGCTCCGACACCGCCGGCTCCGGCACCACGACCGGCGTGGGCGCCGGCGCGTGCTCGGCGGCACGCCGTCGTCGGGGACCCTCCCGGTCCGCACCGTGCAGCGGGATCACCCGTGCCTCTGCCACGCGTCCACCTCCTCGCCGGTCAGCGGAACCGGGCGGCCAGGTCGAGCACACCCCGCTCGACCGATGCCACCAGTTCCGGGTCGATGAGCGGACGCAACGCGCGCCCGCTCACGTAGTCGTCGAACGCCTGCTGCGTAGTCCACCTCGGCGTGAACCCGAACTCACGCTTCAGCAGCGTCGTGTCCATCACCCGGCCCCAGTTCAGGAACCTCATCTGGTCCGGTGAGAAGTCCACCAGCCTGGCGCTGCGGAACAACCGGCCCATCGTCGGCACCGCCGCGCTCGGCACGGGCAGGCTCACCCGCCCCGCCCGGCGGATGGCCTGCGACAGCATCAGCACGCCGTCACCGCCCACGTTGTAGACGCCGGGCAGGTCGTGCAGCGTGGCCCGTTCCAGCACGGCCAGCGCGTCCTCGGAGTGCAGCAACTGCACCCTGGCGTCGTAACCCATCACCGTCGGCACGACGGGCAGGGCGAAGTACCTGGTCAGGACCGTGTCGATGCGGGGGCCGATGAAGTTGCTGAACCTCAGCGAGGTGACGTCCACGTCCGGCCGGCGGCGCGCGAACCCGCGCACGTAGCCCTCGACCTCGACCGCGTCCTTGGCGTACCCGCTGGACGGCAGGTCCTTGGGGCCCATGTCCTCGGTGAACACCGCCGGGTCGCGCGAGCTGGACCCGTACACCGCGCTGGTCGACTTGACCACCAGCTTGCGCACGTGCGGCGACTTCTGGCACGCGGCCAGCAGCTGCATCGTGCCGATGACGTTCATCTCCTTCATCACGGTCCGCCCGCTGGGGCCGGCCGGGTTCGCCGTCACCGACGCGTGCACGACCGTGTCGACCTGCGCGGTGGCGATGACCTTCGCGATGAGGGGGTTGCGGATGTCGGCGCGCACGAACTCGGCGCGGCCCATGCGGCGCAGCAGGTCGCGCGACGGCGGTTCGGTGTCCACGCCGAGCACGCGTTCGACATCGGGGTTCGCCGCGAAGCGCGCGGCGAGGTGACCGCCGAGGTACCGGCTGCAACCGGTGACGAGAACGACCTTGGGCGCCATGCGACTCCCTGTGCGGGTGGTGCGACTCGACGATGCTAACCGGGAACCGGCGCCCGCGATCGGTCGCGGAACGTCGTCTTGACGCAGGTCACCGAGGCTTTACCGGTGAATCACCCGGATGGCGGGATGACACCCGGATCGCGCCCGGGCGGCGCGGAACGAAGACACCGCCAGTCCCGCGACCGGTGTGGCCGGGGACTGGCGGTGCTAGAACCCGCAGGGGCTACTTGCCGCGCTTCCTGCGCTGGACCCGCGTCTTGCGCAGCAACTTGCGGTGCTTCTTCTTCGACATGCGCTTGCGGCGCTTCTTGATGACCGAGCCCATGCGGGTTCCTTCACTACTAGACGTTGGTGGTCTCCACGCGCCGGTGGAGACACCCGTCAAGTGGGCGCGCCGACACCAGGCACGAACGGCCTATGAGTTTACCCGCCTGCCCGAGCGCGGCCTCACCCGGCGTCGAAGTAGGCGTTCCGCAGGTACTCGTTGACCGCCTTCTCCGGCACCCTGAACGACTTGCCGACGCGCACCGCCGTCAGCTCACCGGAGTGGACCAGGCGGTACACCGTCATCTTGGACACGCGCATCATCAGCGCGACCTCGGCGACCGTCATGAATCTGACTTGACCGAGTGACTTCTCCTCCGCAGGCATGGATCACCGCGTCCTTCGACACGCGTCGTGCCGTCGGCTTCCCCACCGACGGTTCGACACGCACGTGCTCCCCTGAGGGTAACGGGACGGGTGGGACTGGTGCGACGGCCAATGGCGGTATCAGTCCGCCTCGTGGTCGCGTCCCAGTTCCACCGAACGGTCGCGGGCCGCCTCGATGGCCGCCAGCATGGCCGCGCGCACGCCGTGCTTCTCCAGCTCGCGGATGGCCATGATGGTGGTGCCGGCGGGCGACGTGACGGCCTCCCGCAGGATGACCGGGTGCTGGTCGCCCTCGTTCAGCATGGTGGCCGCGCCGACCGCCGACTGGATGATCAGCCGACCGGCCAGGTCGCGCGGGATGCCGAGCAGGATGCCCGCGTCGATCATGGCCTCGACCAGGTAGAAGAAGTAGGCGGGGCCGGAGCCGGACAGCGCGGTGACGGCGTCCTGCTGGTTCTCCGGGACCCGGGCCACCTTGCCGACCGTCGTCAGCAGCTCCTCGACCAGGTTCAGGTGCTCGTCGGTGGCGTACTTGCCCGCCGAGATGGCGCTCATCGCCTCGCCGACGAGCATCGGGGTGTTCGGCATGACCCGGACCACCGGGGTGCTGTCGGGCAGCCTGCGCTCGTACAGGGACGTCGGCAGGCCCGCGCACAGGGACACCACGAGCGTGCCGGGCTTGAGCACGGGCGCGAGCTCGTCCAGCAGCGGTTCGATGTCCTGCGGCTTGACCGCGACCACGAGGACGTCGGCCCGCTGCGCCGCGCCGGGCACGTCGAGGCCCTCCACCCCGTACCGCTCGGTCAGCGCGGCGGCCCGCTCCGGGTGCTTCTCGGTGAACAGCAGGTCGTCGGCCTTGCGCCCGCCTTGAAGCAGCCCCGACAGCAGCGCTTCACCGATCTTGCCAGCCCCCAACACGGCGATCCTCGTCATGCGCCAAGCGTGCCACGCCACCACGCCGGACCCACGCGCGTCCCACTTTCAGGAACCCGGGTTCACCGCTCAGTTCGCCGGCGTCAGCGCCAACTGCCGCGCCTGGCACACCAGCCGCCCCGCCGAGTCGATCACCACCGCGTCCTCGTCGAACCACTGCCCGTGCACCGCGCTGCACGACACCCGCACCCGCAGCCACCCCGGCGCCGGGTTCGCCCGCAGCAACCCCGTCAGCTGCACGGTCGGCGACCACCCGAACCGGCCGAGGTTGAACGTCACGGGCATCGAGACGTCACCGGCGACCAGCGCGAAGTACGGGTCCGGCCGCTCACCCAGCGGACGCACCCACAGCCGCAGCACCAGGGGGTCGCCGACCCGTCCGGTCAGGAACCCGGCGCCCGCCTGGTCCAGCCGCACGTCGCACACCGCGCCGAGCTTGTACACACCGCCGGAGCCCATCGACGCCAGGTCGACCGCGTCCGCGGGCGGCGCGGCGGGCATGTCGGGCAGGTCGGCGTAGTCCGGCTCGGCCGTCGGCATCCGCCCGACCGTCACCACCGCCTCCACGCAGCTGCGCCCGCGCTGCTCCAGCGTCGACGTCACCACGGTCGCCGTCCGCCCCGCCTTGCGCACCTCGGTCCGCACCAGCACCGGCCCCACCTCGGGCGCGCGCAGGAACTGCGCGCTCACCGCGAGCGGCGCGAGGTCGTCCGCACCCGGCACGGCCGCCCGCGCGCCGTCCACCGCCGCCCGCGCCACCAAGGCCAGCAGGAACCCGCCGTGCGGCTTGGGGCCGACAGTCCACTCGGCGGGCAGGGACGCGGTGTACGTGCCGTCGCCGAGGGGGCGGACCGCACTGGCTACCGAGAAGGACACAGGGCTCCTCACGAGCGGGTGACCAGCGAACGCAGGAAGAACGCGACGTTGGCCGGCCGCTCGGCCAGCCGGCGCATCAGGTACCCGTACCACTGACCCCCGTACGGCACGTAGACGCGCACGACGTGCCCCTCCGCCGCCAGGTGCCGCTGCTCGCCCGGCCGGACGCCGTAGAGCATCTGGAACTCGAAGTCCTCGACCGCCTTGCCGTACCAGCGGGCGCGTTCGGAGACGATCTCGATCAGGCGCGGGTCGTGGGTGGCGAACATGGGGTAGCCGGAGCCGGCCAGCAGGACGTTGGCGCAGCGCACGTAGTTGAGGTCGACCTCGTGCGGGTCGAGGTAGGCCGCCGACGGCGGTTCGGCGTACGCGCCCTTGCACAGCCGCACGCGCGTGTCCGCGAGTTCGCGCACGTCGTCCAGGGTGCGGCGCAGGTACGCCTGGAGCACCGCGCCCACCGACGGCCAGTGGCGGCGCAGTTCGGCGAGCACGCGCAGGGTGGCGTCGGTGGTGGTGTGGTCCTCCATGTCGAGCGTGACCGTGGTGCCCGCCTGCTCGGCCGCCGCGCAGATGCGGGAGGCGTTGTCCAGGGCGACCGTCTCGCCCAGGCCGAGGCCCACGGCGGACAGCTTCACGCTCACCTCGGCGTCCGCGGCGAGGCCGACGTCGTGCAGCTGGTCGAGCAGCTCCAGGTAGGCGCGCACGGTCCGTTCGGCGGTGGCTCGGTCGGTGGTGTCCTCGCCGAGGTGGTCGAGGGTGACGCGCAGGCCGTCGCCGATCAGCCGGCCGGCGGCGTCGATCGCGTCGGCGGTGCTCTCGCCCGCCACGAACCGGCGCACCACGTCGCGGCTGACGGGCGCGGTCGCGACGACCCGGCGCACCGCGTCGTTGCCCGCGGCGGCGAGGATCAACGTGCGCAACGGGTTCACGATCAAGACCCTAGCCGCTGACCGGCGCCGGAGCGGATGTGAGTTCGCCGTCGGTCGACCTGAGCCCCGGATTCGGGGGTGCTGAACGTGGGACACGCACGACGCGAACGTGGGACACGCGCGTTTTGCGTGGTCAGAGGTGCAGGCGGGCGAACAGGAGTGATTCGGTCAGCAGTTCGGTGCGCTCGGCGGCGGTGCGGGCGCGGCGGGTGTTGACCTCCAGCACGACCTGCCCGGTGAAGCCCGTCCGGGTCAGGTGGGACAGCAGCTCGCCGCACGGCTGCGTGCCGCGGCCGGGCACCAGGTGCTCGTCCTTGGGCAGGCCGGCGCCGTCCGCCAGGTGCACGTGGGTCAGCCCGTCGCCCATCCGCTTGGCCAGCTCCATCGTGTCCACGTGCGCGGCCGAGGCGTGCGACAGGTCCAGCGTGTAGTTCCGGTGGCCGACGTCGGTCGGGTCGATCGACGGTCGGAACGCCGTGACCTGCACCGATCGCCCACGCCCGAGGGGACGCCGCACCGGGAACATGTTCTCCACCGCGATGGCGACGCCGCTCTCGTCCTCCAGCGACGCGACCAGGTCAGCGAAACCGTCCGCGTACCGCCGCTGCCACACGAACGGCGGGTGCAGCACGACCGTCCGCGCACCCAGGTCACCGGCCGCCCGCACGCTGCGCCGCAGCCGCTCGACCGGGTCCGGCGACCACACGCGCTGGCTGATGAGCAGGCACGGCGCGTGCACGGCCAGCACCGGCACCCGGTAGCGCTTCGAGAGCCGGTCGACCGCCTTCACGTCCTGGCTCACGGGGTCGGCCCACACCATGACCTCGACGCCGTCGTACCCGAGCTCCGCCGCCGCCTCGAACGCGGCGCCCGCGGGCTGCGGCCACACGGCCGCGGTGGACAGCCCGACCGGGATCAAGAGTTCACCAGCAGCATCGCCGCCGGCGACACCGTCACGATCAACCCGACGAGCACCGCCAGGACCGTCGTCTGGAGGTCGTCGGCCCGGCGGATCTTGCGGACCATCATCACCAGGCCGACGGTCACCGCCAGGGCCACCACCAGCGCGGCGGGCGCGGCCGTGCGCCACAGGAAGTTGAAGCCGAGCCACAGCGCCGCGCCACCGATCACGCCCGCGGCCAGCTGCCCGATCATGAGCAGCCACTCCTTGCCCGCCGAGCGGTCGGCGGGGCGCTCCTCGTCCTCGTCGTCGTCGATGTCGGCCAGCCCGGCCGGTCCGTCGTCGTCGAGGTCGCGGCGCTTGAAGTCGCGGCGCGGGTAGTCGTCGTCCTCGTCTTCCTCGTCGAGGTCGACGTACGGGTGGAACGCGGTGCTCTCGCCCTCGACGGCCTCTTCCGGCTCGTCGTCGCCGAACCAGTCCTCGGCGGACTGGTCGGGCAGCGGGTCGGGCAGGCGCGGCGGCGCGGGCGGCACGATCAGCACCGACTCGGTCGGCAACGACTCCAGCGGCACGTTCGGCGCCAGCTTGTCGGTGATGCGCGGCATCACCTCGGTCACCGGCTCGCGAACGGGCGGCTTCACCGCAGGCGGCGCGCCGGGCGGCACGGGCCGCACCACGTTCGAGCGCGACGACTCGGGCTTGACCGGCGGTTTCGGCAGGTTGGGCCGGGACGGCTCGCCCTGGTAGTCCGCCACGATCGGCGGCACGACCCGGGTCTCCTCGGCGGGGTCGACCTCGGGCGCGCGTCTGCGCCCGGATTCGGCCTGCTTCGGCGGCTCGAGCCGGGACACGGGTGGTTCCAGCCGGGAGACCGGCGGTTCCAGCCGGGAGACCGGCGGCTCCAGCCGGGAGACCGGCGGCTCGGGGCGGGACACCGGCGGCTGGTAGGCCGTGCGCTCGGACTCGACGGCTCGCTGCCGCTGCGGCAACGGCGCGGGCGGCGGTGCGGCCGGCGGCGGGGGTGCGGACGGCGGCGGCGCGGACGGCGCGGGTTCGTCGCGGAGGGCGCGCAGCCTGCCGCTGTCGGAGTTGACCCGGTCGATGATGGCCTGCGGAGCGGTGTCCGAGGCCTCTTCGGCACGGCGCCGTCGCCGACGCGGCGTCACCTCGCCGGAGCCCCCGCCGCCGTACTGGGCGAGCAACTCCGCGACGGTGCGCTGGGTCTGCTCCGACTCGCTCTCTCGACTCATCAACTCCACCGTGCCCCGTGGCGGCCAGTCCGTCCAGTGTCACCCGTCCGGCGGGTGTGGTCCGGCGCGGTGTCCAGGTCCGAACCATTAGTGTGGTCCAGCCGACGCAGGATGACACCTTCCCGCAGCGCCCAGGGGCAAATCTCCAGCTCGCCGAGTGACAGTGCTCGCATGGTGGCCTCCGCCACCAACGCGCCCGCCACCAGCTGGTGGGCACGGCTCGCGCTCACCCCTTCGAGCTCGGCCAGGTCGGCCGCGGACATCCGGGAGATGAACGCGATGAGCTGGCGCAGGCCCGCGTCGGTGAGCACGCGTCGCGCGCGCGGACCGGCCGAGGACGGCGCCGCGCCGGTCAACCGGGCCAGCGTGCGGAACGTCTTCGACGTCGCGACCACCCGATCGGGAGCACCCACGCGGAGGAGCTTCTTCGCCACCGGCGCCAGCTGCTCGGCCAGCCACGCGGTGGTCTCGCGCACCTCGGCCCTGGTGGGCGGGTCGTTGCGGAACCGGGTCCGCGTCAGCCTGCCCGCGCCCAGCGGCACCGAGAACGCCTCCTCCGGCTCCTCGTCGACGCCGACCGCCAGCTCCAGCGACCCGCCGCCGATGTCGAGGCACAGCAGCCTGCCCGCCGACCAGCCGTACCAGCGGCGCACCGCGAGGAACGTGTACCGCGCCTCGTCCTCGCCGGTCAGCACCTGCAGGTCGACGCCGGTCTCGGCGCGCACCCGGTCCAGCACCTCGGCGGAGTTGCCCGCCTCGCGCACCGCGGACGTGGCGAACGCCATCAGGTCCTCGCAGCCGAGCCGCTCCGCCGCCGCCTTGGACGCGGCGACGGTGCGCACCAGCTGGTCGGCGCCCGCCCGCCCGAGCAGCCCGGAGCCGTCCAGCTGCTCCGCGAGGCGCAGCACGGACTTCTCCGAACTCATCGGCGTCGGGTGGGCACCACGATGGGCGTCCACCACCAAGAGGTGGACGGTGTTGGACCCGACATCAAGCACCCCTAGGCGCACGCGGTGCACCGTACCCGGTCGGGGTGATCAGGATTCGAACTTGTATCCCAGTCCGCGAACGGTGACCAGGTGGCGCGGCGCCGACGGGTCGGGCTCGATCTTCGACCGCAGCCGCTTGACGTGCACGTCCAGGGTCTTGGTGTCGCCGACGTAGTCCGCGCCCCACACCCGGTCGATCAGCTGGCCGCGGGTCAGCACCCGGCCGACGTTGCGCAGCAGGTACTCCAGGAGGTCGAACTCCTTGAGCGGGAGGCTCACCTCGGCCCCGTCCACGGTCACCACGTGCCGCTCGACGTCCATCCGCACCGGGCCGGCCTCCAGGACCTGCGGCAGCAGCTCCTCGGACTCGCCGCCGCGTCGCAGCACGGCCCGGATCCGGGCGATCAGCTCGCGGGCCGAGTACGGCTTGGTGACGTAGTCGTCCGCGCCCAGTTCCAGGCCGACGACCTTGTCGATCTCGCTGTCCCGCGCCGTGACCATGATCACCGGCACGGCGGAGCGGGCGCGCAGCTGCTTGCACACGTCCGTGCCGCTCATGCCGGGGAGCATGAGGTCGAGCAGCACGATGTCGGCGCCGTTGCGGTCGAACTCCTCCAGCGCCTCCTGGCCGGTGGCCGCGAGCGCCGCGGTAAAGCCCTCCTTGCGCAGCAGGAAGGCGAGCGGATCGGCGAAGGACTCCTCGTCCTCCACGATGAGCACCCTGGTCACAGCTCTCCTCCGTGGTTGCTGCCCGCGCCGCTCGGCACGGGGCTCGCCAGCTCCTGCGTGGGCAGGTCCTGGGTGGGCTCCTCCTGGTCGGGATGAGCCGGGATGCGCAGCGTGAAGGTGGAGCCGGTGCCCGGCAGGCTCCACAGCCTCACCTCGCCGCCGTGGTTGTTGGCGACGTGCTTGACGATGGCGAGCCCGAGCCCGGTGCCGCCGGTGGCGCGCGACCGGGCCTTGTCGACGCGGTAGAAGCGCTCGAACACGCGGGTCTGCTGGTCCTCGGCGATGCCGATGCCGCGGTCGGTGACGGCGATCTCGACGAAACCGTCGACGAGCTTGCGGCTGACCGACACCGGGCTGCCCGGCGGCGAGTACGCGACCGCGTTGTCCAGGAGGTTGCTCAGGGCCGTGACCAGCAGCGTCCGGTCGCCCTCGACTTCCAGCCCGCTCGGGGAGTCGGTGGCGATCTCGATGCCCGCGGACTCGGCGGCCAGCCTGGAGCGGCCCATCGCCTCGTCGATGACCACGTCGACCTCGACCCGGCTGAGCTCCGGCAGCTTCTCCGCGCCCTGCAGGCGCGACAGCGCGATCAGCTCGGTGACCAGGGTGCCCAGCCGGGTGGCCTCCTGCATGATCTTGGCGCTGAACCGGCGGACCTCCTCCTGGTCGTCCGCGGCGTCCAGCACGGCCTCGGCCAGCAGCGCGAGCGCGCCGACCGGGGTCTTGAGCTCGTGGCTGACGTTGGCCACGAAGTCGCGCCTGGTGGCCTCCAGCCGCACCGACTCGGACTCGTCGGTGGCGTCGACCACCACGAAGCCCTCGGTGAGCACCTTCACGGTGGCGTGCACGGCCTGCGGCTGGCGGCCCTTGATGACCTCCAGCGACGACAGGTCCACCGAGATCACCCCACCGTTGCGGCGGGCCATCTCGGCGGCGCGTCTGGCCCGGTCGTCCACGCGGTTGTTGCGCACCACGCCCAGCTCCTCGGCGCGGGCGTTGTGCAGCACGACGTCACCGAAGCCGTTGAGCACGACGATGCCGTCGGGTGAGGAGTGGACGACCCTGGCCATGAGGTCGGCGACGGTGAGTCCGCGCGGACGCGTCTCACGGGCGCGTGCGGTGGTCCGTCCGGCGAGAAACGCGACGCCGCCGATCAGCAGAGCGCCGATCGACAGGACGAGGTAACCCGTTGCGGTCACAAGCGCATCGTAAGCAGGTCAGGCCGGGTGCGGCCTAGAGCTGACGCCTGGTTCGTGACTCCTGCGACACCGTCCGGGGCCGATGTTCTCCCGGCGGACGACCGCCGTTCACCCAATCGTGTCCAATTGAGTCAGGCGTGTTCGGACAGGTGCAGAACCGCGGAAGCCGGGTTCTCCTCCAGGTGACGAGCGGAGGACGTACCGGGGGCGCCGGCCGAGGGGTGGAACGCGAGACGGCGGCACGTGCGCCGGGTGTGCCCTGCGCGCGTGCCGCCGTCCGGTGGGGTTCGACTAGCGGCCCTGGTTGGCCACGGCCTTGATCGCGTCCGCCGCCGCGTCCGGGTCGAGGTACTCGCCGCCCGGCTTGAGCGGCTTCAGCTCGTCGTCCAGGTCGTAGCGCAGCGGGATGCCGGTGGGGATGTTCAGGCCCGCGATGGCATCGTCCGAGATGCCGTCGAGGTGCTTGACCAGGGCGCGCAGCGAGTTGCCGTGCGCGGCCACGAGCACCGTCCGGCCGGCGCGCAGGTCCGGCACGATCGAGGACTCCCAGTACGGGATCATCCGCTTGACCACGTCCAGCAGGCACTCGGTGAGCGGCAGGTCGGGGCCGAGGTCGGCGTAGCGGGGGTCGCTGTCCTGGCTGAACTCGGTGCCGGGCTCGATCGGCGGCGGCGGGGTGTCGTACGAGCGGCGCCAGAGCATGAACTGCTCCTCGCCGAACTCGTCCAGCGTCTGCTTCTTGTTCTTGCCCTGGAGCGCGCCGTAGTGGCGCTCGTTGAGCCGCCAGTCCCGGCGGACCGGGATCCAGTGCCGGTCGGCCGCGTCGAGGGCGAGGTTGGCGGTGCCGATGGCCCGCCGCAGCAGCGACGTGTGCACGACCTCCGGCAGCACGCCCGCTTCGCGCAGCAGCACGCCGCCGCGCTTCGCCTCGTTCACACCTTTCTCCGAGAGGGGGACGTCCACCCAACCGGTGAACAGGTTCTCCGCGTTCCAGACGCTCTCGCCGTGGCGGAGCAGCACCAGGGTTCCGACAGCCATGGGCGTCAGCCTGCCAGATGGACCGGGCCGGCTCACGTCGGCGGCAGGTGTGATCTTGATCGGTGCAGCGGGCGGGCCGGGCCGGGTCTCCCCGACCCGGCCCGAAGCCGATCAGCCGCCGAGGCCCTGGACGTCCACGAGCCCACCGGTCATGCCCCCGATGCCGCCGGCTCCACCGGTCACGGCACCGAGGCCGCCACCCAGCGGGCCCAGCACGCCGGAGAGGGCGCCCAGGAGGTCGCCACTGGGAACGGCGTCCATCGCGCCCTTCGCCGTCCGCTCCGCCGGTGCGTCGGAGGCGTTGGCGGCCGGGGCAGCCAGCAGGATGACGGCGGTGGCGCCGGCCGCGACGGCCAGCCTTCCGAGGATGCGCATGCGGTGTTCTCCGATGTGTGGTTCCGATTTGCACCCGACATGGTTGTGGAGCGTGACGAGCCCTGCTCGCCGAGTAGTGGGTGTCAACACCATCGAGTGATCACCACAGCATCGACGTGACGATGCTCGACTTCACTGGCGGCGCAGTCGACGCAGGTCAGCCATGGCCCACAAGGCTCACCTGCGCCAACCGGTCACCCGATCAACTGGCCTCACGAGCACGGAGGTCCTTGCGCAGGATCTTGCCCGAGGCCGACTTCGGGATCGCTTCGATGAACTCCACGACCCTCACCTTCTTGTGCGGGGCGACCTGGGACGCCACGAACTCCATCACGCCGGACTCGTCCAGCGCCGTGCCCGGCTGGCGGACGACGAAGGCCTTCGGCACCTCCTCGCCCTCCGCGTCACGCACGCCGACCACGGCCGCGTCGGCGATCTCCGGGTGCGTCAGCAGCACTGCCTCCAGCTCCGCCGGCGGCACCTGGTAGCCCTTGTACTTGATCAGCTCCTTGACCCGGTCGACGATGCTGACCAGGCCGTTCTCGTCGATGATCCCGACGTCGCCGGTGTGCAGCCAGCCGTCCTCGTCGAGCGTGGCGGCGGTGGCGTCGGGGTTGTTCAGGTAGCCCTTCATGACGTTCGGGCCGCGGCACCACAGCTCGCCGCGCTCGCCCACGCCCACGTCCTCGCCGGTGGCCGGGTCGACGAAACGGCACTCCATGTTCGGCGCGATGACGCCGACCGTGCCGACGGGGATGTCGTCGCGGCCGTCCGGGATCGCGTGGCTGACCGGGCTCATCTCGGTCATCCCGTAGCCCTGCGAGACGCGGCAGCCCAGCCGCTTGGCCACGGCCGCCGCGAGGTCGACGTCCAGCGGCGCGGCGCCGGAGAAGATCGTGTCGATGCCGGAGAGGTCGTACTGGTCGACCAACGGGTGCTTGGCCAGCGCCACGGCGACCGGCGGCGCGATGTACACGCGGTCGGTCCGGTGGTCCTGGATCACCCGCAGGAACTCGGCCAGGTCGAACTTCGGCAGCGTCACCACCGTCGCGCCGACGTGCAGGCCGTTGTTCATCAGCACCTGCATGCCGTAGATGTGGAAGAACGGCAGCACGGCGAGGATCTTCGTGTCCCCGCCGACCTGGAGCAGGGGCCCGCACTGGATGATGTTCGCGACCAGGTTGCGGTGCGTCAGCATCACGCCCTTGGCCCGGCCGGTCGTCCCCGACGAGTACGGCAGCACGGCCACGTCCCGCGCCGGGTCGATCGACACCTCCGGCACCGGCTCGGCGTTCGCCAGCAACGACGACAGGCTGGGGTAGCCCTCGGCGGCGTCCAGCACGACCACGTCGGAGATGCCCGCCTTCTCGGCGCCCGGCGCGGCGTTCGGCAGCAGCACGGACACCGTGAACAGCATCTTCGCGCCGGCATCCGTCAACTGGTGCGCGACCTCGTCCGCCGTGTAGAGGGCGTTGATGGTGGTCGCGGTGGCGCCCGCGCGCAGGATGCCGTGGAACACGACCGCGTAGTACGGGGTGTTCGGGCTGAGGATGCCCACGACGTCGCCCTTGCCGATCCCCCTGGCGGCCAGCGCGGCGGCCAGGCGGTCGACCGCCCCGGCCAGTTGGCCGTAGGTCAGCGACGCACCTGAGGTGCCGTCGACCAGGGCCACCCGGTCGACGCGCTCGCCGAGGTCGGCGAACAGCAACTCGTGCAGCGAGACGTCCGGGACCGCGACATCGGGGAACGGACTGCGGAAGACCATGCGGCTGCCTCATTCATCCTGGGGGCGGGATCCCGTCATCGTGAGTCAAGCCACATCGCTGGTCAAGGCGGTCGCCGGTCGCGCTACAGCGTTACTTAACTCGGCTAAGAACACACGAATGGACTAGCGCCGGCCCTTGTGGTGATCACCGGCCATCTGCCAAGTTGGCATGGCCTTCGCGGGTCGACTCCCACGCACTCCGATCGACCCGCGCGGCTACCGCGGTTCGCAATCCCCCCGTCGAACCGCGGCCCGCTTGGAAGCCCGGGCTCCCCCCGCCCGGATCCACCTCAGCGGGGACTGACGCGGGGCGGCTTGAGTTCGCGACTCCCCCTCTCTCCCAAGCCGCCCCGCGCTCCCGCGCCGGCCGGCCCGCTACGGCGTGCTCGACGACGCGACCGGCTCGACGGTCACGGCCCTCCGGCGACGCCGCCACCACAGGTAGCCGAACGCCGGCACCCCCAGCACCACCGCGAACGGCAGCACGCCGCCCAGCACCACCAGCAGCCAGCCGAACGCCGTCACCAGCGCCTTCCAGCCACCGGCGAACGCCTCCAGGAAGTCGTTCTCGTCCGTCACGACCACCGGCTCGCCCGTCGCCGAGATGACGACGGTCAACGTCGACATGGCGACCTGGCCCTTCAACGTCTCGTACCGGCGTTGCAACGACTCCAGCTCGGACTGCCGCTTGGTCAGCTCGGCCTCGATGTCGGTGATCTCGGACGTGGTCGTGGCCCGCTCCAGCAGCCCCCGCACCCGCTCCACGCTGGCCCGCTGGTTGGCGATCCTCGCCTCTACGTCCACGATCTGCTCGGTCACGTCCTCGGTCTGCAGCTCACGCCTGCTGACCTCGACGCCCTCCAACTTGGCGATCGACTCCATCACCTGGTCGAGCCGGTCGCCGGGCACCTTGAACGTCACCGACGCCCGGTTGGACTGCGACTTCTCCTGCGCCGAGTACCCGCCCTCCGCGATCACCAGGTCCTTGACCCCGGACAGCACCGCGTTCGAGTCCGGCGCGCGCAACTCCACCGTCGCCGTGCGTATGAGCTGCCGGTTCTGCTGCGCCGACGTGCCCGCCTGCTGCGCCTCACCCGTGCCGGCCGACTCCTGCTTCGGCGTGCCGCCGCCCCGCTGGGCGTTGTCCTGCGCCGGCACCGGCGCGGCCACATCCGCCGCCGACCCCGAGTTGTTCGCCGCACAACCCGCCAGCGCCAGCACCGCGAACGCGGCGACCGCCAATCCCACCCGTCTGCCCATGTGCCCCTCCCTGGTTTCCGGTCACTGGTGGGACGGGGCCCGGGCTCACCCCCGTTGCTCCCGCGCGATCACGATTCGGACACCAGGTGCCGGAACGCCTCGAGGTTGGCCAGCGACTCGCCGCGCGAGACCCGCCAGTCCCACTCCCGCTGGATGGCGCCGGCGAACCCGATCTCCAGCAACGTGTTGAAGTCGCCGTCGGCGGCCTCCACCACCTGCCCGAGCACGCGGTCCAGCTCGTCGGGCGTCACGGCGTGCGGCGCGATCCGGCCGACCAGGTAGATGTCGCCGGTCGTGTCGATCGTGTAGTGCACGCCGTACAGCTTGGCGTTGCGCCGCAACAGGAACCGGTAGACGTCCTCGTGCGCCTCGTCCGGTTTGCGGCAGACGAACGCCTCCACCACCAGGGCGTGCCTGCCGACCACCAGCCAGCAGTTCGTCTGGAGCTTCTTCGTGCCGGGCAGCGTCACGAAGAACCGCCCCGGCTCCTTGCGGTCGTAGCGCAGCTCGCGGTCGTCCAGCGTCGACTTGATGACGTCGTCCAGGCTCAAGCGATGACCTCCTCGCGGAACACGTCCCGGGCTTCGGCGTACCCGGCGAGGAGTGAATCAGTCGTGCGGTCCCAGGAGAACCGGCGGGCGTGGCCGACGGCGTTGCTGGCCAGCTCCTCCCGGCACGCGGGGTTCAGCGCGATGCTCGACAGCACCCGCGCCCACGCGCCCGGGTCGTGACCGTCCACCAACGCCCCGGACACCCAGTCGCGCACCGCCACCGGCAACCCGCCCACCGCCGCCGCGACCACCGGCGTCCCGCACGCCTGCGCCTCCAGCGCCACCAGCCCGAACGACTCGTTGTAACTGGGCACCGCGACCACGTCGGCCGCGCGGTAGACCCTCGCCAACGCCTCACCGCCCTGCGGCGGCAGGAACCGCACCACGTCCGAGATCCGCAGCTCGGCCGCCAACCGCACCAGCTCGTCGGGCGTCTTCATCCCCGACCCCGACGGCCCACCGACCACCAGGACGACCAACCGCGACCGCAACCCGGGATCGCGCGCCACCATCTCCGCCGCCGCGCGCAACAGCACGTCCGGCGCCTTCAACGGCTGGATGCGCCCCACGAACGCCAGCACCACCGACTCCGGCCGCAACCCCAGCGCCGTCCGGGCACCGTCCCGATCACCGGGCGTGAACCGCTCCAGGTCCACGCCAGGCGGCACGACCAGCACCTTCGACGGGTCCGCGTCGTACAGCTTGACCAGCTCGGCCGCCTCGACGTCGGTGTTGGCCACCAGCCGGTCCGCCTCGGCGACCACCTGCTCCTCGCCGATCACCCGCATCCGCGGCTCAGGCGTGTCGTCGGCCGCCAGCGCCAGGTTCTTCACCTTCGCCAACGTGTGCGCCGTGTGCACCAACGGCACCGCCCACCGCTCCCGCGCCAACCACCCGACCTGCCCCGACAACCAGTAGTGCGAGTGCACGACGTCGTAGTGACCTGGTTCGTGCCGCGCCTCGGCCCGCAGCACACCCGCCGTGAAGGCGCAGAGCTGGCCGGGCAGCTCCTCCTTGCCCAGCCCTTCGAACGGCCCCGCGACCACGTGCCGCACCTTCACCCCGGGCGCCAGCTCCGCCACCGGCGGCAACTCCGAGGACGTCGCCCGGGTGAAGATCTCCACCGCGATACCCCGCTGCGCCATCCGCGTGGCGGTCTCCACGATGTAGACGTTCATCCCGCCCGCGTCGCCCGTGCCGGGCTGCTCCAACGGCGACGTGTGCACCGACAGCACCGCGACCCGCTTCACCGGGAGACCTCCGCCACGAACCGACCGAGGTCGGCCGCGAAGCGCTCCGGTCGTTCCAGGAACGGCGAGTGTCCGGTTCCGTCGTAGCGGCGCAAGTCGGCTCCGGGGATCAGGGCCGCCGCGTACTCACCGGCGGCCGGGTCGACCACCTCGTCGGCGGTGCCGTGCACGACCAGTGTCGGCTTGTCGACCGCCTTCAGCACGACGGCGCTGTCCACGTCCCGCCGGAACAGCTCCCGCCGGACCCGAGGCGGCACCCGCAACGCCGTGCCCAACATCCGCTGCACCACGTCACCGGCCAACCCGGGCGCCTGATCACGGCAGAACTGCGCCAACGCCGGCACCGCCACCGCCGGGTCGTCGGAGAACGCCGCCGGCAACGCCGCCTTCATCACCGGCCCGACAACCCCGCCGGGCCGATCCCGCCCCAACTCGGTGACCGCCCCGACCAGCACCAACCCACTGATCCCGGCCGTGCCGTGGAAACGCAGGTAGTCGGCTATCACCACCCCGCCGTACGACCACCCGACCACCACCGCGGGCCGCCCGACGTGATCGAGGACGGCCTTCAGATCAGCCGCCCAAACCTCCGACTCCCGATAACCGCCCTCGGCGACGTCCGACGCCCCGTGACCGCGCAGATCCACCGCGTAACCGCGCCACGACGGCTGAGGCGACCACACCTCCCCGGACTGCGCCCATCCGTGCACCAGCACGACCGCAGGGGCATCGGCCGGGCCCGACTCGCGAACCGACAGCCGGACGCCCTCGGCGTCGAGGAGAGTGTTCCGCACGACCTACGACAACGCGCGAATCATCCCACCACTTCCCGCGCAAGCGATTTTGCGCCATCAACCACACCAGCCAGACCCCACCGCCCACAACGGACAGGAACCCAAACCGCCCACAACGGACCCGCCACACCCCCACCGAGGCCCTCAACCACCACACAACGGACCCACACCGCACCCACCAAGGACCCTCAACCGCCGCACAACGGACCCACACCGCACCCACCAAGGACCCTCAACCGCCGCACAACGGACCCGCAGCGCACCCACCGAGGCCCGATTTGACATGGGTTCGGGTGCTTTAGGCTGGTCGAAGCCGGCAGGCCTGGCGGGACGCTCTTCCCCGCCGGGCCTGCCGGCTTTGGCCTGCCTGGAGTGCCCGTAAGGGCCCCATGTCAAATCGAGCCGGACCCGAGCGTGACCACCGACCCGAACCTGCGCGAGCAGTCAGGTCTTCACAGCGCGGACATCGTCTGCCACTGCGCCCAAGGGATCTGCCAGTCGTACCAGTCGAACTGCGCCGGCAACGTCGTGACCGACCCGGTCACCACCACCGGATCACCGACCATCGCGCTGTCGTAGTACGCCTTGGCATCGGCCTCCAACAGGTTCGCGCACCCGTGCGACGAGTTGAGCTTGCCGATGTTCGCCGCGTTGTCGTTGTTCTCGTGGATGAACTCACCGTGGTTGGAGAACCGCACCGACCACTTCTTCACGACGTTGGTGTAGCCGTACTGGGGGTTGTCGAAGCTCCACGTGTCGAACTTCTGCATCACCACGAACGTGCCGTTCGGCGTGGCCAGGTTCGGGTCGTCGTCCTTGCCGAACGACGCCGGGTAGGTCGCCACGGTCTGCCCGTCACGCTGCACGACCAGCTGGTGCGACGACGTGTCGATCTTCACGACCTGGTTGCGGCCGATGGTGAAGTCGCTGGTCACGTCCGCGCGACCGTACGCACCGCCACCGTAGGGCACCCCGTACAGCTTCGCCTCGACGTGGATCTGGGTGTTCGCGGGCCAGTACTGCTCCGGCCGGTAGTGGACCTCGCGCGAGCTGAGCCACGCCCAACTGCCCTTGACCCCGGCGGAGTTCGTCACCGTCAGCGCCTTCTCCACCGTCGCGCGATCCGCGACGTCGGCGTCGAAGTCGATCTTGATCGGCACCGCCACGCCCATGGTCTGGTTGTCGCCGGGGAACAGCGTCGCGCGCACCTGCGACGCGGGGTTCACCGTCGTGAACCCGCCCTTCAGCTCGACCGGCCTGCCATCCGTCCCGGTCGCCTTGCCCGCGTAGGTGTACGCCTTGCCGAACCCGAGCGGCTCCGTGCTGGACCACGACTTCTTGTCCTCGGCGAGCTTGCCCTCGACGGCCTTGCCCTCGGGGTTGGTGACCGCGACCTGGTCGATCGTGCCCTCGGCCACGGTGACCTGCACCGGCGCGTTCACGGGCGCGTCCACCGCTCCGTCCGCGGGCGCGGTGGTGAACTTGGCCACCGGCGGGTTGTCGCCGCCGATCGGTTTGGCGGTGCCCGTTTCCACCTTCGCCGAGCAGCCCGCCACCAGGGCCAAGCCGAGCAGCAGAGCCGCCACTGTCCTGTGCACGTTACGACCTCCTGATCGAAGGACGTCCCACCCGACTCCCGGTGCGAGTGATTCGCGTCACATCCGCGTCCCACGCCTAGGATCCCCGGTGTGAACCGTCCTATCGCAGTCGTGACCGGAGCCAGTGCGGGCATCGGCGAGGCCACCGCCCGCAGGCTCGCCGCCGAGGGCTTCCACGTGGTGCTCGGCGCTCGGCGGGTCGACCTCCTCAAGGCTATCGCGGATGAGATCGAGGGCACCGCGGTCGAGCTCGACGTCACCTCCGCCCCGTCGGTCGAGTCCTTCCTCGACGCCGTCCCGGCCGCGAACGTGCTGGTCAACAACGCCGGCGGCGCGCGCGGCCTGGCCACCGTCGCCGAGGCCGACGAAGAGCACTGGCGGTGGATGTGGGAGACCAACGTGCTCGGCACGCTGCGCGTCACCAAGGGCCTGCTGCCGAAGCTGATCGCCTCCGGTGACGGGCACGTGGTCACCGTCACCTCGGTCGCCGCCTACGAGGCCTACGACAACGGCTCCGGCTACACCTCCGCCAAGCACGCCCAATCCGCGCTTCACCGCACGCTGCGCGGCGAGCTGCTCGGCCAACCCGTGCGCGTGACCGAGATCCTCCCCGGCATGGTCGAGACCGACTTCTCCGTCAACCGGTTCGACGGCGACGCCGACCGGGCCGCGGCCGTCTACCAGGGCGTGACACCGCTGACCGCGGACGACGTGGCGGACGTGATCGCGTTCGCGGTGACCAGGCCGCCGCACGTCAACCTGGACCAGATCGTCCTCAAGCCCCGCGCACAGGCCTCCGCTTCGCGGGTGCACCGGGCCTGACCGGATCAGACCCGACCAAACCGCACAGGACCACCGAACGGCGTCGAACGGCATCACCCCGACGTCAGCAGCTCCACGTCCAGCTGGTCGAGCACCGGACCGATGGGGTTCGCGAACCCCCGGTCCGGGCTCCCGCCGCAGTACAACCCGACCACGCGGTTCGCGTCGTCGAGCAGCACCGCGCCCGAGTCGCCGTGATCGGCGAACCGGGGCGTCTCGATCCGGATCTGGTCGTACAGCGTCCGCACGCCCAGCTGCACCCCGAAGTCGAGCGTGATCGCCGCGTCCGTCGACGCCACCACGCCCTCCGTGACCGCCGTCGTCCGGCCGCGCTTGCGCACCCGGTCGCCGACCCGCGCCCGCGCACCACCTGTCACCGCGCCCAACCCCACCACCTCGGGCCGCACGCGGGGTGTCGTCAACGTGATCGCGGCGGCGTCCACGCGCGCCGACAACGCCGCCCGCGCCAGCACGCCGACCCGGTCGTGCACCGGGTGCCCGCCGTCGACCCGGGACGGGTGCACCATCGGGTCGCCGACCGCCCAGGCGTCGTCCACGCAGGCCACGTGGAACGACGTCAACGCCATCACGGTGTTCCGGCACCTCGGCGTGACCAGCGCGCCCAGCGTCCCGGCCACCACGTAGTCGTCCACCTCCGGCACGTCCGGCGGCACGAACCGGATCGCCCGGCTCGGCCCGATCCCGATGCCACCGGCCAGCGACTCGTGCCGCTCCGCACCGCTCACGCCCTCGGGCGACGCGATGGTGTGGTGCGGCCAGAACGTGTCCTCGACCACGTCCGTCGGCACGCCCAGCACGTCCGGCGGGATGGCGAACTGCGCGGCGTCGCCCTTGCGGCGGACGAACACGACGATCGCCAGCCGGCCGGTCGCCCGGCCGCCGACGGTCTTCTCGCCGAGGTCGACACCCACCACGCCGGGCCGGCTCAGGAAATCGTCCTCAACCAGCTTCTTGATCGGCCTGACGTTCGCGCGATCGTCGGGGTAGGCCATGACGACCTCCAACAGGTGCCCCTACCTCCATGAAACGCGTGGAGTGAGGATTCGTCACACCCAGTCACCCGTTCGGCGGTTCAACGGTCGGCGGCGTCCGGCGACGCAGAGCCACACCCGTCCACCGCCCGGCGACGCCCACGCCGCCCGAGGGCGTGCCGGAGCCGACGGCCGGCCCGCCTCACCCGAGCTCGCAGCCCACCAACACCGGCTCCGGGAGCAGCTCCACCCCGAACGCCGCCCGCACCCCGTCCCGCACCTCGCGCGCCAGGTCCAGCAGGTCCTCCGTCGACGCGCCGCCCCGGTTGGTCAGCGCCAGCGTGTGCTTGCCCGACAACGCCACCCGGCCACCCGGCCCGCGGTGCCCGCGCCCGAACCCGGCCCGCTCGATCAGCCACGCCGCCGACAGCTTCGAGTACCCGGCCCCCGCCGGGTACGTCGGCACCTCCACCTGCGGCCCGAGCCGCTCGGCGATCCGGATCAGCACCCCGGCCAACGTCGAGTCGTCCAGCAGCGGGTTGGTGAAGAACGAGCCCGCGCTCCACGTGTCGTGATCCGTCGCGTCCAGGACCATGCCCTTGCCGCGCCGCAGCTCCAGCACCGCCTTGCGGGCCGCGTCGGCGGGCACCCGGTCGCCCGGCGCGACGCCGAGCACCCTGGCCAGCTCGCCGTACCGGATGGGCGCGGACTGCCCGCCCGCGGTCAGCGCGAACCTCGCCCGCAGCACCACCGCGTGGTCGGTGCCCTTCAGCACGCTGGTCCGGTAGGCCAGGCCCAGGCCGTCCGCCGGCACCTGGTGCACGCGACCCGTGCGCCGGTCCAGCAGGTCCACCGAGGTCAGCACCTGCGCCACCTCGACGCCGTACGCGCCGACGTTCTGCACAGGCGTCGCGCCGACCAGGCCCGGGATGCCGGACAGGCACTCCAGCCCGCCCAACCCCTGCGCCACGGCCTCCGCGACGACCGAGTCCCAGTCCTCGCCCGCCTCCACGGTCAGCTGCACGAGGCCGTCGCCCAACGGGTCGAGCCGACGGCCGGACGTGCCGACGGCCACCACCGTGCCGGCGAACCCGGCATCGGACACCACCAGGTTCGAACCGCCGCCGAGCAGCAACAACGGCTCGCCGGCCGCGTCCAGCGCGCGGACGGTCTCGACCAGCTCGGCGGCTGTGGCGGCGCGCGTGAACCTCGTCGCAGGGCCACCGAGCCGCAGCGTGGTGCACTCGGCCAGCGGCACACGGGCACTGGAGGGCGGGGTGGTCACGACCGTGAACGGTAGCCTCCGCGACATGGCACGCCGCATCGAGCACCGAACCACGTCCCGCTGGCCGGCACGGGACGTGTACGCAGCGTTGGTCGACCAGACGTACCTGCGCGACCGGCTCGCCGAACTGGGTGGCACGAACCCGGAGCTGGTCGCCTTCACCACCACCGACCAGAGCACGTCCTACCAGCTCAAGCAGGGTGTGCCCGCCGACAAGCTGCCGTCGGTGGCCCGCGGCCTGCTCGGCGGCGACCTCGTCATCGACCGCGCCGAGTCGTGGACCGAGGCCGGTTACGCGGGCACGGTCGAGGTGACGCTGAACGGCGTCCCGGGCCGGCTGGACGGCACGATCACGCTCGCCGACACCGCGAGTGGGAGCGAACTCACCCTCACGGGTCAGGTCAAGGTGGGCATCCCGATCATGGGCGGCAAGTTGGAGGCGATGATCGCCGAACAGGTCTCGCTGCTGCTCGACAAGGAATCCGAGTTCACCGCCGAATGGCTCGCACGCCGCGCCTAGCCGCGGGCCGGGCGCGCGCGCTCGGCCTGCCCACGAGGGGCACCACCAACCCGAACCGCCTGCGCCGGGTCGACCGGTGGGTCGCGCACACCTACCGCGACCTGCTCTCCGCGCCCGAACCGCTGGTGGTCGACCTCGGCTACGGCTCCTCGCCGATCACCACCGTCGAGATGGCGGCACGGCTGCGCGCCGTGAACCCGGCCGTCCGCGTGCTCGGCCTGGAGCTCGACGCCGACCGGGTCGCCGCGGGCAAGGAGGTCGCCGACCCGCCCGGCCTCGACTTCCGGCGCGGCGGGTTCGAGCTGGCCGGCGCGCGCCCGCTGCTGCTGCGCGCGTTCAACGTGCTCCGGCAGTACACCGAGGAGCAGGCGGCCGAGGCGTGGGACACCATGGTCGGCCGCCTCGCGCCCGGCGGCGTGCTGGTCGAGGGCACGTGCGACGAGATCGGCCGCCGTTGCTGCTGGGTCGCGTTGACCGCGGACGGGCCGCAAACGTTCACGCTGTCCTGCCTGCCCGCCGACCTGGAGACCCCTGGTGACCTCGCCGAGCGGCTGCCGAAGGCGTTGATCCACCACAACGTGCCCGGCGAGAAGGTGCACGCCCTGCTCTGCGAACTGGACGCGTGCTGGGCGACGTGCGCGCCGTTCGCGCCCTACGGCCCGCGGGCGCGGTGGGTGGAGTCCGTGCGGCTGCTGGCCGACCGCGGCTGGCCGGTGCTGGACGACCGGAAGCGCTGGCGGCTCGGCGAGATCACCCTGTCCTGGGACGTGGTGAGTCCCTAGGCTGTGCGGAGTGGACCACGCCGATTTCGTCCAGCACATCAGGACCCAGTACGCCGCACTGCGTGCCGCCGCCCTGGCCGCCGGGCCGGAGGCGCAGGTGTCCACCTGCCCCGGCTGGACGGTGCGCGGGCTCGTCGACCACGTGGCGATGGTCCACTCCTGGGCGCTGCGGGCGCTGCACACGCCGGTGGACGCGGACTGGGTCAAGCCCGAAGAGCGCCCCGCCGACTGGGACGAGCTGTTCGCCTGGTGGGACAAGAAGGTCACCGAGCTGACCGACACCCTGCTCGGCTCCACGTCGAACACGCCCGCGTGGACGTTCGTCGGGCCCAAGACCTTCGGCTTCTGGTCACGCCGGCAGGCGCACGAGACCGCGATCCACCGGCTCGACGCCGAGCACGCCCGGCACGGCGCGGACGTGCCGTCCCTGCTGTTCGACGTCGAGTTCGCGGCCGACGGGGTGGACGAGTTCCTCACCCGGATGCTGCTGACCGGCGCCCGGCGCAGGCCGATCGCGCGGACGGGGCGGGTGCTGTTCCACGCCGCCGACGCGAGCCGTGCCTGGGAGGTGCGGCTCACGCCCGGTCAGCCGCCCGAGGTGGGTCCGATCACCGACTCCGGCACCGACGAGGACGCCACCGTGGCCGGCACCGCCGACGCGGTCTACCGGGCGGCGTGGGGCAGGCCGAGCGGCGCCATCACATCGGGTGACAGGTCACTGCTGGACGGGCTGCCGCGACCGTAGATACTTCCGGTCGTGCCTCTGCCTGAACGACGCTACGTGATCACCTTCGGCTGCCCCGACCGCACCGGCATCGTGGCCCGGATCTCCTCGTTCCTGGCCGAGCACGGTGGCTGGATCGTCGAGGCGGCCTACCACACCGACCCGACCACCAACTGGTTCTTCACCCGCCAGGAGGTCCGGGCCGACTCGCTGCCGTTCGACGTGGAGGAGCTGCGGGTCCGGTTCGCGGAAGTGGCCCGCGAGCTGGGTGCGCACCCCGGCTCGTGGCGGGTCGCCGACTCCGGCGAGCGCAGGCGGGTGGTGATCCTGGTGTCCAAGGAGGGCCACTGCCTGTACGACCTGCTGGGCCGGGTGGCGTCGCACGAGCTGGACGTCGACGTGTCCGCGGTCATCGGCAACCACGCCGACCTGGCCGGGATCACCAGGGCGCACGGCATCCCGTTCCACCACGTGCCGTTCCCGGCGAACGACCCGGAGGGCAAGGCGGCAGCGTTCGCGCAGCTGCGGCAGCTCGTCGACGCCCACCGGCCGCACGCGGTGGTGCTGGCGCGGTTCATGCAGATCCTGCCCGCCGAGCTGTGCGCGGACTGGGCCGGGCGGGCGTTGAACATCCACCACAGCTTCCTGCCGTCGTTCATCGGGGCGCGGCCGTACCACCAGGCGCACAGCCGGGGCGTGAAGCTGGTCGGCGCCACGTGCCACTACGTGACCGCGGACCTCGACCAGGGCCCGATCGTGGAGCAGGACGTGATCCGGGTGGACCACACCGACTCCGTCAACGACATGGTGCGCAAGGGGCGCGACATCGAGAAGGTCGTGCTGTCGCGCGGTCTGCGGTGGCACCTGGAGGACCGCGTCCTGGTGCACGGCAACCAGACCGTCATCTTCTGAGGAAACCCCGATCCGGGGTGGCGGCCCGCACGTAGGCTGCGCCGGTGCGCACCGAGTACACCGACCTCGACCAGGTCCGCGCGGCGTCCGAGCTGCGGAACGCCGTCCTCGTCGGGCTCGACCTGAGCGGGGAAGAGCTGCGCGTGCCGATGGACGGCGCGCTGTTCCTCGGCTGCACGCTCTCGCCGCTCGCCCAACGGCGCGCGGCGGCGGCCGGGGCGCTGGTGTTCCCGACCATCCCCGACCTGCCCTACGACGTGTACCGGTCGCGGCTCTACACGCCGGCCGAGCTGTTCGCCGGTTTCGACCCGGGCGACCCGCTGTCCTACGCCGACACCCCGGACGCCGTCATCTACCGGCACACCCGCGCCAGGGGCCACAACCCGGACCCGCTGCACGCCCTCGCCGAACGCCTGCACGACCACGCGATCACCGAGGCGCTGGACGACGCGCTCGCCGAACGCCCGGTCGCCGTGATGGGCGGGCACGCGCTCGGCCGCGACACCGACGGCTACCGGCGGGCCGTCGGGCTGGGCGCGGCGCTCGGCGACGCCGGGTTCACCGTGCTGACCGGCGGCGGTCCGGGCGTGATGGAGGCCGTGCCGCTGGGCGTGCGGGTCGGCGTGGACGAGCCGACGTTGAAGGACCTGTCGAAGGCGCCCGCGTTCGGCGGGGACGCGGAGTCCATCGGCCGCTGGATCGCCGCGTGCCCCACCGACCTGCCCACCTCCGACCGACCGCGCACGATCGGCATCCCGACCTGGTTCTACGGCCACGAGCCGCCGAACCCGGCGTGCGAGCTGCACGCCAAGTACTTCGCCAACTCCGTCCGCGAGGAGGGCCTGCTCACCGTCGCCACCGGCGGCATCATCTACACGCCGGGCAGCGCGGGCACCGTGCAGGAGGTCTTCCAGGACTACTGCCAGAACCACTACGGCTCGGTCGGCCCGGCCGCGCCGATGGTGTTCCTGGGCGAGGACTTCTGGGTCGACGAGGTGCCGGCCGCGCCGCTGGTGCGACGCCTGGCCCGCGGCCGGGAGGCCGAGCGCTGGATCCTCGTCACCGACGACGCGGACGAGGCCGTCAGCTTCCTGCGGGAGTACGCGGGGTGATCACCCGCTGCACCACCTCGGCCGCGTCCAGGCACACGTCCTCGCGGTAGGCCCGACCGACCAGCTGCACGCCGACGGGCAGCCCGTCGACCACCCCGGTCGGCACGGCCACCGCCGGCAGGCCGACGAAGGTCGTCGCGGTGCACAGCCGCATCGCGCCGGTCACCAGGTCGTGCCCCTCGATCGAGCGCGACTCCACCCCGGGCTCGGGCGGACGGGCGGTGAACACCGGCCCGAGCACCAGCGGGAACCGGTCCAGGAACTGCGCCCACGCCCGCTTCACGCCCAGCAGCACGCCCGTGAGCCGCACGTACTCCGCGACGTCCACCGGCGCGGTCTTCGCCATCGACATCTCGATGTACCGGTGGCCTTCCGCGCCGAGCAACGTCCGCACCACCGGCCAGCTCGGCGCGAACTCCGTCATCAGCATGCCCCCGTACGCCGCCAGCGCCTCGTCCAGCACCGGCACGTCCGCCTCGACCACCTCGTACCCGGCGTCCGACAGCACGCCCGCGGCGTCCTCGACCGCGGCCCGCACCACCGGGTCGACCCCCGTGCCGCCGGGATCGGCGACCACCGCGACCCGACGCGGCACCGGCGGCCCGGTCAGCGGCACGGGCACCGCCCTCGGGTCGCGCGGCGACGTGCCGGCCAACGCCTCGAACGCGAGCCGCAGGTCACCGACGGTGCGGGCGAGCGGCCCGTCCACCACGAACAGCTGCGCGCCCAGCGGCGGGTCGTCCGGACCGAGCCGGTGGTCGGCCGGGAACCGCCCGTAGGTCGGCTTCAACCCGGCCACGCCGCAGAACGCCGCCGGGATGCGCACCGAGCCGCCGGCGTCGTTGCCCAGCCCCAACCCCGCCATCCCGGTCGCCACCGCCACCCCGTCGCCGCCGCTGGACCCGCCGGGCGTGACGGCCGGGTCCCACGGGTTGACCGTGTCGCCGAACAGCTCGCTGCGCGTGTGCACGCCGGCCAACGTGAGCGTCGGCATGTTCGAGTGCCCGATCGGGATCGCGCCCGCCGCGCGCAGCCGCGCCACCGGCGGCGCGTCCAGCGGCGTCACGAAGTCCTTGAACCGCACCGCGCCGTGGGTCGTCGGCACGCCGCCGATCGCGATGCTCTCCTTCACCGTGAACGGCACACCGGCCAGCGGCCCGCGCGCACCGTCCCGGTCGAGCTCCGCCGCCTCGGCCAGCGCCTGCTCGGCCACCAGCCGCGTGATCGCGTTGACCACCGGGTTCACCGCCGCGATCCGCTCCAGGTGGCTCTCCACCAGCGCGACCGCCGTGACGCGGCCCGAGCGCACCGCGGCGGCCTGCTCCGCCGCCGTCCAGTCCCACATGACGCCCCCTGTTCCGATGCAAGTGCATCGAATAGTATCCACGGGTGCCCAAGCAGGTCGAATACGAATCCCGGCGCCGGCAGATCACCGACGCGGTGTTCCTGCTCGCCGACGAACGCGGCCTCGAAGGCGTGACCCTGAGGGACGTCGCAGCGCGCGCTGACGTCTCGATGGGGGCGGTGCAGCGGTGTTTCCGCACCAAGGACGAGATGCTGCGGTTCGCGCTGGAAGAGGTCGGCAAGCGCGTCCTGGGCCGGGCCGGCGGCACCGCGGCCGAGGCGGCACGTGCCGTCGCGCTGCCCGAGCGCGCCGAAGCCAGGGTGTGGCTCGCGTTCGTCGCGCAGGCGGCCGTCAGCCCGGCGCTCGCGCCCGTCCTGCGCGCGAGCTACGCCGACCTCGAGGACATGTTCACCAGGCTCCTCGGCGACCGCTGGCGGGCGCGCACGGTGCTGGCGCTGGCCGACGGCCTCACCACGCACGTGCTCATCGGGCACCTCACGCACGACCAGGCGCGCGAAGTGCTCGACCGGCACCTGGCGGGCTAGCGGGCCAGGCCCTCGACGACCTCGGCGTTCGGCAGCTTGGCCAGCACCTCGCCCGGCACCAGGACCTTGCTGCCCCGGATGCCGCTGCCGATGACCAGTTCCGGCGCCGCCGCCACCTCGGGCGACAGCAGCACGGGCCAGTCCTCGGGCAGGCCGATCGGCGTGATGCCGCCGTACTCCATGCCGCTGAGCGACACCGCGTCGTCCATCGGCGCGAACGACGCCTTGCGCGCGTCCAGCCGCCGCCGGACGACGCCGTTCACGTCCGCGCGGGTGGTCGCGAGCACGACGCACGCCGCGTACCGGACGGTCTCGCCGCGCTTGCCCGCGACGACGACGCAGTTCGCCGACGCCGCCAACGGCGAGCCGTAGTGCGCGCAGAACTCGGCCGTGTCCGCCAGCCCGGGGTCGATCTCCGCGACCGCGAGCCGCGCGCCGTCCGCCATCGACCTCAACGCCGCGGCGACCGGGTCCGCGACCAGGTCGAGCCGGTCGAGCACGGGCAAGGGGGTCAGGGTTCCCGCGATGGTCCACACACCGGCCATCCTGCCGGCCGCGCTTGACGTTGACGCTACGTCAACCCCTACCGTGGTCGGCACAGGGAGGGAGCACGGTCATGGCCTGGTCGATCGCACAGGTCGCGCGGATGTCGAAGGTGACTTCGCGGACGTTGCGGCACTACGACGCGATCGGCCTGCTCGAACCGGCGTGGGTCGGCGACAACGGCTACCGCTACTACGAGCGCGAGCAGTTGCACCGGCTCCAGCGCATCCTGCTGCTGCGCGACCTGGGACTCGGCCTCGACACCGTGGCCGAGGTCCTGGACGGGCGGCACCGGGCGGTCGACGTGCTGCGCAACCACGCGCGGTGGCTGGCCACCGAGCAGGAGCGGCTGGCGAAGCTGGCCCGGACCGTCTCCCGCACGATCGAGGAACTGGAAGGGGGTGACGAAGTGGCACTGGAAGAGCTGTTCGACGGCTTCGACGCCGACCGCCAGGCCCGCTACGAGGCGGAACTGGTGGAGCGCTACGGCGAGGGCGTCCAGGAGCACGTCGACGAGAGCAAGCGCCGGATGAAGGGCTGGACCAAGGCCGACGCCGAGGGGTTCAAGGCGGAGTGGCAGGCCATCGGGAAGGCCTACGCCGAGCTGTTCGACGCCGGCGTCCCGGCCGACGCGCCGCGCGCGCTGGACGTGACCGACCGGCACTACCGGTGGATCTGCCTGAGCTGGACGCCGAACCGGGAGTCCTACACCGGGCTCGGTGAGCTGTACGTGGACTCGCCGGAGTTCAAGGCGCAGTTCGACGCGCACGCCGAGGGCTTCGCCGAGTACGTCCGCGACGCGATCGCGGTGTACGCGACGGCCAGGCTCTAGCCCGGCCACGGGGAGGTGCACATCCCCGTGGACCCGGTCCGGGGCGCGTCAGAGGTCCTGGAGCCCGAAGGCCTTGAGCGCCTCGCGGTTGAACGCCGGCAGGTCGTCGGGCTTGCGGCTGGTGACCAGGGTCCACCCGGCCACGTCGCAGACCCGCACCTCCACGTCCGCCCAGTCGGCGCCCGCGTTGCGGAGGTCGGTGGCCAGGCTCGGGAACGAGGTCAGCTGCTTGCCGCGCACCACGTCCGCCTCGACCAGCAGCCACGGCCCGTGGCAGATCGCCGCGACCGGCTTGCCCGCGGCGACGTGCTGCTTGACGAACTTCACCGCGTCGCGGTCGAGCCTGAGGTTGTCGGCGTTGGCCACGCCACCCGGGATCACCACGGCGTCGTAGTCCATCGGGTCCGCGTGCGCGAACGGCACGTCCACGTCGAACGTGTCGGCGGGCGTGAGGTGGTCGTACGCCTGCACCGTGCCGAGCTTGGGCGCGAGCAGCCTCGGCACGGCACCGGCCTTCTCCACGTGCTGCCAGGGCTCGGTCAGCTCGACCTGCTCGATGCCCTCCGTGTCGACCAGGAATGCGATCCTCTTCTGTTCGGCCATGCGGTTCGGCTACCCCCGCAGGAAGTCGACCAACCACCCGCGGACGTCGGCGCGGTGGGTCGACCACGACGGCACGAGCTCCACCCGGCCGTTCGGGAACGCGGCGGCCACCTGCTTCGCCACGTCCTCGGGGTGCAGCGGGTCGTCCGTCGCGCCGACCACCAGCACGGGGGCCGTGACGCGGGCCAGCGCCGCGCGGTCGGTGACCGCGACCTGGCCGGGCAGCTCGGCCAGCGCGCCGTCGAGCCGCGCGAACGCCTGTCGCCGTTCGGCCTGGTAGCCGGGTGGTCCGCCGACGGCGGTGATCGCCTCCTCGCGGTCGAGCAGGCGCCTCGGCTCGTCCAGCACGGCGGGCAGCAGGAGGGCGACGCGGTCGAACGCGTCGGGTTCGTCGGCGAGCAGGGCCAGCAGCGCGCCCGCGGTCAACGACACGCCGACCGCCCGGGTCGCGCCGGTCTCCCGTGCCGCTCCACGCAGGTCGGCGGCGATGCGCCGGTAGGTCCAGTAGCCCTCGGGCGCGTCCGGCGCGTCGCCGTGCGAGGGGAGGGTGACCACCACTTTCGTGCCCGGCAGCCCGGAGGTGGGCAGGCGGGCTTCGCCGGGTGTCGCGCCCAGGCCGTGGCCGACGAGCGTGACGGGCGCGCCGGAGCCGAAGCTCCGGTGCGTCACCACCGCGGGCCGCGCTGGACCTCGATCAGCCGGGGCCGGACGTCGACCACGTACACCGTGACCGCGACCAGCCCGGCGAGCCAGAACATGCCGCCGGCGGAGAACGGGTGGAACAGCAGCAGCGCGAACGCGCCACCGCCGGTGATGCCGAGCCACGCGGGCTTGGTCATGCGCTCGGCCGCCGTGAAGGCGTCGGCCCGCTGCGAGAGCGCGTGCGCGAAGGCGAACACGCCCATGACCAACGCGGCGTAGTACGCCGCGAACATGACCCAGAAGTCCAGGAAGAGAGGACTGAACGGCGGGAATGGTGGCAACACGTCTCCAGCCTACGTGCGTGGCGCTGTCGTGGTACAGCCGAAACGGGGCGCCCTTGGTGGGACGCCCCGTCACGGTCGGGTCACTTGCCGCTGTCGGTCGGCTTCTTCGCCGTGGTCGAGCGGGTGGCCGCGGTCTTGGTCGGGCTCGCGGGCTTCGCGACGCCCGCGGGCTTGGTCGTGGTGACCGGCTTCGTCGCGGCCGGCTTGCGCGGCGCGGCCTTGCGGCTCGTCTCGCGCACCTCGGCGGCGACGTCACCGCCGACCTCGACCACGGTCTCGGCCAGCTTCTCGCTCGCGTCGTCCAGGTCGTCGGCGACCTTCTCGCCGACCGCGCGGGTGCGGCGGGACACCTTGCCGAGCACGTCGTCGGCCAGCACGCGGGCGTCCGCGGCGGCGGCCTCGGTGCGCTTCTGCGCGGTGCCGACGGCCTCCTCGACCTGGTGCAGCGCCTTCTGCAGGCCCGGCTGGGTCTTCAGCTTCTCCAGCGCCTCCTCGCCGTGCTGGGCGAAGAACTGGTAGAGGTTCAGCGCGGACTGCGTGTAGGCGTCCACGACCTTGCGCAGCTCGGCCGGGTCCAGCCGGTCGCGCAGGTCCTTCTTCAGGTCGGCGGACTCGGCCGCGGTCTTCGCCGACTCGGCGCGCTCGCGGGCCTTGTTCAACGCGTCGATGACCGCCTTCGCGGCCAGGTCGCCGGCGCCGAGGGCGGCCAGCAGCGGCGTGCGGGCGGCGGCGACGGCCTGCTCGCCGGCCTTGCGGAGCTCTTCGGTGGTGGGCAGGTTCGGCATGGAGATCACTCCTCGTTGGTCTGGGTGGCGGTGGCCGGTGCGCCGGCTCCGCCTGCGGTGTTCTCCGCCTCGGCGGTCGCCTGGTCGCCGGCGCGACCGCCGGTGGTCTGATCGCCGGCTCGACCGGCAGTCGTCCGATCGCCTCCGCGACCGGCAGTCGTCTGGTCACCGGCTCGACCGGCAGTCATCTGATTGCCGGCTCGGCCGGCGGCGTTCTCCCGCCGGAACGACTCGTAGACGTCGAGCAACACCTGTTTCTGCCGCTCGGTCAGGTCGGGGGCGGTGACGATGGCGTCCGCGAGGGCCCCGCCCTCGCGCTGCTCCAGGATCCCGGCCTCGACGTACAGCGCCTCCGCCGAGATCCTCAGCCCCTTGGCGATCTGCTGCAGGATCTCCGCGCTCGGCTTGCGCAGGCCGCGTTCGATCTGGCTCAGGTACGGGTTGGAGACCCCGGCGAGCTTGGCCAGCTGCCGCAACGAGATCTTGGCCGTGTTGCGCTGCTGGCGGATGTACTCGCCGATGTCGCGGCCGAGATCGGCCACCGCCTCGTCGATGGACTTGTCCAACTTCGCGGCACCTCCTCGATCCACCGTCGACGGTACGCGGAGGTGCTAGCTGCTGCAAGCGCTCTGCTAGCGATCGGGACGTGTGCTCGCCCACAGCGCTACGGTGGAGCGCGTGGACGTTGCGGCGAACCTGCGAGCCCGGCTGACCGACTCGCTGCTGGCCGCGGGCGTGTTGCGCGACCGGCGGTGGGCGGAGGCGTTTCGCCAGGTCCCGAGGCACGCGTTCCTGCCGGGGTTCTTCGTCCAGCGCCCCGACGGCGCGTGGGAGCCGGTGACCGCGGAGCACCCCGACCACCTCGCGCTCGCCTACCGCAACGACGTGTGCGTGACCCAGCTCGACAACGACGACCGGGCGTGGGAGCAAGCACTCGTCACCGGAGCCGTGACGGGGGTACCCACCAGTTCGTCGAGCATGCCGACGATCATGGCGGTCATGCTGGAGGCCCTGGCCGTCGCGCCGGGCGACCGGGTGCTGGAGATCGGCACCGGCACCGGCTACAACGCCGCCCTGCTCTGCCACGTGCTCGGCGGGGACCGGGTGACCTCGATCGACGTCGACCCCGGCGTGCTGGTGCGCGCCGAGGCCCGGCTGGCCGCCGCCGGCTACCACCCGACGTGCGTGCTGGGCGACGGCGAGCAGGGGCACGCGCCGCGCGCTCCCTACGACCGGATCCTCGGCACGTGCGCCGTGTCCCGCATCCCGACGGCGTGGCTGGAGCAGACCGCGCCCGGCGGGGCGATCGTGACCACGTTCAACCGGGCCATCGGCGCCGGTCTGGTGCGGCTGACCGTGCGCGACGGGCAAGCCACCGGTCGCGTGCTGCCGGAGGACGGCCGGTTCATGCCGTTGCGCGCGCACCGGCAGGAGTGGGCGGACGAGGCGCTGCTGGAGGCCCTGACCGAGGAGCCGACGACGTCCCGCACGACCCTGCTGTCCTCGCGCAGCGTGCTGGACCCGGCCGGCGGCTTCGAGTTCTTCGCCGGGCTGGCGCTGGCCGAGGTGGCGGTGGCGGCCGACCCGATCCGCCTCGTGCACCCCGACGGCTCGTGGGTCCGGCACCGCGGCGCCGTCGTGGACCAGGGCGGTCCGCGGGCGCTGTGGGACGTCGCCGAAGCCGCCTACCGGCAGTGGCGCGCGCTGGGCAGGCCGCGCCGCCACCAGTTCACCTTCACCGCGACGCCGACCTCCCAGTACTTCGCCCTGGACGGCACCGACCTGACCTGGCCACTCCCGTAAGCCCACCCGCGCGTCCCGCGTTCGGAACACCCGGAGTCGACGCCCGGACCGGGCCGGCGGGCCGTTCAGTCGAGCAGTTCCTCCAGGAAGCTGCGCTTGCGGCGCGGGTAGTGCGGCTGCGGCGCGTAGTACCCGCCCGGGTAGGCGGCGGGCGGCGGCACGGCGGGCGCGGTGCCCGGCGGCGGCTGGTACGGCGGGGGTGGACCGGTCGGCGTGCCGGGAGGCGGCTGGTAGGGCGGCGGTGGACCGGCGGCGGGCGCGGGCGGCACGGCGGCCGGCTGCTGCCCGCCCTCGACCGGGACGTCGCCGTCGGCCGGCAACGTCCCCTCGATCGGCACGACCGCCGTCGGCTCGGCGGCCGGCGCCGCCACCGGGACGGGCACGGGTACCGACACGGGCACGCCCTCCGGCCGGTACGGCTGCGCGTAGTGCGCCCGCTCGGCGGCGATGATCTGCTCCAGCTCGCCGCCGTCCAGGAAAACGCCCTTGCAGTTCTCGCACTGCTCGATGTGCACGGAGCCACGGCTGATGGTCCGCATGAGGTCCTGGCATTTCGGACAGATCACGCCTTTGAGGGTACGCACGACACAAGGGTCACCGCGTCACCACCATCCGTGATCGTTCAGTCATGATGCGTTGGTGTCCAGATTCCGCCAACGGGCCGTGCTCACGGGGTGCGTGCTGGCCGCCGTGCTCGCCGCGGCCGGCCTGTTCGTCACCGACTACGGCATCGACCCCGAGCTGTGGCTGTCCGGCCTCGCCCTCGGCTTCCTCGCGCTGCTCGCGGCGCTGGACCCGTGGCTGCACCGCAGGCGGGCCGCCGGCCTGTCCACCGACGACAACCTCGACGCCGCCACGAGCGCCCTGGCCCGCGCCCTGCACGCCCAGTGGAACGAGGAGTGCCGCGCCCGCGGCCTGGACGATCAAGCCCTCGACCTGCACTGGAGCGCCACGCAGGGCGAACCCGGGCACAGCGACGCCGTCGTCCGCGCGTTCCAGCGCAACCGGCGCATGGTGTTCCTCGGCGAGCCCGGCGCGGGCAAGAGCACGACCGCGATGCTGCTCGCGATCGGCCTGCTCGACCGCCACGTGGACGGTCCGGTGCCGGTCCTGCTGCCCCTGTCCACGTGGAACCCGGAGGCGGAGGACGTCCGCACCTGGATGACCCGGCGGCTGTACGAGGACCACCCGGCGCTGCGCAACACCGAGCTGTACGGCAGCTACGCGGGCGACCTGCTGGTCGAGCAACGCCGCGTGTTCCCGGTCCTCGACGGCCTCGACCAGCTCCCGCCCGCGCGCCGCGCCGACGCGCTGGACCGCATCAACCGCGCGTTCCCCGGCTCGCACCCGCTGGTGCTGACCAGCCGCACCGAGGAGTTCGCCGAGGTGAACGGCACCGTGGCCGGCGCGCAGGTCGTGCAGTTGCAGCCGTTGGACCTGGAGGAGGTCGCGGGCTACCTGCGGTCGGTGGCGGACCCGGTGTCCGCCGCCCGCTGGGAGCCGGTCTTCCTGCACCTGCGCGACGAGCCGGACGGCCGGCTGGCCGACGCGCTCTCCACGCCGCTGGCGGTGTGGCTGGCGGGCGTCGTCTACGGGTACGGCGAGCCGAGCGAGCTGCTGGACCGGGTCCGGTTCCCCGACCGCGCCGCCATCGAGAACCACCTGGCGGACCTGCTGGTCGACGGCGCGTTCGGCGACCGCGGGGTGGCGCACCAGGTCAGGGCCAGCCAGGTCTGGCCCAAGGACAAGGCGGCCCGCTGGCTGGCGTTCCTGGCCGGCGAGATGCGGCGGCGCGGCGTGCGCGAGCTCGGCTGGTGGGACCTGCGCCGCTCGGTCGCCGGCACGTGGCTGGCGCTGCTCGGCGCGGTCGCGCTCGGCCTGATCGGCGGCTTCGGCGTCGCCTGGCTGATGGCCTACGCGAGCACGCCGAAGCTGGCGCCGATCACCGGGCTGGCCGCTGGGCTCGCGGTCGCGGTGGCCGCGCTGTACGCGTCCGGGCACCGCGCGCCGAAACCCCGGCTCGGCGTGTGGCGCAGCCTGGTCGTGGTCAGCGGTGTGCTGGGCACGGCGGCGGGCCTGGTGTTCGGCGCGCTGTACGGGCTGTCCGCGGGCCTGGTCGTCGGCCTCGGCATCGCGGTGGCGGTGGCGCTGCGGTTCGGGTTGGGCAGCACGGCCGAGCTGAGCCACCCGTCCAGTCCGAAGTGGACGATGGCGCGGGACCGGGTCGCGGTGTGGACCGGGTCGCTGGTGCTGGCCGTGGTGTTCGGCGCGGCCGCCGGGCTGGTGTTCGGGCCGGCCCAGTCGGGCATGGTCGGGCTGGGCCTGGCGTGCGGGCTGATGCTCGGCTTCACGCTGTCCGTGCTGCACCTGCGCTGGTGGTGGTTCACCGTGGCGCGGATCTGGCTGGCGGCGCGCGGCAAGCTGCCGTGGGAGCTGATGGTGTTCCTGGAGGACGCGCGCAAGCTCGGCGTGCTGCGCCAGGCGGGCGCCGTCTACCAGTTCCGGCACGCGCTGGTGCAGGACCGGCTGGCGGGCGCGCGCCCCTCCCAGGTCACGTCAGACGCTTAGCTTCCGCAGCCGGCCGATCGCCTCGTCCAGCACCTCGTCACGCTTGCAGAACGCGAACCGCACCAGGTGCCGCCAGTCGTCCGGGTGGTCGGTGAACACCTGCACCGGCACGGCCGCCACGCCGATCCGGCCCGGCAGCTCGCGGCACAGCTGCGCGCCGTCGGTGAAGCCGAGCGGCCGGACGTCCGCGGTGATGAAGTAGGTGCCCTCGCTGGGCCGCACCGCGAACCCGGCGTCGGCCAGGCCGGCGGACAGCCGCGACCGCTTGTCCTGCAGCGACGTGCGCAGGCCCTCGACCCACTCCAGCTCGTGCCGCAGCGCGTGCGCCACGGCCGGCTGGAACGGCGCGCCGCCGACGAAGGTCAGGAACTGCTTGGCCGCGCGCGCCGCGCCGACCAGCTCGGCGGGGCCGCACGCCCAGCCGATCTTCCAGCCCGTGCAGTTGAACGACTTGCCCGCGCCGGAGATCGTCACGGTCCGCTCGGCCATGCCGGGGAACGTGGCCAGCGGCACGTGCGCGAGGCCGTCGAACACCAGGTGCTCGTACACCTCGTCGGTGATCGCCACGAGGTCGTGCTCGACGCACAGCGCGGCGACGGCGGCCAGCTCCACGTAGTTGAGCACGGTCCCGGTCGGGTTGTGCGGCGAGTTGAGCAGCAACGCCCTGGTCTTCGGGCCGATGGCGGCGCGCAGCGCGTCGACGTCGAGCCCGAGCCGGCCCGTGCCCGGCTCCTCGACCAGCCCCACCGTGCGGCGGGTCGCGCCGGCCAGCGCCACGGACGCCGCGTAGGAGTCGTAGTAGGGCTCGATGAGCACGACCTCGTCACCGGGCTCCACCAGCGCCAGCAACGTCGCCGCGATGGCCTCCGTGGCGCCGACCGTCACCAGGATCTCGGTGTCGGGGTCGTAGTGCGTGCCGTAGCGCGCGCGGTGCTCGGCGATCGCCTGGCGCAGCTCCGGCATGCCCGGACCGGGCGGGTACTGGTTGAGACCGCCGTCGATGGCGGCCTTGGCGGCCGCGAGCATCCCGGCCGGGCCGTCGGTGTCCGGGAAGCCCTGCCCGAGGTTCACCGCCCCGGTCCGCGTGGCCAACGCCGTCATCTCGGCGAAGATCGTCGAGGTGAACGGCCTCATCCTGGTGACTAGCGCTGGTGCCCGCACAAGGCCGAATCTTCACGGACAATGGCGCCGTGGAGCAACTGACCCCCGCTGACCAGCTCAAGCGCCAGGGCCTGCGCCGGATGAAGCTCGTCGCGACCGGCTTCTTCCTGGCCGCGACCCTGATCTTCGTCGTGGCACTGCTGTTCGAGGACGGCGGCCCGGCGTGGCTCGGCTACGTCCGCGCGGCGGCCGAGGCGGGCATGGTCGGCGCGCTGGCCGACTGGTTCGCCGTGACCGCGCTGTTCCGCAGGCCGCTCGGACTGCCGATCCCGCACACCGCGATCATCCCGACCCGCAAGGACAGCTTCGGCGACGCGCTGGGGTCGTTCGTCGGGACGAACTTCCTGTCCGAGGCGGTGGTGCGGGACAAGCTGCGGCGGGCGGGCATCGGCCGGCGGCTCGGCGAGTGGGTCGCGCGGCCCGAGCACGCCGAGCGGGTCACGTCCGAGCTGGCCAACGTCGTGAAGGGCGCCGTGACCGTGCTGCGCGACGACGACGTGCAGGCCGTGGTCGAGCAGGCGCTGGTGCGGCGGTTGGTCGACCAGCCGTGGGGTCCGCCGCTCGGCAGGCTGCTCGGCCAGGTGCTCACCGACGGCGCGCACCACAAGCTCGTGGACCTGGTGTGCGACCGGGCGTACGACTGGGTGCGCGACAACTACGACAAGGTCATGGGCGTGGTGTCGGACCGGGCGCCGACGTGGTCGCCGAAGTTCGTCGACTCGCTGCTCGGCGACAAGGTCTACAACGAGCTGCTGAACTTCGCGTGGGCGGTGAAGACCGACGTCAACCACCCGATGCGGCTGGCGGTGGACCAGTTCCTGATCGAGTTCGCGGGCGACCTGCGGACCGACCCGGCGACCATGCAGCGGGCCGAGCAGGTCAAGCAGCAGCTCGTGACGCACCCGGACGTGCAGCGGCTCATCGGGTCGGCCTGGGGCACGGCGAAGAAGATGCTGCTCGACGCGGCCGAGGACCCGTCGTCGGAGCTGCGCAAGCGCGTGCGCGAGGGCCTGATGACCTTCGGCCGCCGGATGGTGGAGGACGAGTCGCTGCGCGAGAAGGTCGACGGGTGGCTCGAGGGCGCGGCGGGGTACGTGGTGACCAACTACCGCGACGAGATCACCACGCTGATCACCGACACCGTCGAGCGCTGGGACGCCGAGGAGACCTCGCGCAAGATCGAGCTGCAGGTCGGCCGCGACCTGCAGTTCATCCGGATCAACGGCACGGTCGTCGGCGCGCTCGCGGGCCTGGCGATCTACACCGTCAGCCAACTGGTGACGTGACCTGAGCGTTCGACCCGGGGTACCTGGACGCGGGACACGCGCGTTCCGGCACCCCGGGTTCCCCGTTTCAGGTCACGCTCAGGGCGCGCCGTTCCCGCCAGTTGCGGGCCTTCTCCCGGTTGCCGCACGTCTGCATCGAGCACCAGGTGCGCGAGCGGTTGCGCGAGCGGTCGAAGAACGCCCACCGGCAGTCGTCCGCCTGGCAGATCTTGAACCGCTCCCACGACCCGAGCACGGCCAGCCGCGCCGCCGCCCCGAGCACCGCGCCGAGCGCGTCGGTGCTGGACATGGTCGGCACGCCGTGGCTGAGGTCGACGCGGATCAAGCCCGCGACGGGGGTCGGATCGGGGCCGTCGTGCCGTTCACCCAACGAGGCCCGCAGCGAGGCGCGGACGGCGCGGACCTCGTGCGGATCACCCGCCCGGCCGAGGCCGCGTTCGGTGACCCACGCGCGCCAGGCGGCGGCGCTGTCCAGCACGTCCGTGCCGAGTTCGAGGTCTCGGGTGTTCAGGAAAGCGAGCAGCAGCTCCACATCGTGTTCCGCATCGCCGGCTCGACCCTGCGTGAAAGCCGCGTGGTCCCAGCCGGCCGCCAGACCAGTCACCCCTCCACTGTAGGCGTCGGAGCCACGCGATGTGGCGAAGTAACCGTCAAACCATCACGATCGGTTACTCCCACAGCCCGGTCGGACCAGCGGCCACCCTGCGCCGATCGGGCTATGAACCGTGTGTATACATCGTGTGTATAGTGCCTGCCATGTCGATCGGACACACCCTGCTGGGGCTGCTCGAAAAGGGTCCACGGCACGGCTACGACCTCAAGAAGGCCTACGACGAGCGCTTCGGGCAAGGCCGGCCGCTGCACTACGGGCAGGTCTACACCACGCTCTCGCGCCTGCTCCGCAACGGCCTGGTCGAGGAGGCGGGCGTCGAGTCGGGCGACGGCCCCGACCGCAAGCGGTACGCGATCACGGACGCCGGCGTGACGGACGTGGAGCACTGGCTGGGCACGCCCGAGAGCCCGGAGCCCTACCTGCAGAACACGCTCTACGCGAAGGTCGTGCTGGCCCTGCTGTCCGGTCGCAGCGCGGACGACGTGCTCGACGTCCAGCGCGCCGCCCACCTGACCACGATGCGCGAGCTGACCAAGCGCAAGGCCGAGGGCGACCTCGCCGACCAGCTGATCTGCGACCACGCCCTGTTCCACCTCGAAGCCGACCTGCGCTGGCTGGAGCTCACCGCCGCGCGCCTCGGCAAGCTCAAGACGGCGGTGACCACATGAGCGTCGACCCGACCAACGGCGGCCCGACGGGCGGCGACCTGATCGACGGCGCGGGCGCGCGGACCCTGCTGGAGGCCGTGGACCTGCACAAGTCGTTCGGCCCCACGCCCGCGTTGGACGGCGCCGGCCTGAGCGTGCGCGCGGGCGAGGTGGTGGCCGTGATGGGCCCGTCCGGCTCCGGCAAGTCCACCCTGCTGCACTGCCTGGCCGGCATCCTCACGCCCGACAAGGGCACCGTGCGCTACCGCGACGTGGAGCTCAGCGCGATGGGCGACGGCCCGCGCAGCGAGTTGCGGCGCACCGACTTCGGGTTCGTGTTCCAGTTCGGCCAGCTGGTGCCGGAGCTGACCTGCCTGGAGAACGTGGCGCTGCCCCTGCGGCTGGGTTCGGTGAAGCGCAAGGAGGCCGAGTCCCGCGCCCGCGAGTGGCTGGAGCGGCTGGAGGTCGCCGACGTCGCGGACAAGCGCCCCGGCGAGACCTCCGGCGGCCAGGGCCAGCGGGTCGCCGTGGCACGCGCCCTGGTCACCGGACCGCGCGTGGTGTTCGCCGACGAGCCGACCGGCGCGCTGGACTCGCTCAACGGCGAGCGCGTGATGCAGCTGCTGGTCACCGCGGCGAAGGAGACCAACGCGGCGGTGGTGCTGGTGACGCACGAGGCGCGGGTGGCCGCCTACTCCGACCGCGAGGTCGTGGTGCGCGACGGCAAGTCCCGCGAGATGGAGCCCGTCACGTGAAGCAGTGGTTCGCCGACCTCGCGCTCGGCGTCCGGCTGGCCCTCGGCGGCGGGCGCACGTCGTGGGTCCGGCTGGCGCTGACCGGCGCGGGCATCGGCCTCGGCGTGGCCGTGCTGCTGGCCGCGTCGTCGGTGACGAGCGTGCTGACCGAACGCGCCGAGCGGCAGTCCGCGGCCGGGCCCGTGTACGCCGAGGCGGTGTCGGGCGACGTGCTCTACATGACGTTCTGGAACACCGACTACCGCGGCGTGGCGATCACCGGGCACTTCGTCCGCGGCACCGGGCCCGGCGCGCCGGTGCCGCCGGGCACGTCGAGGGTGCCCGGCGACGGCGAGATCCTCGTGTCGCCCGCGTTGGCGGACCTGCTGGCCGCGCCGGACGGCGAGCTGCTGCGGGCGCGGTTCCCGCAGGAGGTCGTCGGCACGATCGGCCAGGCCGGTCTCGTCGCGCCGCACGACCTGAAGTTCTACGCGGGTGACGCGTCCGTCGGGGCGGACGGGGAGAACGCGATCACCGGCTTCGGCGGCGAGGTGACCGAGCGCGAGCTCGAGCCGGTGCTGATCCTGCTGGTCATGGTCGGCTCGGTCGCGCTGCTGTTCCCGGTGCTGGTGTTCGTCGGCATCACCACCCGCCTGGCGGGCGCCGAACGGGACCGCAGGCTGGCGGCCTTGCGGCTGGTCGGCGCGGGCGCGCACCGGGTCCGCCGGATCGCGGCCGGCGAGGCGTTGCTCGGCGCGGTCGTCGGGCTGGCCGTCGGCGCGGCGCTGTTCTTCACCGCACGCCAGTTCGTCGAGGACGTCCGGCTGCTCGGGATCAGCGTGTTCGTCGGCGACCTGACGCCGTGGCCGCCGCTGGCGGCGCTGATCGCGGTGCTGGTGCCCGTGATGGCGGTGGTGACGTCGGTGGTCGCCATGCGCCGCACGGTGGTCGAGCCGCTGGGCGTGGTGCGCCGCACGAAGCCCGTGCGACGGGTGCTGTGGTGGCGCGTGGTGCCGATCGCCCTCGGCGTGGCCGCGCTGCTCAGCCAGGCGGGCGCGTTCGGCGGCGAGGCGGTCCAGGGTTCCGACGTGATCGTGATCGGCGGGATCATCCTGCTGCTGCTCGGCATCCCGGTGCTGCTGCCGTGGGTGGTCGAACGCGCGGTGGGCCGGATGCGCGGCGGCGCGCCGTCGTGGCAGCTGGCGATCCGCAGGCTCCAGCTGGAGAGCGGCACGGCGGCGCGCGTGGTCGGCGGCGTGGCCGTGGTCCTGGCGGGCGGGATCGCTTTGCAGTCCGTGATGGCCAGCGCGGAGACCAGGATCGTGGAGCGGCCGACCCCCGAGGCGGACAAGGGCAAGATGGTGGTCAGCCTGCAGGACTCGCCGCCCGAGGCGACCGAGAAGATCGCCGTGGAGCTGGCCCGGTCGGCCGGCGTGCGGCAGGCGCACCCGATGCGGAGCGCGTCGCTCAGGTCGGGCGCGGACCAGTACCACATGGCGACGATCGGCAGCTGCGAGGCGTTGCGGACGCAGGCGGTGCTGCCCGACTGCCAGGACGGCGACACCTTCTACGTCGACCCCGGCTCCTCGCACCGTTCCGGCTACGAGAAGCTCGTGGCGGGCCAACGGGTTTCGACGCGCGTGGACTCCGAGGGCAACCCGGTGCCGGGACAGGAGTGGACGGTTCCCCCGTTCACCGTGGTCCAGCCACCGGACGACACCGGCATGTACCGGGCGGGCCTGCTGGTCACGCCGTCGGCGGCGCGGGAGCTCCCCGCCGACCCCGACGACTCCAGCGTGCTGGTGCAGGTGGACCCGGACCGGCCGGACATCGCCGAGCACGTCCGCAACGCCCTGGCCCCGCTGACGTGGCGCGCCTACACGTCGTACTTCGGCCAGGTGGACGTGGCCGAACGCGTGAAGGAGTTCCAGAGCATCCGCCAAGCCCTGCTGGCCGGTTCGCTGGTCACGTTGCTGCTGGCGGGCGCGAGCCTGCTCGTGCTGGCGCTGGAGCAGGTCCGCGAGCGCAGGCGGCCGCTGGCCGTGCTTGCCGCGAGCGGTGTGCCGCGCGGCGCGCTGAGCCGGTCCCTGCTCTGGCAGAACGCCGTGCCGCTGCTGTTGGCGCTGGTCGTGGCCGTGAGCGTGGGCAGCGGTCTGGCGGTCCTGCTGCTGCGGATCATCTCCCAGCCGATCCTGCTCGACTGGTCCGGGATCGGGGTGCTCAGCGCCGCCGCCGCACTGCTGGTCGTCGTCGTGACGCTGCTATCGCTGCCGTCGCTGCGGCGGGCCACCGGCGCCCTCGGCCTGCGCTCCGAGTAGGTCCGAGGCGGGCGTCGCCGCCCCTGACGCCCCCCAAGCCCGGGGCGGCGACGCCAACTCGGTCGGCACACCGAAGCCACGTTCCGGCGCTCCGGGACGTCTGAGGAGATGTGACCCTCATTCCCCAGCACCCCCACCAGCTCTCCGACGCGGGCGGTCGGAGCGTGCTCCGATGAGGTGGGCCGCCGACCTCGTCCTCGGCATCCGACTGGCCGTCGGGGGCAGCCGGACGTCCTGGGCGAGGTTGGCGCTCACCGCCGCCGGCGTCGGCCTCGGCGTCACCGTCCTGCTGCTGGCCGCCTCGATCGGCCCCGCGCGGGAGGCCAAGTCGCACCGCGTGCAGGCCGCGTCGGTCGACTCCACGACGGGTGACGCGAAGCTGAAAGCCCGCCACGTCAGCGTTTCCTGGCAAGGGCGGCTCATCACCGGCGTGGAACTGGCCGCCACCGCGCCCGACGCGCCCGTGCCGCCCGGTGTCGGCCGCATCCCGGGCCCGGGCGAGCTGGTCGTCTCACCCGAACTGCTCGACCTCATGCGCACCGACGACTCGGTCCGCGCCCGGTTCCCGGAGAGCGTGATCGGCGTGATCGCCGACGCGGGCCTGCCGAGGCCGAAGTCCCTGATCTTCTACGCGGGCCTGCCCGAAGCCCACCACGACAGCGCCCACCCGGCCGCGGGCTTCGGCAGCGACCAGCCGCCCGCCACCCTGCTGCCGATCTACCGGCTGCTGATGGTCGCCGCGATCAGCGCGCTGCTCGTCCCGCTCGGCATCTTCGTCCTGGTCGCCACCCGCCTCGGCACGACCGGCCGCGCCCAGCGCCTGGCCGCGATCCGGCTGGTCGGCGCGTCGCGCACGCAGATCCGCTGGATCGCGAGCGGCGAGACGTTGACCGGCGCGGTGCTCGGGCTGTTCGTCGGCGTGGCGCTGTTCTTCGCCGCACGGCCGCTCGCCCGGTTCATCGAGGTGGAAGGGGTGGGCTTCTTCCCGACCGACCTGCTGCCCGACCCGCTGCTCGGCGCCCTGATCGCGCTGGGCGTGCCGGTGGTGGCCGTCGTGTCGGCGCTGCTCGCCCTGCGCACGGAGGACGTCGGGCCGCTCGGCCTGTCCCGCGCCGTCGAACTGCCGCGGCACCGCGCGTGGTGGCGGTTCGGGCTGATCGGCGCGGGCGCCGCGCTGATCGTGGTGATCTCGGCGATCGGCAGCTACTGGCAGGTGGTGGCCGACGCGCGCCTGGCCGTCGGGCTCGGCGTCGGCATCGCGCTGGTCCTCGCGGGCACGGGCGCGGTGCTGCCGTGGCTGGTCGGCCAGGTCGCCCACCGCCTCGAACCGGACGGCGTCGCCCCGCTGCTCGCCCTGCGGACCCTCCGCTTCGACGCGGGCACGCCACGCGTGCTGTCCGGCGTCGTGGTGGTGCTGACCGGCTCGCTGACGTTGCAGGTCCTGCTCGGCGTGGCGGCCCAGTTCACCGCCGGACCGCCGACGGACACCCCGGACCGCTGGGTGCTCGACCTGCCCCCGCACGCCTCGGTCCGGTCGCTGGAAGAGGCGATCGCGCTGGTCGGCGGCGTGCGGCAGGTCAGCGAGGTGCGCGCGCACCCGACCGCCGGCGGCGGCACCGTCACCAGCACCGACTGCGTCGAGATCGCCGAGCGCCTCGACGTCGCGGACTGCGTGAACGGCGCCGCGTACCTGGTCGGTGACGGCCCGGAACCCGGCGCCAGGCTCAGGATCAACGGGCAGGAATGGGTCGTGCCGCAGTACGAGAAGGTCGACGGCGACCTGTGGGGGCTGGTCGTGGCGGGCGGCGCCGATCCCGTGCTGGCCTCCGTGCCACCGACCGAGCTCGTCGTGCGCGGCGACCCGGACGAGTCGTTCGGCGACCGCCTGATGGCCGCCACCGGCCGCGCCGACCGGGGCGTCACGCTGCGCCGCCAGTTCGAGGCCGGGCAGGTCGAGCTGTTCGCGTCCCTGCGCAGCGGCGTCATCGGCGGGTCGGTGCTGCTCACGCTGCTGGCCGTGATCGGCCTCGCGGCGGCGGCCGTCGACCAGGTCTTCGAACGCCGCCGTCCCACCGCGGTGCTGGCCGCGAACGGCGTGCCGCCGAAGGTCCTGGCGGTGTCCGCGCTGTGGCAGTCGGCGATACCCGCGGCGCTCGGCATCGCGCTGGCCATCCCGATCGGCCTGGGCACGGCATGGCTCGTCGCGCCGGGCGGGCGGTTCCGGGTCGACTGGACCGAGATCGCCACCACGGTCGCCGCCGCGGCGGTCGTCGTGCTCGTGGTGTCGCTGTGCACGTTGCCCGCGCTGCGCTCGGCGATCCGCCCGGCCGGCCTGCGAACCGAGTAGCGACGCACGCGAGCGATCCTCGGTTCCGCTTGCCACACCATCGAGCGGCGGCGGTATCCCCAGGTCAGACCGGGTGCTCTCAAGGAGCATGCATGATCGGAACAACAGTGAGCTGCTCCTGCGCGCCCGCTTCGGCGACGCCGACGCGTGGCACGAGATCGTCCGCCGGTACGCGCGCCTGGTGTGGGCCGTGCCGCGGTCGCACCGGCTGAGCCCCGAGGACGCGGCCGACGTCTGCCAGGCCACCTGGCTCGCGCTGGCCGAGAACCTGTCGGGCATCCGACACCCCGAGCGGCTGGGCGCGTGGCTGGTCACGACCACCCGGCGCGAGACGCTGACCGTGCTGCGGCTGCGCGGCCGGGAGGTGCCGCTCGACCGGTGGGAAGCGGCCGACGCCGGGCCGACGCCGGAGGAGCGCGCGCTGGCCCGTGACGCCGGGCTGTGGCGCGCGTACGCGACGTTGACCGACCGTTGCCGGGAGATCCTGCGGTTGGCGGCGTTCGCGCCGGAGCTGTCGTTCACGCAGGTCGCCGAGGCGGTCGGGATCCCGGTCAACAGCCTGGGCGCCACCCGCGGCCGGTGCCTGGCCGTGCTGCGGCGCCGACTCGGGGCGGAGGTGCCGCGGTGACCGGACCGACGCTCACGATGACCGACCGGGAGCTGCTGGACGCCCTCGCCCTGGTGGTGGACGACCTCGACCCGATGCCGGGCCCCCTGCTCGCCCGGGCGCGGTCCGCGCTGGTCGAACGCGCCGACGCGGTCACCTCGCGGTTGTTGTCCGACTCGGTGCACGTCGATCCCGGGCTGCCCCGCCGGGTGGTGTTCGCCGGGCTCGACCTGCGGCTGGACCGGGTGGCCGGTGGTCTGCGGGTCACCGGGTCGGCGCGGGCGGGGGCCGTCGTGGTCGCGCGGTGGCCGGGAGGTCGGGTGACGGCGGTGGTCGACCAGGCGGGCCGGTTCCACCTCGAACGGGTGCCGTTCGGGCCGGTCAGGTTCGTGCTGCGCGGCGTGGACGCCTCGGGCCGTGATCACGCCACGCCGTGGTTCGTCGCATGATGGACCGGGACCGGATCACGCGGCTGGAACGGGAGATCCGCGTGCTGTCGCGTTCGGCGGCGGTGGGTCGGCCGGCCGTGCCGCTCAACGACGTGGTCGACGCGTTGGGCGACCGGGCGCTGCTGGTCTTCATCAGCCACCGGGAGCGGTTGGTCGGCGTGTCCGTCACCGGTCGGCGGGTCGGGCTGCACGACTTCGGCGAGGCCCGGACCGCCGCGCGGCACGTCCGCTCGCTGCCGTCGGCGGACGCGGTGGCGGGGCTGGACCGCCTCCTGCGGCCGGCGGGCGACCGTCCGCTGGTCGTGGTGCCCAGTCCGGAGCTGGCGCGGGTGCCGTGGGCGGCGCTGCCGTCGGCCCGGGGGCGGGCGCTGTCGGTCGCGCCGTCGGTGAGTTGCTGGTTCAGGGCCCACGCGCGGCCGTTGGCACTGGCGAACCGGCTGTGGGTGGTCGGGCCGTCGCGTCCGCACGCGCGTCGGGAGGTCGAGGCGTTGCGGCGGGCGCACGGCGGGCCGGTCCGGTCCACTGTGGACGAGGCGTTGCGGGGAATGGCGGAGGCGGACGTCGTGCACTTCGCGGCGGACGGCGTGCGTCAAGACGAATTGTTTTCGTATCTGCAATTGGGTGACGGGCCGTTGCACGGGCACGATCTCGACGGCTTGGCGCGTGCGCCTTCGGTGGTGGTGCTCTCGGCGTGCGGGTCGGGATTGGCGCGGGTGTTGTTGAGGCGGGGCGCGCGGGTCGTCGTGGAGAGCGTGCGGCCGGTCGCGGACGAGCGGGTGGTGGACCTGATGGTCGACCTGCACGCGAACCTGGCCCACCCGGCGCAAGCGCTTGCCGATGCGCAGGTCCGGCACGGTGACCTCGGCTTCGTCTGCGTTGGCGCGGGGTGACCGCATGGCCTTGTGTCACCTATTTGAGTGACGCCCGAATAGGTGATTTGGACCCGTGGTACTGAAGTCGCCGGTCAGGCCCTTCATGACCGGTCCACAAGGGACACCGCGCGGGCGTCCACAACGGACAATTCACGCCATCACACCATCAGGTGGACACGACGGACTGTGTTCACGGATGGGTGGGGCGACACGGACAGCCGCACGGCACCGCCCTTCCGAGTGGGTTCCGCCGGAGAACGTTCGAAAATGCGGTTCCCAGTGCTAGACATAGCAGAACGTCGACCTCGAACGGTCCGTCCCGTTCGCCGTACCCGGAACGGTGGTGATCCACAGTGGCAGCTCCCAACGCGGTGCGCCGGGGTGGATCCCTGCTGCTCCGGACGCTCGCCGTGAGCGGGTTGGCGGCCGCGGCGTGGCTCGTGTGCGGCGGGGTCGCGGCGGCGGGCGAAGACCACCCGGACGAGGCGGCGAAGACGCTCGACGCGGTGAACGTGGCGATCGACGAGCAGCAGACCGCAGCCGCCGACCTGGTCACGTCGGTCGTGCCCGCCGGCGTCGCGCCGTTCGCGGCCGTCGGGGTCGCGGCTCAGCCTTTCGGGTCACCGTCGTCCGGGTCATCGTCGCTCGCGTCACCGTCCCTCGGTGGGGTGGAACTGGCCGCGGTCGAGTCCCGACCCCTGGCCGTGATGACCGACGGGCCCGCGCCGGAACCGGAAGCCGACCAGGAGCCGTACCCGGAGTCGTCCAGCACCGGCGGTTACAGCTACTCGAGCGGTTACGCGAGTGGCTACAGCCACTCGGGCACGGCGTCGAACACGATGCCCGCGCCGCTGTACGAGGCGAAGATCGCCCAGAAGGCCGCCGCGCGTGCGGCGGTCGTCGAGGCCCCGGTGTCGCCGGCGCCGCAGCCCGTCGCGCTGGCCGCACCGGTCCGCGTGAACGTCCTGCTCGCACCGACCGCCGAACCGTCACCGGACGTCTCCCCGGTCACCCCGAACGCCGAGGTGATCTGGGAGGTGCCGGAGCCGAGCGCTCCCGCGCCGACGCCGAAGCAGGCGCCCGCGCCGAGCGCGCCGACGGCGTCCTCGGGCGGCGCGGACAGCGGCGGCGGTGGCCACCGGGGCGGCGTGAACGCGTCGTTGACCGGGCAGGCGGACCTGAAGCCGTTGGTCGCGTGGTCGGCCGAGCGGTGGGACGACGGCAGGTCGCCGGGCAGCGTCCCGGGGCTGCCCAGCACATCACCCGACTGAGGTCAGACGGGATCCGTGTGCCCTGAGCACGCGCGACCACACACTGCCTGACCTGGTCATTTCGCGCACATCACGTTTGTCGACGGCTGTCGCACCACACCCAAGGGTTCCCGTCCTGCCAACCGCGCCCTGGCAGGACGGGCCAGGTCCCGTCGCCGCGCTGCCCCCGCGAGCGCTGGGACCGAACGGGAACCTGCGGCAGGGGACGCCAATCCCTGGAGCGTCCCCGCCGCAGGTCCACGAACCGCCGTCGGGCTCCGGCTCAACGAGGGGCTGCGCCGGAGCCCGACGGCCGACGGCCGCCTAACACGATCGAGTGATCACCACCAGAAAATGTACGGAAACACCGTTACCGCCCCTCGGTTAAACCATGAGGACCCCCGCCAACCACCCACCACGTCCCCGCAGCCACCCCAACCACCGCTCAACCATCCCCACCCCCCGCCCCGCCACCGACCACCACCGCCCCACCCCGAACCCCCGAACCCCCGGATCCGCGGATCCGCGGATCCGGGATCGGAGGTCGCGGAACGAGTGGCCCGCCGCCCCTCTGGCCCGCCGCCCCTGCCGAACCGCAGATCCGTTGCCCGGCAACCCCTGGCCCGCTAGGCGACCGGCACGGCGAGGTCGGCGTCGGTCGGCATCGTGGAGCCCGTGACGGAGGCGGCGACCAGGCCCAGGCGGCGGGCGGCGTCGCGCAGGACGTCCGGTGATTGCACGAACGGCAGGCGCAGCCAGCGTTCGAAGCCGCCGTGGGCGCCGAAGCGCGAGCCCGGTGCGAGGCGGATGCCGTGGTTCTGGGCCACGACGGCGATGCGCGTGCTCACCGGCGCGTCCAGTTCGCACCACACGCTGAGACCGCCCTCCGGCCTGCGGAAACGCCAGGTCGGGCAGTGTTCGCGCAGGCCCTCCATGAGCACGTCGCGCTGGGCCGCCAGCTGGGCCCGCCGGTCGCGCAGCGCGGGTTCGGGATCGGCCAGCAGCTCGGCCAGCACCAGCTGGTCGACCACCGCCGAGCCCAGGTCGAGGGCGGTCCGCGTCGAGATCAGGCGGTGGACCACTTCGGTCGACGCGCGGATCCAGCCGATCCGCAGGCCGCCCCAGTGGGACTTGCTGGCCGAGCCCAGGGTCACGACCAGGTCGTCCGCGAACTTCGCCAGCGGCGGCGGGCCGGCCAGTGGGTCGCCGTCCAGGTCCAGTTCGACGACGGTCTCGTCCACCACCAACGGCGTGCGCGCCCGGCGGGCGGTGTCGGCCAGTTCGGCGCGACCCTCGGCGTCCAGGCGGTGCGCGGTGGGGTTGTGGAAGTCCACCACGACGTACGCCATGCGCGGTGCGGCTTGGCGGAGGGCGGCGGCGATCCCGGGCAGGTCCCAGCCGGTCTCCGTCATCGCGACCGGCACCGGGATCGCGGAGACAGCCTTGATCGCGTCCAGCGCGTTTGGGTAGCTCGGCTGCTCCACCAGCACCCGGTCACCCGGACCGGTGAACAGGCGCAGGGTCAACGCCAACGCGTGCTGCGCGCCGCTGGTCACCACGATCTGCTCCGGCGACGTCGGCAGACCCCGCGCCGCGTACCGGGCCGCGATGCGCTCCCGCAGCCCGGGCACCCCGTGCTCGTAGTACCCGTGATCCGCGAGGTGCTCGGGCAGGTATCGCCGGACCTGGTCGAACGCCGCCAGCACGCCCGGCAGCGCCGGCGGAGCGGCCCGCGCGAAGTCGACCATGCTGTGCCCCACCAACGGGGTGTCCGGCGTGACGCCCAACGTCCCCGTCGGCAGGCTGATCCACGACCCCGCCCCGCGCCGGCTCGCGACCAGTCCTTCCGACCGCAGCTGGTCCAACGCCGCCGTGATCATCGTCCGGCTCACCGGCAGCACCTCGGCCAGCTCGCGTTCCGCGGGCAGCCGGGTACCGGCGGGCAGCCGGCCGTCCAGCACCAGCATCCGGATCGCCGCCGCCAGGTCCGCCGAGCCGTGACGTGCACCACGGCGGCGCCACTCGCCGAGCAGTCGGGCCAGGCGGAAGCCGGATATACGTCCACCTGGTGGGACGTCGGAGTTCATGAGGCCAATTATTGCGGATTGGCTCTGGAATACAAGGCCAATCTGGACGAAGGATGGCCACATGCTCGCCGCACTCACCCAGGTCCCGGTCTCCGTCTCGCCCGTCCGCCGCGTCCCGCAACTGCTGGTGGGGCTGTGGCTCTACGGCGCGAGCATGGCGCTGCAGATCCGCGCCACCCTCGGCCTCGACCCGTGGGACGTGCTGCACGAGGGCCTGACCAAGATCACCGGGCTGTCCTTCGGCCTGATCACCGCCATCGTCGGCGCCGTGGTCCTGCTCTGCTGGATCCCGCTCAGGCAGAAGCCGGGCGTCGGCACGGTCGCCAACGTGGTCGTCATCGGCCTGGCGGTGGACGTCACGCTGTTCCTCCTGCCGACCCCGACCGGGCTCCTGCCCCGCATCCTGTTCCTCACCGCCGGCATCGTGCTGAACGGCCTGGCCGCCGCCACCTACATCGGCGCCCGCCTCGGCCCCGGCCCGCGCGACGGCCTGACGACCGGTTTCTGCGCGCGGACCGGGATCTCGTTGCGCCTGGTGCGCACGGTGGTCGAGGTGGCCGTGCTCGGCATCGGCTGGCTGCTCGGCGGCACGATCGGCGTCGGCACCGTCCTGTACGCCTTCACCATCGGCCCGCTGACGCAACTGTTCCTCCCGCTGGTCACCTGGGTGAGCGAGCGACCCGCTTCCTGACCTCCACGTAGTTCACGCCACGCGCCTCCAGCACCTCGGCCACCAGCCCTCCCTGCGCCAGCAGCGCCAGCAGCAGGTGCTCCTGGCCGAGCGTGCCGTGGCCGAGGTCGCGCGCTTCGACCAGGCTGCGCTCCAACGTCTTCTTGGCCGCCGCGGTGAACGGCAGGTGGTTGCCGAAGAACCGCCGCCGCCGACGGGTCGGCGCCCCGGCCAGCGCGCCTTCGCCGTGGCTGCGCTCGACCGACGCCACGATCTGGTCGACGTCGATGCCGAGCCGCCGCAACGCCTCGGTGTCGGCGTCGCTGAGCCCGCCCTTGCGGCGCGCGGCGGCGAACGCGTCGACCACCTCGTCACGTGCGAGCTCGAACTCGGCCAGGACCGGCGCGTCGAGCAGCGCCAGCGCCAGGTGCTCGGGCCCGATCTCCGGCGCGTCGAGGCGTTCGGCCTGCACGACGGCGTCGTGGACGGCTTGGCGGGCGGCCCTGGTGAACCGTTCCCCGATCATCGGTCTCCCCCGTGCTTCTTGTGGACGGCCTGTCGGGTGACCCCGAGTTCGGCCGCGATCTCCTGCCAGGACCAGCCGCGGGCGCGGGCGTTGCGCACCTGCACGGCTTCGAGTGTTTCCAGTAGGCGGCGCAGCGCGCTGACCGCTCGCAGCCCGACCCTGGGGTCTTGGTCGCCCGCCGCCGAGGCGAGCTCGGTCGCTTCCGTCATGCCGTCAACTTTGGTTGACACGGGCCGGGTTGTCAACCCAGGTTGACACACTAGGCTCGGTGACGATGCCGGAGATCACCACCGCCGAACGGGCCGGAGTGGGCCGCGACGGCCTGCCGCGCCCGACCGAGGACCGGATCGTCCGACTGCCGAACGCCGTGGTGCTGCTGGACGGCGCGACCTCGCCGACCCCTCGTGAGCGCGACGGCGGCTGGCACTCCCGCCACCTGGCCGCCGAGCTGACCCACGTCACCGATGACCAAGACCTGGCCGACCAGCTCGCCCGCGCCATCGCACGACTGGCGGCCACGCACGGCCTCACGCCGGGGGACTCACCGTCCAGCACGGTCGCGATCACGCGCTGGACCGCCACCGCCGTCGACGTCCTGGTGCTCGCGGACAGCCCGGTCGTGGTGTTCACCGACGCCGGCGTCGAGGTCGTCGCCGACCACCGGCTGCGCGACCTGCGCGGCCGGGTCGACCGGATCACCGACTGGCGCAACCGCGAGCACGGCTGGTGGGTGGCGGAGGCGGACCCGGCCGCCGCGCACCGGGCCGTGCGGGCGAGGTGGCCGCGTGACCGGGTCCGCGCGGTGCTGATGGCGACCGACGGCGTGTCCTGCGGCGTGGACGACTACGGCTTGTTCGCGGACTGGCAAACCGTGTTGCACATCACGTCGGAATTGGGGCCGGAAGCCGTGCTGGACGAGATCCGCGCGGCCGAAGAGGGTGACGCGGATCGCACGAAGTGGCCCCGGCCGAAAGTGCACGACGATCAGGCGCTGGCGGTCATCCGATTCGACACCGGGAAATGAGAAAAGCCCCTCGCGGAGAGCGGAGGGGCTTTTCTCTGACGTTCTGGTGGCCAGGGGCGGGGTCGAACCGCCGACCTACCGCTTTTCAGGCGGTCGCTCGTACCAACTGAGCTACCTGGCCAGGTAGCGGATCGACCAACCGGCCGAACTGCCTTGCGACCCAGACGGGACTCGAACCCGCGACCTTCGCCGTGACAGGGCGACGCGCTAACCAACTGCGCCACTGGGCCTTGCGCACTACTTCATCTTGTCGATCGTCACTGTACTCCACTTGCGGTACTGCGTGCCCCCAACGGGATTCGAACCCGCGCTACCGCCTTGAAAGGGCGGGGTCCTAGGCCGCTAGACGATGGGGACCTAGTTCCTCCGGCAGCCCTTGGGCCACCTTCTTTCCCAGGCCCTCCACGCTGTCCGGTGGAAGCATCGTAAGCATAGGGCACGAGGGTCCACACCTCCAAAACGGGGGTGGCACACGGTGTTGACCTGCGATTCCACCCCCGTTCGCGGCGGTTCACCCGCGCGTCGGGGTCACCGGGGCGAGCAGTCGGTCGGCGAACTCCGCCCGTTCCGCGTCGGACAGCACGGCCAGCGCGTCGTCGAACCGGTCGTCGGTCAGCTGCTCGGCCCGCCGCCACCGCGCCGCGAGGTCCGGCCGGTCCGCCACGGACGCCAGCAGCGCCTCCGCGTCCTCCGGGCGCCACCCCGTGCGCAGGAGCCGCCCGCGACCGCCACCGGGGTCCAGCGCGACGGCCTGGGTCACGTCGAGCCCGACGGCGCGCAGCGCGGCGAAGTGCAGCCCGCCGCGCAGCTCGCGCAGCACCATCAGGGCGTGACCGAGCGCGGCCGGGCCGTCGTCGGGACGTGCTGCCTCGCGCCAGCCGCGGAACAGCGGCAAGGCGGACGCCTCCACGCCGTCGACCACCGCGAACGCGAGCTCGGCGAAGCGGGCGGGCTCGGGCGTCCCGGCGAGGTGGTTGCGGGACCAGTCCCAGCACCCGCCGAGGTAGGCCTCGATCGCGCGGTCGGCGGGGAACGCGCGCACGAGCGCCTTCTCGACCAGCCACTCGGGGAAGATGCCGAGCACGGAGGCCACCACGCCGGGCGACGGGTTGCCGAGCACCGCCGTGCGGCCGCGGAAGTAGAGGGTGCGCGGCGGCAGGCCGGCGGCTTCCTCGCGGGCGGCGAGTTCGGGCGAGGTCATGAACGAGCCGGCGATCTCGACCAGCGGTTCCCTGGTCAGCCGAGCGGTGGAGAGCATTTTGTAACACTGTCACAAAACTCCGGCGGCCGGCAATGCGCGGGCAGCGCGAAGTGCGCGGCTTCGGTTCGGCGCCGCGATGAGGCCGGGTTTCGAGGGTGTCCAGGTGACGGCGGCCCCTTCGTGGACGAGTCCCGAAGGGGCCGCGACTTCGGCGTCCTACCGCTGCACGGGCGGCACGCCCCCGTCCTCGCCCGGCGACAGCCCGAGCATGTCGAGCAGCAACCGGCAGTCCTCGGCGCTGGTGGCGCCGCGCGCCACCGACAGCCGAGCCCGGTGCACCTGCTCGTCCGAGATCCTCGACGGCTCACCGGTTCGCTGGGCAGGCACCCCACCGCCGCCCGGCCTGGACATCGTCTCGTCCTGGTTCCACAGGAACTGACGCACTTCTAGAGACCCGCTCATGACGCCTCCCCGACTTGAGGTTGGCGCGAGGCTAAGCGAGCCCATCGAACCACCGCAGCCCCCCGGAGAGTGATTCAGGGGCGACGCAGCGTCACTTTCCGTGTAGGCCACTTGGTGTCAAGCGGCGCGTGATGTGCTTGTCGCGAACGAGGAGGGTGCAACCCATGACTGAACCGGTACCGGGGCAGACGCCGGAACCAGCGGTGGCGGACGACGCGACCGCCACGCCGCCGCCCGCAGGCGAGCCCGAAACCGCAGAGCCCCAAACCGCAGAGCCCCAGACCGCAGAGCCCGAGGCCACGGCGCCGGAGCCCACCGCGGCGGCCGAGCCCGAAACCGCCCAGAACGCCGACACCGCCGCAGCCGCCGGGCCGCCACCGGCGGCGAACCCGCAGGAACTGTTCGGCAGCCTGTCGCTGTCCGCGATCGAGGCGGACATCGACCGGCTGATGAGCGACAAGATGAAGCAGCTCGACGGGATGCTCGCGGGCCTGGAGGACCTGGTGCACCGGCTGGAGGGCGAGATCACCAACCTCGAGCCGCCACCGGACGAGTCCGATACCCCCAAGGGGTAGCACCCCGGGCGCGCCCAACGGACGAAAACGGGCTGAGCACAGGGTTCGACGCATCGACTACCTGAAGATTTCGGTCCAACCCACTCCCCAGGCCCACGTGCGCGTGCAACAATCCGAATTGCTGACACACCCCCGGTCAGCGCCTGTGGAGATCCCCTCCGGCCCCCGCGTTCCTCCCCCTGGCGCGGGGGCCTCTCCATGCACACATCTGTGACCCAGGCCACAGTGTCGCCGGTTCCGCAATCCAACCGTTATCGTGTCGCCGTGCCTCTTGGATCCCTTGGACGGTCGAAGTCGGGCCGGCATCGCCCGCCCGCGCGTGAACAGGAAGAAGCCGTGCCCGCCGACGAGGAGCTGGAGTCGTACCTGGCCGCCCTCGCCCCGGAGACGACGGACGCGGAGACGACGGCCGGCACGAGCTTCGGGACCGCGCAGGTCTACCAGCTCCGCCTCCAGCTGATGGCGAACGAGCAGCTGAAGGAACTGGCCGCCGAGCGGCAGACGTCCCCCCAGGCGCTGGCCACCGAGTGGGTCATGCAGCGGTTGGAGTGGGAAGCCCGCCAGCGCGGCTACTAGCACCGCCCGCCGACACCGAACGCCCCGGCACCCGAAGCCGGGCCCGAACGCGAACAGGCCCCCGACCGTCCCGGTCGGGGGCCTGCGCCGTTGGTGCGAAAAGACGTGGATCGGAAACGATCTGCCGCGATCAGACCTTGCGCACGTTCTGGGCCTGCGGACCCTTGGTGCCCTGGCCGATCTCGAACTCGACCCGCTGGTTCTCCTCCAGGGTGCGGAACCCCTGGCCCTGGATTTCCGAGTAGTGCACGAAGACGTCCGGCCCGCCGTTCTCCTGGGCGATGAAGCCGAAGCCCTTCTCGGAGTTGAACCACTTGACAGTGCCCAGTGCCATGTACCTGCCTCCATCGCAGGAAAGCTTGGGGCTGCACCGTGCAGCCCCGGCCGTCCCGGGGCGTTTCCCCCACCGCTCAGGGTGGGGACGGCACGCCCGCGTGTCGTTCCGCGAGCGTGAGACACGAACACAGAAACCACGGCCTGCGTGGCTGAGCGTATCGGTTGGTGACGCCCAGCACTACACCCCCGAAGTCATTGGTCCACCGGACAGCTACTTCTCCGTCACCTTGGGTGGTTCCGGCAGCTGCACGTCGGCCTGCCCGATGTTGCGCTCCAACGCGGACCGCCACTCGCCGGAGCCGACCATCTTCTCGATGGCCGCGCTGACGTCCGACCGGCCCTTGGCGTCGTCCTTGGCCAGGCCGATGCCGTAGCGCTCGGTGGTGAACGGGGTGCCGACCAGCTTGAGCAGCTCGGGGTTCTCCGCCACGTACCCGGCGAGGATCACCTCGTCGGTGGTGACCGCGTCGACGTTGGCCGCGAGCAGGGCGACGACGCAGTCGGAGTACTGGCCGTACTCCACCAGCTGCACGTCCTGGGCGAACTGCTCCTTCACCTTCTGCGCGGACGTCGAGCCGGTGACCGAGCACAGCTTCTTGCCGTTGAGCGTCTCGGGGCCGCTGATCTCGTCGTCGCTGAAGCGGACGAGCACGCCCTGGCCGGTCTCGAAGTACGGGCCGGCGAAGGACACGTGCTCCTTGCGCTTGTCGGTGATCGAGTAGGTGGCGACGACGAAGTCCACCTCGCCGTTCTCGATCAGCTTCTCGCGGTCGGCGGAGCGCGCTTCGCGCCAGGTGATGCCGGATTCGTCGACGCCGAGCTGGGCGGCGACGTACTTGGCGACGTCCACGTCGAAGCCGACGAACTTGCCGTCGAGCCTGCGCTGACCGAGGCCCGGCTGGTCGAACCGGATGCCGATGGTCAGCTCGCCGTCGTCGGCCTTGCCGGCCAGGGTGTCGTCGCTCGCGCCGCCGCACGCGGCGATCAGGGAGAGGGCCGTGACCAGGGCGGTCGCGGGCAGCAGTCGTCGGAACAGCATGAGGTGCGAACCTCTCGGGGTGCTCGGGAAGCGGCGCGGATCGACGCGCCGGACGTTGGCCATGCTAAGCAAACCGAGCGGTCCTCTAGATGCGATAAAAGTCGCAGTGGTCCATGCCACTACGCCGTACGGAGCAATCGGCGCTGTGAGTCCGCCTACTCCTGGCTAGGACGGGAGGAGCGCGCGCCGGGGCGCAACCCGCAGGCCGAGCCGCCGTATCGCTTTGTTCACGTGGCCTTCGGGCACGCCCCAGCGGATCGGCGCGGGCACCATGAGCGCGGCGGCCCGGACGGCCCGCAGCAAGGCCGTGGCGGCGGGTTCGGCGTACGAGCGGTGGCCGTGCAGGGCGATGGCCCACGGCGGCAGCACGGAGTACGCGAGGTGGCCGAGCAGCGGCTCGTAGGCGTCCAGGCTGAGCCGCAGCACGCCGTCCAGGGGCGGGCGGTGCAGGAACCGGTACACGACTTCGGAGTCCGACGTGCGCTTCAGCTCGGGCAGCGTGGCGGCGAAGTAGTCGGCCATCTCCGCGGCGCTGCCGGGCACCTCGTCCTCGTGCAGGCCGACGAGGGCGGCGGTGCGGCGTTGCTCGGTGTAGTAGCGGTCGGCCTGGGCGTCGGTGAGGCGGTAGCCGGCGCGCCGCAGGACGGTGAGGAAGCTGTGCACCTCGGCGCAGTGCACCCAGAGCAGCAGTTCGGGGTCGTCGATGCGGAAGCTCTTGCCGGTGGCGTCCTTCGCGCGCAGGGTGCGGTGCACGCCCCGGACGCGTGCCGCGGCCCGTTCGACCTCTTCGGTGGAGCCGTAGCTGACCGTGCCGACGAAGTCCGCGGTCCGCAGGAGGCGGCCGAGCGGGTCCTGCTGGAAGGTGGAGTTCTGCACGACGGCCGCGACGGCGCGCGGGTGCAGCGCCTGGAGGTAGAGGCTGGTGATGCCGGCGACCCACATCGCGGGGTCGGCGTGCAGCTGCCAGGTGACGGTTCCCGGTCCGAGCATCCCGACGTCCACCACCCGATCGTGTCACGCCAGGCCGTTCTCGTCACCCCTCGCGACCTGCCGGAACAGGCTGGGGCGTAACGCCTTCCGCGGCGTGGACGATTCCACGTGACACCGTGGAGCCTGGAACGGGTGTTGGGATGAGCAGTGGCAGGAGTGTCGCCTTCGCCGGCGTGGCGCTGTTACTGGCGACCGGCGCTCTCGTGACGCTGGCGCTCACGGTGAACGAGCCCCGACCGGTCGACGCGCGCCAGGTGCACCTGAGCCCGGTGGAGCCCGGTGTGCTCAGCGCCACTTACACGACCACGCTGGAGATCGCGCGGCCGACGACGGTCCCCGTGGTGGTCCCGCCGCCCGCGCAGCGGCCCGCGCCGCCGATCACCACGGTCAGCACCGTCCCCGTGACGACGACGTCCGAGCCGCCTCCGTCGTCCAGCACGACGTCGAGCACGACGTCCACGCGTCCGTCGTGGGGCGACAACTGCGACCACTCGTACGTGACCGACGGCCCGTGCGTGCCGTGGCGGTTCCCGCGCGGTGTGTCGCGGCCGTGCGAGTGGCTGTACGAGCAGGGCATCACGCGGATCGAGGTCATCGGCTGGGACCGCCACTACCTCGACCGGGACCGGGACGGCATCGCCTGCGAACGTGCCGACTGACGGTCCGCGCCGACCTGGGCGTTGAACTCAAGGGACCTGGACGTGGGACACGCGCGTTCAGCGGTCGGCCAGGCGGTCGAGGGCGGTGCCGACGCGGTCCGTCAGGAGCGAGAGGGCGCCGACCGTGCGGGTGGTCGGGTCGTCGGTGGAGCCTCCCAGGGCTTGGGCGCGGACGTAGGACTGCTTGACCTCCGACCAGCGGGTGGCCTGGGCCGGCGTCAGGGTGCCGCGCAGTTCGGCCAGCTTCAGCAGGTTCGCCTCGGCGCCCGAGGTCAGCGTCTGGGCCTCGCCCGCGTAGTGGTCGTCGATCACGGCGGCCAGCTCGGCGTCGTTCATCACCGGCACGACCTTCTCCGCCAGCTTGTTCATGTTCCGGTAGGAGCCCTGGAGCTGGAACGGCGGCTCGACGCGCGAGGCGTCGGACTGGGCGGCCGAGGCGATGTAGGCCTGGTTGTTCGCCAGCACGACCTCCTGCACGCGCACCAGCTTGCGCAGCACCGAAAGCACCTGCTCCAGCTCGACCGACGAGTACGGGTGCGCGAGCCGGTCGGCCCGCACGTCCTCGCCGCGCGCCATCCGCACGAGCAGCTCCACGTCACCGCGGTCGCGGGTGGACAGCGGCGCGAGCACCGGGTTCGACGTCAGCGCGTTCTCGATGTAGCTCAACGCGAACAGGTCCTCGCGCCCGGACAGCACGTCGCCCAGGTTCCACACGTCGGCGCGGTTGGCGAGCATGTCGGGGATCCGGAACCGCTGCCCCGACTCGGTGTAGGGGTTGCCGGCCATGCACACCGCGAACCGCTTGCCGCGCAGGTCGTAGGTGCGCGTGCCGCCGTCCCACACGCCTTCCATCCGCCGCTGCGCGTCGCACAGCGAGATGAACTTCTGCAGCAGCTCCGGCGACGTGTGCTGGATGTCGTCCAGGTACAGCAGCACGTTGTTGCCCGCCTCCAGCGCGAACGAGATCTTCTCGACCTCCTGCCGCGCGGTGGCGTTCGGCGCGTCCGCCGGGTCGACCGACGTCACGTCGTGGCCCAGCGACGGGCCGTTGACCTTGACGAACACCAGCCCGAGCCGGTTGGCCACGTACTCCATCAACGTCGTCTTGCCGTAGCCGGGCGGTGAGATGAGCAGCAGCAGGCCCATCTGGTCGGTGCGCTTGCCGTCGCCCGCCGCGCCGAGCTGCTTGGCCAGGTTGTCGCCGATCAGGGGCAGGTACACCTCGTCCAGCAACCGGTTGCGCACGAACGCGCTCATCACCTTCGGCTGGAACTCGTCCAGGCGCAGGCGCGCGCGCTCGGCGGCCACGACCTCGTTGCGCCGGCGCTGGTAGGCCCGGTAGGCGGGCACGCGCTCCTCGCGGAACCGGCGCGTGCGGGTCAGCAGCTCGTCCAGCCGGATCTCCAGCGCGCGGTCGGCGATCCGCGGGTGCGTGCCGAGCAGGCCGTCCGCGGTGGCCGTCAGCTGCGCAGACGACTCGTGCCGCGGCAGGTCCCGGCACAGCTCCAGCGCCACCGCCTCTGGCAGGTCGGGTTCGACGCGGCCGCCGAGGAACGCCTCGTACCAGCCCTGCACCAACCGCCGCCGCACGTCCAGGTCGCCGACCGCGCGCAGGTCTTCGTCGAACTCCTTGCGCCCGCCCAGCGCCCGGTGGAACGCGTCCACCAGAGCGCGCGCTCCGGCGCTCGTCGCGAACCCGAACGGCGCGCTGCACAGCTCCTCGAAGAGGTACTCGCCCGCCAACGGGTCACCGGCCGCCTCGGACAGCTCGGCGCACAGCTCGTCGATCGCCGCCGTGTGCCCGAACGCCGCCCGCGCCCGGCCCAGCGACGCCGCACGCCGCTCGAACAGGGCCCGGTCGGCCTCGTCCGCCGAAGCCCAGAACAGCTGCGCCGCCGCACGCGCGGACGGCGGGTACCGGAGCACGCCCGCGCCCGCGTGCAGCCGCAGCACCACGTCGAGGATCCGCGCCGCGTCGTGGTCGTGCACGCCGCGCTCGTAGCCCTCGTCCAACCGCGACTCCGCCACCTGCCGCACGAGGTCGGGCAACCGGTCCTCGGTGACGGCGGCGTGCAGCCCGTCCAACGGGTGCGTGGCCAGGATCGAGGTGGCCAGGTGCTCGGCCCGGTACACCTCGGCCGTCTCCGACACCAGCAGCTGGTCCCAGAACGGCCTGGTGTCCGCGAACGCGGGATCGCGCACGGGCGAGCGGAAGTCGGTGCCGGTGATGGCGAACGCGAGCTCGCCGTCCTTCGGCACCAGGGTCAGGTCCACCGGCTGGGTGTTCACCGCGAACCGGTGCCTGCCGAGCCGGATCGTCTCGCCGTCGAACAGGTCCAGCCGGTCGCGCAGCGAGCGGCCCGCCTCCTGCCGCGCGGCCAGCACCCGGCCGTCCAGCTCCTCGGCCCGCACCTGGTCGCCGAGCGAGCGCAGCTCCTCGGCCACCGAGCGGACCTTCGCCACCATCGGGTCGGACGCGAAGTACGTGTTGACCTCGTCCAACGACCCCAGTGACGCCACCCGCCTCGTGACGCTGACGAGGATCCGGTCGGCGGAGGAGGCGAGCCGGTCGGCGCGCCGGGCCCGGTCGTCCAGCAACGCCTGCTTGCGCGAGGAGAACGCCTCGTAGACGTCGGTCCGCTTGTCGCCGAGCCGGGTCAGGAAGTCGTCGAACTCGCCGAACCGCGACTCCAGGTTCTCCAGCTGCAGCAGCAGCCGGCCCAGCTGCTCGTCGCACCGCTGCGGCGTGTCCGCCACCGCCAGCGCGCCGGTGATCGCCTGGCCGAGCAGCGCGAACTCGGCGGCGAACTCGGCCCGGCCCTCGGTGGCCAGCAGGGCGCGCCTGCGACCGTCCACAGTGGCCCGTGCCCGGTTCAGCCCGCCGAGCACCTCGCCGATGCGCTCCAGGATCGACGTGCGCACGGTGGCGTCGGCGATGTCGAGCGAGCCGACGACCTCGGTCAGCACCTCCAGGCCGCGCTGCCGCTGCGCCAGCTCCTCGACCACCGGCTCGGCCTCGGCGACCGTGCCGATCGCGTCCGCCGCGCCGACCAGCGCTTCGACCTGCTCGTGGTAGCCGGTGAACGCGTCGTCGCGCCGCAGGTGCTCGACCGCGCGCCGCGCCGTGCCGCCCAGCTCGTCGTCCAGCGACGACACCAGGGCGTCGATGCGCGCCACGTCGGCGTACCGCATCTCCTTCAACGTCACCAGGTGCCCCTGCGCCTGCCGCAGGTCGGCCAGCTGCCGCACCCAGGCGTCGGCGGTCGTCGGCACCTCGCCGCGCACCCGGCGCAGGATCGACGCGATCCCCGCGTCCGCCTCGGCCACCGCCGTCGCCGCCTGGTCGGTCAGCTCCTGCACGGCCTCGAACTCGTCCAGCACCTGCTCGGCCGTCGCCCGGACCTGCGTCAACGGCGTGCGCAGGTCCTCCAGCTCCGCGTCGCCCAGCCAGTGGTAGGCGTCGAACACCCTGGTGCACGAGGAGATCAGGTCCTCGAACACCGGCACGGACGGCGCCATCTCGCCGACCATCCGGCTCACCGACAGGCAGTCGGAGATGCCGCGCACCAGGTCGGCGTTCCCGACCCGCTCCAGCGGTCCCGTGCCGACCGGCTGCGCGGCGGCGTAGGCGTCGGACACGTACGGCGTCTGCCACACCTGCATGGGGTGCACGCGGGTCGGCTCGTCGCTCATCGCGCGGAAGACGACCAGCGTGCCGTCGTCGAACAGCGAGTACCCGTGGCACGACAGCGGGTTCGCCACTTCCTTGCGGATCACGTTGTACGGCAGCAGCAGCGACCGGCCGTCGCGGCGGGCGTGGAAGACGTAGAGCACGTCCTCGCCGTTGGTGGAGCGGATGACCCGCTCGAACTCCAGCTCGTCCACCGGGGTGTCGAAGGTCTTGTTCACGCCCGTGGCCAGGTAGTAGCCGCCCGGGAAGATCAGGCCCTGGTCCTCGGGCAGCCGCTGGCACGCCTGGCCGATGCCGTCGAGCCGCACCACGGACCGGGTGCGCGTGTTGAACACCAGGTGACGCCACGCGGTCTCGTTGTACGGGCGGATGCGCAGCAGGATCAGCGAGCCGACCCGCGCGTACTGCACCTCGCCGTCGGCCAGCGACTGCAGCGGCTCGTCCACCGGCTCGGTGTAGACGCCCTCGCCGGTCTCGGTGTTGTTCTCCACCTTGATCGTGAGGTCGCCGCCGATGGTCTCGACGAACACCTCGTCCTCGATCGAGATGTGCGGGTGCCTGCCGAGCACGTGGTGCTCGCGGCCGGTCACGACCCACTCGAAGTCGTGCGAGGGCGGGAACACGTGGTCGCGCTCGCCCCGGTTGTCCAGGTACTCGACCGTGCCGTCGACGCCGACCTGCCAGCGCAGCACCCGGATGTCCCCGATGCGGGCGCCGGTCTGGAACACCGCGAGCAACCGGCCCTCGACCCGGCGCAGCTGGATCAGCCTGGTGTCGCGGTAGTACCGGTACAGCTCGGCGAAGTCGCGCTCGAACCGCGGGTCGCGCAGCAGGCCGGGCAGCTCGTCGTCACCCGCGTCCTCGAACCGGAACGCGTCGCCGTCGCGGGTGAAGCGGTGCAGCGAGAACACGTCGTCGACCGTCGTCTCCGGCTTGAGGCCGATGAAGACGTTGTAGCCGAACAGCATCAGCCCGGCCACCTGCACCACGTCGCGCGGCACGCAGTTGTGCTCGGTGCGGATGCGCTCGGTGCCGAGCAACGTCAGCTCGGCGCTGCCGAACGCCTCCAGCCGGCGCGCGTTGAGCGCTTGCGCCCGGCGGGCGAGCCCGGCCGCCTGCTCGGCCAGCCGGGCCCGCAGCACCTCGTAGGTGCCCGCCTCCAACGTCACCGGCGCCGGCGACGCCTCCACTGGCGCGGTCACGACAGCGAGGCGACCGGCCGCTCGGCCACGCCCAGGCGCTGCGCGGCGGCCAGCAGCTCGCGCAGCTTGCCCTCGTCGGGCCCACCGGAGTTGATGAGCTTGAGCAGCAGCGCGGACACCGTCAGGTTCTTCACGTCACCGGTGCTGATCGAGCCGAGCAGCCTGCCGATGTCGTCGGTGAAGCTCGCCGTCCCGTTCAGCCACGGCCCGGCGAGGGTCTGCGCGACGTCGGAGTGCTCCACGAACCCGTCGACCTGCTTGCCCATCGTGATGGCGCCGACGATCCGGTCGAAGAACATGCTGTCGCCGCCGACGATGTCGATGTCGGCCTTCTCCAGGCCCGCCGCCAGCACCAGCGCCTGCGACTCGGCCACCTGCCGCTGCACATCGATCCCGGCGAGCCGGACTTCCTTCTCCGTCTCCAGCCGCAGCCGGTACTCCTCGTGCTCGCGGGTGGCGTCGTCCAGCGCGGCCATCGCGCCCGCCTTGTCGGCCAGGCCCTCGGCCTCGCCCTTCAGCTTCTCGCGGATCGCGAGCGCCTCGACCAGCGCCTTCTCCTTGCCCACCACGGCCTCGGCGCGGCCGACCTTCTCGATCGCCTCCGCGTCGCGCTCGCGCACCTGCACGTCGGCGAGGCCAACCGCGGCCGCCTCCGCCTGCTTGCCCTCGGCGAGCCGGATCATGGCGCGGGTGTCCAGCTCGGCGGCCTGCTGCCGCGTCTCGGCGAGCAGCAGTTCCTCGCGGGCCTTGAACTTCGCGGCCTGCTCCGCGGCCTCGGCCGCCTTGATGTCCTTGACCAGGCCCTCCTGCGCCTCGGCCTCGGCCCGGATCACCACGGTCTGGCGGTGCCGCTCGGCCTCCTCGACCGCGCGCAGCCGCTTGATGATCTCCTCCTGCTCGGCCACGGTCTTCTCCACCGCGATGCGCTCGCGCACCACCTCGGCGATGGACCGCTTCTCGGCCTCCAGCTCCTTGTCCGCGGCGATGCGGGACAGCTCGGTCTCCCGCTCCCGGCCGATGACCTCCAGCATCCGGTCCTTCTCGATGCGCTCGGTCTCGATCGCGATCACGCGCTCGCGGTTCTTCTCCGCCACCGCGATCTCGCGCGCCTTGTTCTCGCTCTGGATGCCCAGCTGCTCGTCCGTGCGGATGTGCGCGGTGTTCGACTTGAGGCGCTCCTCGGCCTGCACCTTGGCGATCTCCGCCTCCTCGCGGGCCCGCATCGTCTCCACTTCGCGCTTCTGCTTGATCTCCGCGTCCGCCTGGCGGCGCTCCAGCTCCAGGATCGCCTCGCGCGCCTCGACGTTCTGGCGCGTGATCTCCTTCTCCTCGTGCCGGGTGAACTCGTTGGTCCGCACGTGCTCGATCGCGGTCAGCTCGGTGATCTTGCGGATGCCCTGCGCGTCGAGGATGTTCGACGGGTTGAGCTGCGCCATCGGCGTCTGCTCGAGGTAGTCGATCGCCGCGTCCTCGAGGCTGTAGCCGTTGAGGTCGGTGCCGATGACCTGGATGATCCGGTCGCGGAACTCGTCGCGCTTGGTGTAGAGGTCGATGAAGTCGAGCTGCTTGCCGACCGTCTTCAACGCCTCGGAGAACTTGGCGTTGAACAGCTCCTGGAGCGTCTGCTCGTCGCTCGCCCGCGCGGTGCCGATGGCCTGGGCGACCTTGATGACGTCCTCGACGGTCTTGTTGACCCGCACGAAGAACGTGATCCGGATGTCGGCGCGGATGTTGTCCTGGCAGATCAGGCCTTCCTGCCCGGCGCGGCGGATCTCGATGGTCTTCACCGAGATGTCCATGATCTCCGCGCGGTGCAGCACCGGCAGCACCACGGCGCCGGTGAACGTGACGTCCACCTTGCGCACCTTGGAGATGATCAGCGCCTTGCCTTGGTCGATCTTGCGGAACAGGCGGCTGATCAGGATCAGCAGGCCGATGACGACGACCAGGACGACGGCGACGAGAATGCCGAAGCCGGTGGTGATGACGTCCATCAGTGGTCCCCCCGTGTGAGAGTCGGGTCGTGTCCGATTTCGAGGGACGCGACCCAGAAGAACTCGCCGTCCACGTCGTAGTCGAAGATGAGTGCGGTGGTGCCCGCGGTGAGCGCGTCCGCGCCCGGTTGGCGCACCTGCACGACGGCCGAGGAGCCGTCCGCGGCGGTGACCTCCGCCTGGCCGAACGTCTGGGTCACGCGGCCCGTGCGGATGACGCAGGTGCGACCGATGAAGTCCAGGCGCGACGCGGGCGGGTCGGCCGGGAACAGCCGCTTCAACGGCGTCATCGCCAGCCGGGTCAGCACCAGGCCGACGGCGAGCGACCCGCCGAGCACGCCGGTGCCCGCGAGCACCGAGGCCGGTTCGAGGAGGACGACGCCGGACAGGCAGGCGAACCAGGACACCGCGATCAGCAAGGAGATGCCGAGGGTCGCGGGCACGCCGCCGATGTCCAGCTCGACCCAGTCCGCGTCCGCCGCGCCGAAGGCGACGAGCAGCCAGTAGGCCACCACGATCACCAGCAGGACGCTGAGCACGGCCACCGGGAATCCCAGCGATGCCGCGAAGAACTCCCCCATGTACCCCCCTTTCGCGGGACCCTAACCCGTTTTCGGCGGAGAACTGAGGGGAATGACGCAACGCGGTCGGACCACCCCGGTCAGTGCACGAGCATCCCCCGGAGGACCGTGCGCAGCGCCGCGGTGGGATCGAAGCGAGGGCTCGGGTTCGCCAGCTCGTTGGCCAGCAGACCGTCGATCACGGCGAGGAGCAGCGCCAGGTCGGCGGGAGGGTTCGTCGAGCCGAGGCCGGCGATCAGGGGTAGCGCCCAGGACCCGATCTCGCGGTGGGCCCGGTCCACGTGGCCGCGCAGTTCGGTGCGTTGGGCGACTTCGACGAACAGCGCGTGGCGGGCGAGCGTGAGGACGCGGTCCTCGGCCAGTCGCTCGACCAGGGCGCCGACGGCGTCGGCGAGGGCCTCGGGGGTGGTGACGTCGCCGGCCACGCTCGCCCACAGCGCGGTCTCGTGTTCGAGCAGGCGGCCCAGGACGGCGCCGATCAACGCGTCGCGGGTGCGGAAGTGGTTGGACGTCGAGCCCTGCGGCAGGCCGGCTTCGGTGTCGACGGCGCGGTGGGTGAGCTGGCGCATGCCGCCCGTGCCGAGGACGCGGATCGCGGCGTCGAGTACCTGCTGTTGCCTGGTCATCGGCACGGACACTACACCCGTAGTGTTGATCACTACAGCTGTAGTACGGTGTGCCGCATGGGACTTCGGCGCGCAGCGGTGATCGGTGGAGGGGTCGGCGGCCTGGCCGCGGCCATCGGGATGCGACGGCACGGGTGGGCGGTGGACGTCTTCGAGCGCTCGGCGGCGTTGCCCGACGTCGGCACGGGGCTCGGGATCTGGCCCGACGCGTTCGCGGCGTTGGACCGGCTGGGGGTGGGCGACGCGGCCCGGCGGGTCGGGCGGCGGCAGGCGGACGGGGTGGTGCGCAAGCCGGACGGGACGGTGATCGGGACCATCGCGGCGAGCTCGGTGCACCTGCTCACCCGGCCGGCGTTGCTGGGCGTGCTCGCGGGGGCGTTGCCGGACGGGGTGGTCCGGTTCGGCACGGCGGCGGGCTTGGCGGACTGCGCCGGGTACGACGTCGTCATCGGGGCGGACGGCATCCACAGCGCGGTGCGCGGCGAGCTGTTCGACGCGTCGGTCCGCCGGTCGGGGGCGGTCGGGTGGCGCGGCACGGTGGACGTCCCGGTCGACGCGGGCGGTGAGACGTGGGGCCGTGGCGGCAAGTTCGGCCTCACGCCGCAGGCCGACGGGCGCACCAACTGGTACGCGATGGGGCCCGACCTCTCGTTGTTCGCGGACTGGCACGACCCGATCCCGCGCGTGCTCGCCTCGGCCACCGACGTGCTGCGGCACGAGCTGCTGTTCCTGTCGCCGTTGCCGAGCTACGTCTCCGGGCGGGTGGCGCTGCTCGGTGACGCCGCGCACGCCATGACACCGGACCTCGGGCAGGGCGCGTGCCAGGCGATCGTCGACGGCGTCGTGCTGGCGGAGTGCCTGGCGGGTGACGACGTCGACGCGGGGTTGCGTCGGTACGACTCGGAGCGCCGCCGGGTGACGCAACGGCTGGCCGCGCGGTCGCTCCAGCTCAACCGGCTGGCCCGGATGCGCCGGTTCACCGGGGTGCGCGACGCGGGTCTGCGGGTGGCGCTGGCCTTGGCGCCGCAGCCGTCGTGGAGCGCGGACCTGGAGCCCGACGAGTTGGCGGGCTAGGACTGCGGGAGCTTCACCGACTTGCGGGTGCGCGGCGCGGACGGCGGCGGCACGACCGGGCCGATGTCGCCGTCGGGCGCCTCGTCCAGGTCGACGATCACGGGGGCGTGGTCGCTCGGCCCGGTGCCCTTGCGGGCGTGCCGGTCGACCCAGGCGGCCTCGACCCGTGCGGCGACCGGGCCGGACGCCAGGACGAGGTCGATGCGCATGCCGAGGTCCTGGTGGAACATGCCGGCGCGGTAGTCCCAGTAGGTGAAGACGCGTTCGTCCGGCCACCGGTCGCGGACCACGTCGTGCAGCCCGACCGCCCGCAGCGCCGCCAGCGCCTCCCGCTCGGGCCCGGTCACGTGCGTGTGGCCGACGTAGGCCGCCGGGTCGAACACGTCCGCGTCGGTGGGCGCGATGTTGACGTCGCCGCAGACCAGGGCGTCCGCCGGCCCGGCCGCCACCACGTCCCGCAACGCCGCCAGCCAGGCCAGCTTGTAGTGGTAGTGGTCGGAGTCCGGCGTCCGCCCGTTGGGCACGTAGACGGAGTGCACCCGCACCCCACCGCAGGTGGCCGCCACCGCCCGCGCCTCGGGGTGCGGAAACCCGGGCCCGTCCGCGAGCCCGTCGACCACGTCGTCCAGCCCGACCCTCGACAGGATCGCCACGCCGTTCCACCGGCTCTCGCCGTGCGCCGCCACCTCGTAGCCGCGGGCGGACAACTCGTCACCGAGCAGGGCCGCGAACGCGTCGTCCGCGAGTTTCGTCTCCTGCAGGCAGACGACATCGGGCTGCCTCTGGTCGAGCCACGGCAACAACCGCGGCACCCGCTGCTTGACCGAGTTCACGTTCCAAGTAGCCACCCGCACGACCCCCACCGTAGTCCGCATGCGCCTCCGGGACGCAGCGTCAACCCCCTGACCTGCACTGCTCCGTACGCCGTGCGACCGAACGTGACGCCACCCACACCACCCGGTCGACCACCTCGCTCACCGGGAGCCCCGGTCTCGGTAAGCTGTCGGCCACGGGCTGCTAGCTCAATTGGCAGAGCAGGAGACTTTTAATCTTCGGGTTCAGGGTTCGAGTCCCTGGCGGCCCACCAGACTCGCAGGTCACGACGATCTGTCGGGGGCCGAGCAACCTCGAAGCCCCCATTTACCCCTCACTTACCCGGATGACCGCCCCGAGCGCGTCCGCCACCGCACGACCGGGTGACCGGCGGCCCATGTACACGTCCTGCGTCATCGACGGCCGGGAGTGACCGAGCAGGTCGGCGATCTGCCTCGCCGTCAAGCCGGCCTCATCGAGCAGTGTCGCGACGGTCCTCCGAAAGGTTCGGAAAGTCACCCATTCGTAGCCCGCTCGGGCGATGAACGGCTTCCACGCGCGATTGCGGACGTTGGTTGCCTCACGGATCGTTCCGGTCGAACTGGGGAAGATCGGACCGTCGAGGTCGGCCGCCTCCGAGCGCCTTTCCACGAGCATGGCCACGCACCAGTCCGGGAGCGGAATCGGTCGTTCGGCGTTCTCCGTCTTGCCCCGATTCACGATCCTGCCCCGCCCACGGGCCCGGATGACGTTCCCGGACATTGCCAGCTCTCGTGCCTCTTCGTTGAAGTCCGGCCAGTGCGCGCCCAACGCCTCGCCGGTCCGCTCTCCTGTGCTCAGGAAGAACCGGACCAGGTCCGGCAGATCGTCCTTCACGGCCCGCTCGTCCTGGTCCAGCTTCTTGAGCAGATCGAGCACTTCGGCGGCGGTCAGCGCCCGCGACTTCTGCGGCCGGTTCTTCGCCCGCTTGCTCTCCAGACGGGTGATCTCCCGCGCCGGGTTGGCCTCAAGCGCCCCATGCCGCACCGCGTAGGCACAGACGCCGCTCAGCACGGCCCTGACCGTCTTCGCCGAACTTGCGCTGGAGTTGTCCCGGACCTTCTTGCACAGGGCGTCGAGGATCGGCGTGGACAACTCGTTCATCCGCAGGTCACCCACGGCCGGGAGCACGAGCCCTTCGAGCCGGTTGCGGTACGTGTCCACCGTGCCCCAGGAGCGGAACTCCCGTTCGGCGTCGCGAACCAGCTCGGCCAGCCACCTCGCGGCAACGTCGCGGAACTTGGTGCTTGCTGTGACGGTCGCCCCCGCGACGGGTGTCACCCAGTCACGGATAGCCGCCTTGAGGTTGTTCTCGGCGTTCGTGCGGCTGGTGCCCATGCGCTCGACGTCGTAGACCTTGCCGTTGAAGTCTCGGTACCGACAACGAGCCCGGTACCGCTTCGGCCCGAGGGTCTCGACCCTGATCTTCCCGTAGGTGCCGACCGGCATCGGTCTTCTGCCCATCAGGCCGCCTCGGTCGGCAGCGACTCGAACCACGCCTTGACGTCGGCGGCGTTGAAGCGCAGGTGCTTGCCGACCCGTCGGCCGGGAGGGCCGTACTTCCGGGTCCGCCACTGGTAGATGGTGTTGACCGGGATGCGGAGGTAGGCCGCCACCTGCTCGATGTCCCAGATTTCGTTCACGCTGCGTCCTCCTCTGTGTATTGGCGTTGGCGTTGTGCGCGGAGGCGTTCGGCGATGCCGGAGGCCAGTTCGCGCTCTGCGTCGTTGGCGTAGCCGGAGCCCGCATAGGCCCAGTCGTTGACGACGATCACCTCTTCGGCGGCCAGGCCGAGCCGTTCGAGGGTTTCCGCCGCCCGGAAGGCCCACCGGTCCTCGCGAATGCGCTTGAAGGTGGTCGAGTAGTGCTTGGACTTGGTCAGGAAGTGGCCCCGGAAGGCGAGCATGTGAGCCCACTTCCGCAGGTTCAGTTCGTCGTAGAAGTGCAGGTCACCGAGGTCCCAGGCGGTCTGGATCATGCGTCGGTGGTGGTCGGAGACCCTCAGGTGATCGATATCGAGCTGCGACCGGATCGGCCGGTCAGGCGTGTCACGCGCTCCTGTGCCCTTGGTCGCGTACTTGGCGACGTAGGCGGCGAGCTTGCCGTCACTGACCGCCCCGGCGTCGTCCTCGACCTGGTGCGCCGAGGCAGCCCGGATGGGGCGCACGTCGACCTGTTCACCCCAAACCAGGTCGATCACCGTGCCATCGGGCCGGAAGGACTCGACCACCACGGAGCGAGCCGCAGCCCGAACCGCGTGGTCGACCAGGTCCACGGTCGCCCACGAGGGCGCCGGGTCGTGTGAGCCGTCGGGTCCGTCGATGCGGATGACGGCGTGGAAGTGGACCAGGCCGCGCCGCTGGTACTCGGCGACCTTGGCGTACGAAAGCCGCGCATGGTCCTTGAAAGCCCGCACCGTGAGCCCAGCAGCACGAGCCAGCGCCCGCCGCAGCGCGATCGTGAACCGGTGCCACAGCTTGCCCGCGTGCGCCTGCCACAGCACCGCACCGACGTAGTCATAGGTGTCCGGGTCGACCGCACCGCCGATGCGAGGGTCATCGGGATGGTGAAAGGCTCCGCACCCCGTACACGGTCGTACCTTGCCGCCGCCGGTCTCACGCCGGTTGTGAACCGCGCCGAAGGACGGGGCGGTCAGGGTGGCGAACACGCGCGGCTTCTCGGCGACAGTCTCCGGTACACCTTTGCTGCCACCGGACAGGCCCGCGCGCATGAGGTGGAAGGCGTCGGCCGCGTACCGGTCGGAGCACGAGGGGCAGACGGAGGCGCGGCGGTTGCCGCAGGGGACCATGACGTCGCCGCCGAGGTGGGCGAGGACTTTGGTGCTGTCGAGGTTGTGGAGTTGCCAGGCTCCGAACAGGCGGATCGGTGCGAGGCATCCGCCGGTGGCGGTGACCTTGTCGCGCCAGTCCCGGTAGTCGGCCCGTTGGACCCGGTCGGCGATGCGATCTTCGAGTGCGAGGACCAAAGGCTCCTCCTTTCCGTAGTCAGGCAGCGTTGAGCTGGTCGGCGAGCTGGACCGCGAAGGCGTCGGGCACGTTCACCGCGGCCTGCACGTCGGCCGGAGTGATCGCGCGGCCCTGTTGGCGGACTTCAGCGGCTTTGGTGCCGAGGACGGCTTGCAGGTGGGGCGGGAGCTTGAGCGCCGGACGCGGCGCGCTGAGGGCCGTAGCGCCGGTGGTTGGCATGGGTACCGCAGTGGCCATCACGCGGTCACGGGCGGCGTTGCAGCGGTGCTGGATGACCGGCATGACTTCGGCAATCAGGAACACGACCAGCGGCACGACGATGTGAAGGAAGACCACGCCGTACTCGACCTGGCCGGACGGCGGGCGCAGTGGTGACCACACGTTGGTGATCAGGGTTGCGCCGAGCAGAAGCCGTTTGAGCCAGAGGACCGGGGCGGCGTCGACGGCCAGGCCGTGGGTCAGCATCTCGGCTTCCCAGCGCAGCAGCGTGACGAGGATGCCCGCCAAGGCCGGTTCGACCAGCCATGCGCCCCACCACAGGGCGTCGACTGGCGTCAGGTGTCCGGCTAGGAACTCGTGCACTCCGGTGGTGGTGAAGCCCAGGCCCAGCGCGAGGAAGAACCACATGGACCGGGTGACGGAGACGCGGAAGCGCTCCAGCCGGACGGCGTGCAGGAGAGGATCCGAGGTCAGGTCGTGCAGCTGGTGGGACTCGGCGAGACGGGCGCGCAGCTTCTGCACGGTGCGCGTTTCGCCCTGGTCATCGGTCCTGTGCTTGCGGAACACGGCTCACCTCCTCAGGGCTCCGCCGCTGGTCCAGGACGACGTCGAACAGGTCGTGAAACTCCATCGGGGCGAGCGCCAGCAGCGCCCCAGCGATGAACGCGGGTCCGGGCTGTAATTCGCCGGTCAGCACGCGGGCCACCGTGGAGCGGTTGACGTCCATTGCCTTGGCGAGGGCGTACGCCGACCGGAAACCGGCAAGCCGAGCGGCTTTGGCGAACACGTCGCGCCGTAACTTGATCGTGTGCGGCATGGTCGCCCGCTCACGCAGCCGTTGCCCCGGCCACGCGGCGACGAGCTGCCACCGCGCGGCCGAGGTGGACCAGGCGGGCGACCTCTTCGAATGTGACCGGCTCGACCACCGAGTGCGTCAGGTGGAACGTCCCGGCGAGAACCACCGAGCCGCCACGACCGGGGACTCCATCGAAGTCCGAGACGGCCGCCAGGGCGGTCAGATCGAACCTCAAGCCCGCCGCGTTCCGGGCTGCGGCCTTCACGATCAGGGTGCGATCCGCATACAGGGACCAGGTAAGCGCCACACCGTCCAGGCGGGTCACCCACAGCAGCAGCGAGCCCAATCGGTCAGGCGCGGTGCCGGAGTCGAACTCGACCTGAACCGAACGGGTCACGGTCGAAATGAACACCCGGTCCGGGCGCGGCAGGCCCGTGGACCGCATGAACGACCGCAGCGTGCGGATGATCCGGTCGAGCGAACGAGAGCTATCTGAAGGCATGGCGAAGCTCCATAAGTCAGTAGGTGATGAGGTCAGGCGACGACGCGCAGGCCCGACCCGGAGTCAGCCGGACCCGCCTTGACGAACGCGACCAGCTCGTCAATCTCGTGGTCGCCGGTGTAGGCCGCGCGTACCCGGCGGGGAGTGCGGGAACGCGGGTCGACGCGGTAGCCGATACCGGCGCTGGAGGGGTCGGCTGGGATCTCGTCGGCGATCGCGCCACGTTCACGGGCACCCTCGCCGAGCACCATGTCCGGGTGCCGCTCGGAGGTCACGCGCAGGCAGACCCGGTGCGGGAGCAGGTCGCGGATCGGGAGCACGTCCTTGGACGGCTCCTGTACGTACACGTCCAACACGTCGTTGGTGGCGCGGCCCATGGAGGAGATGACGGCGCAGGCGTTGGTGATCTCGTGTGCGTACTCAGAGTTGTAGGACATCAGGAAGCCGACCTCATCGAGGATCAGCCAGTCCACCGGATGCTCACGCGACACCGGAACCGAACGCTTCCCCTTGCGCTGCAACCGCTTCTGCTTCCGCTGCATGTTGTCGACGAATCGCTCGATCAACTCGGCGCAGTCCTCCGGGCTGTCCGCGTACCGGCCATCGAGGATCGGCTTGAGCGCCACGAACTCGAACAACTTCGGGTCACACACCCACGGCCGCACCAGTCCGTCACGGATCATGGGTGCGACGGCCCGCAGCTTCGCCATGACGACCGAGTTCTTGCCCGCACCGGTGGCACCGGCCGTCAGGTGATGCGTCCCGGTCAGCGGCTCACGCCACTCCCCGCCCAGCTCCGTCTCCCCCAGGCACAGCGACCGCAGGTCGACGGCGTCCGAAGACTCCGGCATGGCAGGTGCAGGGATGACCCGGTCGAACGGCTCATCTCGCTGGACGATCAGCACGACCTCACCGGGCTTGCCTTGCTCGACCGCGACCCGTTCGGCCTTGAGCGTCGCCGCCAGCTCCGGCAACACCGCCGTGAACGCCCGCAACGCCTGACCGGGCACCAACCGCACCCGCACCACGTCAATGGACGGGGACCAGGACCGCACCCGCAGCACGCGCGGCACCAGGACTTCCCCGGTCCGGTAGTGCACAGTGGTCAAGCCGCAGGAGCCCATCAGGTTCACCCAACGGCGACCGGTGTAGGCACCGGCCCACCGACGCCGCCACGCCCGCAGCACCGGCGCGGCCCACGTGTCGAACGTGTCCGGATGCGCCCGGTACCAAACCGCCGTGCCCACCGCCAGGCCGCCGACAACGCCACCGGTCGCCTCAGGCCCGAACTCGACCGCCGAGGCTCCGAGCGCGCCCGGACCAACCACCGCACCGGGATGGCGGACGAACCACCGCGCCGTGCGGAACTCCCACCCAACTGAACGACGAGCCGCGCCCGTAGCCGTGTGCGACATACTTCGTTCCCTTCTGTCAGGCACGGCAACGGCCGACCACCGGGAAGCAGTGATCGGCCGTTGCCGTGACATGGAGATGCGCTACTTGCGCGGACTGCCCCGCCGACGCCGACGAACGGACGGCGGTTCGAGCTGCGAACGCGAGTAGGACAACGAGGTCCGCAGAACCGCGACCGACCGCACGAACGTGTTGTGCTGGCTCTTGAACCCCTCCCGCCGATACCAATGCCGTTTAGTTAGGCGGTGTTGGTGAAGATGTGCAGGTGGGGCGGGCCGGCATGGCGCTTCGTGACGTGGTGGGGGCGTTTGAGGAGCTTC
>NZ_JBVJVK010000008.1:184383-241207 GCF_055603705.1 Actinosynnema sp. NPDC037264 | reverse complement strand
AACGCGGTGCCCGTGTCGGCGATGACGACGCTCTCCCGGTAGATGCCGTTCCAGTCGCCGCTGTAGACCTCGGTGATGCGGTCCAGCGGGCTCCAACCGAGGATCTTCTGCGCGATCTTGTCGGCCGTCGCGGCCACCGAGCCGAAGTCGCCGACCTCGAGCCACTTGCCCAGCTTGTCCTCGACCCCCATCGGCCACTTGTCCCGCAGCACTTCGTTCTCGACGCTCGTCTCGCCGGGGCCGTTGTAGTACCTGGTCTCGACCACGTCGCCGAATCCGCTCGACGCGACGCCCGGCGGCAGTTCGCTCGCCTCGACGTTCCTCGGGTACGTCGGCACCGCCGGGTACACCTGGTCCAGCCGGCCGGCCTGGTAGCGGTCCGTGGTGCGGTAGAACTCGGCCGCTTTGGTCAGTTCGACCGCCGACGAGCCGGCGAGGCTCAGTGCGCGCCGGGTGTTGTCCTGCGCGTGGAAGCGCAGGTTCTCCAAGTGGCCGGAGAGCTCCAGGAAGACCCCCTGGCCCAGGTCGTCGACCTGGTTGTGCTCCAGTGCCTTCAGGTGCGCGGCGATGCCTGAGCTCTGGCGCTGCACAAGCCCGCCCAGCAGCTCGACGGCCTTCGGTGCGACCTTGAAGGAGTCCCCCACGACCAGATCATGGCACAGCGGCGACAGCGCCTGCGCGTGCAGCACCGGATCACCGCCCGGTGCCTAACCGCAGGTCGGGTCGTGCGGCCGGCTCTTGGCACCCCACGCGGCCGCTCCGGTCTCCCCCACGGCAGCGGACAGGATCGTGGAACCGAGCGTGTTCTCCAGCTGCTCCCACCGCGTGACCAGGTCCGACATCATCAGCATCAGCACGTCGGGGAAGGCGTGGAGGAAGCTCTGGTACCGGTAGTGGTCGAGGTAGAACAGGACCACGTCGCCGAGTGCCGTCACCGACGTGGTGCGGGCGTTGAAGAACAGGTCGTGGTGGCCGAGCACGGCCCCGCGACCCACGATCGCGCGGTCGTAGATGCCGCCGAAGTCGACCTCGACCTGGCCGTGGGCGACGAGGAACACCCCGTGCGCCGGGTCGTCCTCGCGGCAGACGGCATCGCCCGCGGTGAACGGGATCTCGTCGAACATCGAGGCGAGCGTCTCCAGTTCGGAGTCGGCCAGCGAGGCGAAGAGCCGCACGCCGTGCGGATCGACGCCCTCGCGCAGGCACGCCACCCTCTCGCTCAGATCACGCTCGTCGATGTGCGTCATCCGCAGCCGCGCGAAGCGCAGCACGCGGTCGGTGTTGCGCGACTGACGGCGGGAGATCCCGGCACTCGGCGGGGTGTAGAGGGTGGCGTCCCCGCTGATCCGCGCGGCTTCACGCAGGCCGGACTCGTAGGCGCTGTGCACGCAACCCCAGTGGTAGGGGTTGGTGCCCTCACCGGCGAAGTACAGCCGGTCACCGACCGGTTCGGCGAGCGTGCCGATGTCCTTCGACGAGGAGTCGACGCCGATGCAGGTGTACGAGCCCAAGGCGAAGGGGTCGGACGACCACGCGGTGCGGGAGATGTGCTCAGGCACCGGCGCGGCGGCGCCGAACAGGTCCTCGACGATGGTGCGGGCGTAGGTGGCGACCCCCTGATCGGACCAGGTCTCCGCCTCGCGGCCGAGCGAAGCGCCCAGCAGCATCACCAGGACCGGCTTGCCGTGGGACTTCCACATGCTGATGACGACCGTGGGATAGCGGTCGGTGTCGCGGCACAGGTAGCCGAAGACGTACTGCTCCGTCGGCCAGAAGGGCTCGCGGTAGTGCAGGGCGATCTTGTTGAGTGTGCCGAACCCCAACCGGGCGATCGCCGACCGCTTGATCTCCGGCAGCGGCGGATCGAAGCGCACTACCTCGGACTTCAGCACCCCGAGCGGCACGGTCACGAGCACCCTGTCGGCCTCGAAGTCACCCCGGTCGGTCGTGACCCGCACCGGTCCGGTGGTGGTGTCGATCCGCACGACCACGTGGCCCAGCCGGACGTCCAGCCCTTCGGCGAGGGCGTCGACCACCGACTGGTAACCCTGGTGCAGGGTGCTGTCACCGTAGCCGTAGACCAGATAGCCGTCCTCCCAGAACTGCAGGGACAGCCTGTCGGGGTCCTCGGCGATGTCCTCCCGCAGGAGCACGTTGAGGTGGTAGCGGACCGCCTGCTCGTCCTCCGGCGGCAACCGGCGCGCGGCGAGGACCTCGCGCACGGCCTCGCCGAGCGGGATGTCCGGGTGCTGCTCCTTGCGCGCGATCGAGGCCTGCCGCTCGATCTCGTGCAGCACGTCGTCGGCCAGTTCCAGGGTGCGGCTCTTACGGCGGTGGTTCGTCAGGCGGCGGTCCGCGCCGAACAGGTCCAGGCTGTCGAAGCCCCCGGTGTAGGCGCTGTCACCGCCCACGTAGCTGTAGGGGATGCCCAGGTTCTCGACCAGCTCGGTGATCGGGTTGCCGTCCGTGCCGTGGATCCAGTGCGCGCCCAGGTCGACCCCGTGCTCGTCGGTCCAGATCCGCCCGCCGACCCGGTCGCGTGCTTCCAGGACGGTGACGGGGTGGCCGAGTCCACGCAGCGCCCGCGCGGCGGCCAACCCGGACATCCCGGCGCCCACGACGATGACGCTGGGCAGGGCGTCAGCTTTTCGAGACATCGCTTGATTCTCCGGCAGTCGACACGGCCGCGGACAGTCCCGAATCGAGTGCTTCCGGTTGCTCCCTCCGAGTTGCCCCGGAGACCGTGGCGAATCCTCAGTGGGCATGTTCCCGCGAAGTGCGGGTTGATCCGGTGTCGGATGCCGCGGGGCAGTGCCGGTGCTGACGGATCGTGTGGGCCGCGGTCAGCGTGATCGTCGATCGCGCCCGCCAATCGACTCCGCAGTTCTGCGGCGTGTGGCAAGGGACATCCACGGACAGTGTTCCGCCGCAAGCCTTTCAGCCGATTGAGGACGGAGGGTCGAGCCGCGAGACTCGTCCCCCATCACACTTCCGAAGAACGGGAATCCTCATGCGTCTGCGTTCATCGATCGTCGCTGCGGTCGGCGCCCTGCTCGGTGCCACGGGGCTGTTCCACGTGCCCGCTTCCGCAGCCGTAGTGGACGTCAACTGCGCGCTGGGAACCCAGGTCGGCACCTACTCCCCCGGCATGACGCTGCTGCCCAGGCACATCACCTTCAGCGCCACCGGCACGCTGGGTGGCTGCGTGTCGCCCGGCCACCCCGACATCACCGGCGCGACCTTCACCGCCCTGGTGAGCGGCACGTTCAGCTGTCTGTCCGGCTCCACCACCAACACCTCGACCTACCACTGGAACACCGGGCACAGCAGCACCGTCCAGGGCGGCTTCGAGATCAACCTGAAGCCCGGCGGCACCACCGTCCTGGTCCTGACCGGCACCGTGGTCGACGGGCTGTTCCAGGGCGCCACCGTCGTCCAGACCAAGGTCCTGCCCGCCACCGACCTCACCGCCTGCCTGACCCCACAAGGCCTGACGAGCGTCAGCGGCACCGCCACCTTCACCGCCGTCCTTTGACTCGACGGATAGCGTGGGCGGCGCAGGCGTTACGGCGCCCGCGCACCGGCCGATGTCGTCATCGATCGCGGTCTTCTCACGCGCCCGGGCGTTGCGTGCGTTCGGGGGCCCATCCTGTGGAGGTGCCGGCGGTGGGACGCATCCGAGGCCTGCTCGCCCCGGTCGCACTGATCACGTCGTCCCTGCTGTTCCCACCGTCCCTCGCGCACGCGGCGCCGGGCGATCTCACCTGCGCCGAGAACGAGTCGGTCACCTATTCCCCCGGCCTGCTCACCACACCGCGGCCGGTGGACGTCAGCGTGTACAACGTCCTCTCGTGCACGTCCCTCTCCGATCCGGCCGTGACGGGAGGGCACGTGCAGGCGGCCATCCGCGGCCTCAACCGCTCGTGCAGCGACCTCGCGGCGTCAGGCAGTGGCTCGTACACCATCACCTGGAACACCGGTGAAACCAGCACGATCAACTACAACCGGTCCGCCAACTACGTCCTGGGAACGCTGGTCATCGTGGAGAACGGGACGGTGACCGCGGGCAAGTTCACCGGTGACTCCACCACGCACGTCGTCGAACTGCTCACCCTCAACCTCCTGGCCTGCCTTGCCGAACCCGGGCTCACCACGGCCTCCGGCAGCGGCACCTACGTCTTCGCCTGACGTGCCCGTCCCGCATCGGTCGTCGGCGGCCGAGGAGGTCGAGACCGGCTCGGCGACTGATCAATCGACGAGGGCATCGGCGCCTGACCGCCGGAAAGTCGACCCGTCCCCCTCGAACCGGGCGCGCCCGCCGCATCGGGGTGAACCAGGCCCGTCCCTCCTTGACCTCTGCGGAAACGCCTGGCAATACTGGCTTTCCTCCACGCAAGGACGGATGCGATGAAACTCTTGAGAATGATCCTGCGTCGTCGTCGCCCGGCCACCACCGGCTACTACGCCTACCCGCCGGTGTGACCCCCTTCGCCCGGGCCGCCCGTCACCGGTGGTCCGGGCGGTGCCGTCGCCCACTCGCAGGTGAGACGCGATGACCGGGCCACTCGACGCACTGACCGCGGCAGCGAGGTCCGGTGGAGGCGTCGCCGAGCTCGAGCACGGCCTGCGGCTGGTGACCGACCCCACCGAGACCGAACGCCTGCTGGCGAGCAAGGACACGTCGACGGTCAGGTCCGCGCGGCGCACCGGCATCACCTCATGGGGACCGAACGGCTTGGACACCTGGATGGCGGTGCGCCGTGCCACGCGCCCCTTCCTGACCGCTTCGCGACTGACGCCGGCCATCCCCGTGATCGCGGAACAGGCCGAGCGTGCCGTGTCCGCCTGGCCGTCACCCGGCGTCGTCGACGCCGGGGACGCAACCGTCAGCCTGATCTCCGCCGTCAACACCCGACACCTGCTGGGCGAGACGTCCGAGGCGTTGTCCGCTCTGGTCGAACGCGAACTGGTCCTGGCCGGGCGGACCCGTTGGCCGCTCCCGCTCGGACGCCCTCGTCTGCGACACGCCCAGCGCGCCACCTACAACGCCATCCGGCAGCACATCCGCACCCACCCTTCACCCGGGGGCCTGCGTGCGGTCCTGACCGACCGCGGGTTCGGCGAGCACACCGTGACGCTGGCGCTGCGCACCATGCTGCTGTCGGGCCACCACGTCCCCGCCACCGCACTGGCCTGGGCCTTGCACGAACTGTCCACCCACCCCGACGTGCAGGAGCGGGCCCGGGCCGAGGCCACCGCGCACCCGGACCCGACGGCGGACCTCCCGCTGTGCCGGGCGGTGATCCGCGAAACCCTGCGCCTGCACCCACCGGTGTGGCAACTGCGGCGGCAGCTCACCGCGCCGACCCGCGGCCTGCCGACGGGGACGACCCTGCTGTTCAGCCCCTACCTCAACCAGCACGACCCGGACGCCTACCCGGAGCCCTCGCGATTCCACCCGCGGCGCTGGAGCCCGGGCTTCCACCCGGCGCCGGGCAGCTACCTGCCCTTCGCGCTCGGCCCTCGCACCTGCCCTGCCTCGCAACTGGCGCTCACGCAGCTGACCGTCGTCCTCGCGGCCGTTCTGAAGAACCGCCGCCTGACTCCTCACCGCGATCCCGCACCGACCTTCGGCGCCCTCCACGCTCCGCGCGACCTGCGGTTGCGCGTGCTCACGGCATAACCGATCCGGGACGTGGACGGCGTTGATCCGGTCGGTGAACGGCGAACCCGGGCAACTCCCGTCCGCGGCTCCCCCGGCGACCGGGCGTTCCTCGCGGACTGCTGCACCAGATCCCTGCCGCCACGCTTCGCGGCTCCGACCACTGGTACGAGAACAAGATGACTTGCGGACGGCGGTGTGATCGCCGCCTATATGGTTCGGGTATGAGCCGGCCCATTCCGTTCGCCGACGTCAACTTCAAGCTCGCCGTCGTGCAAGAGCTGATGTACGACCAGGGCCTCTTGCCGAGGTTCGACCTGCGCGAGCACGCCGCCGAGCAGGGCTTCACCTACGACGACGGGAGCGTTGAGGCGGTGCCTGAGGCTCTGGCCTACTTCGAGGCGCTCGAGGTCCCCGCCGAGCTCGCGGAGAAGATCACCGAGATCGAGATGGACGGCGGCAACGAGATCTACCTCGAGATCGCGCCGAACTGGGACGGCGAGGACGGGCTGTTCGACGTCGACGAGTTCGCCGACCTGCGGCACTTCCCCAACCTGAAGTCGATGACGCTGTTCTACACGGGCAACGAGGAGGCGCTGGAGACGCTGCGCGCCCGCGGAATCGAAGCAGGCTGGCTCTGACCCGGCCGCTACCGCTCGGGCACGTCCGGCAAGCGTGGGAGCCGCCGGCACAGGCGTCGCTGTCGCCTCGGGGACGGCGGTGTGCATCCTAGTGCTCTTCCCCAGGCCTGTGGCGCGGGGCCGGCGGTGTCGGGTGGCCTCGAAGCCACCGGTTCTCCGCCCGGCGTCGACAGCGGTGGTACTCGTCCGCGGGCCGTATTACGGTCACGGGTACACCCAGTCGTTCCGCGCCGGCTCGCATGGCCTCTGTCACACGCTCGTGCTGTCCTTCGGGTGTGCTCGACGATCAGGACGGAGTGGGCGGATGATGGATGCCGGGCGGTTGCCTCGGCGGCTGCAGGTGTTGGAGGCGATCACCGACAGCGGGCTGCGCGAACTCGACCTGGACAAGCTGTTCGACGTGCTGCTGCAGCAATTGCGGTCGCTGTTCGCGGTCGACACCGCCACGGTGCTCCTGGTGGACTCCGACGGCGGGCACTTGGTGGCCAGGGCGACCTCCGGCCTGGAGGAAGAAGTCCTCCAAGGCGTGCGGATACCGGTGGGCTCGGGCTTCGCCGGCATGGTCGCCGGCCGTCGGGAGCCGGTGCAGATCGACCACGTCGATCCCACCACCGTGGTCAACCCCCTGCTGTGGGAGCGCGGTCTGCAGGTCATGCTCGGCGTGCCGATGGTGGCCGAAGGCAGACTGATCGGTGTGTTGCACATCGGCAGCACGGCCGCACGCCGGTTCACCGACGAAGACGTCGACCTGCTCCAACTCGCGGCCGATCGACTGGCGACCGCGGCGCACCTGCACCGCTCGCGGTCCGAACTGGCGGCGGCGGCCCTGCTCCAGGAGAGCCTCCTGCCCGGCCGGCTGCCGACCACTCCCGACTGGGAGTTCGCCGCGCGCTACGTGCCGGGCGCGGAGAACGGTGTGGGCGGCGACTGGTACGACGTGTTCACGCTGCCCGGCGATCGCATCGGCGTGGTCATCGGTGACGTGGTCGGCAGCGGGCTACCGGCCGCCATCGTCATGGGACGACTGCGCAGCGCCCTGCGCGCCTACGCCCTGGAGTTCCCCGACCCGGCGGAGGTGCTCGGCAAGCTCGACCGCAAGGCCAGCCACTTCGAGGCCCACACCATGGCCACGGTCGCCTACGCCGTGATCGACACCACCACCGCCCGCGTCGACCTGGCGCTGGCCGGCCACCTGCCACCCGTGCTGGCCATCCCCGGCGAACCGTCCCACCTGGTCCCGGCTCCGGTCGGACCGCCTATCGGACACCACCTGGCCGTCACCGGCCGCCAGGGCACGACCCTCGACCTGCCACCCGGCGCGCTGCTGGCGTTCTACACCGACGGGCTGGTCGAACGCCGCGGTATCGACCTCGACAGCCGACTCGAGCAGCTGCTCGGGCACGTGGTGCCGGCCACCGCGGAGATGGTCTGCGCCGAGGTCATGGCGAGCCTCGTCGGCGCCCAACCCGCCACCGACGACATCGCCGTGCTCGTGACCCGCCACCGCCCCTGACCCGCCTGCCCGGACCCGCCACCTGCCGGATCGGCGTGACAGGGCCGCACCCCCGGGACAGGTCGGCGCCCGGGCGGGACCGGTCGGCGCGGTGACAGCGAGGAGCTCACCCAGGTGTGAAATGGGTGCGAGTTGGGCAACCCGGTGCCTGTAGCGATCACGCCGCGTCGCGGAAGGCGCCGTGGCACGAGGACAAGGAAGCACCGTGGGCATCCTGGGTTGGATCGTTCTGGGTCTCATCGCCGGCGCCATCGCCAAGGCCATCATGCCCGGCAAGGACCCGGGCGGCATCATCATCACCATGCTGCTGGGCATCGTCGGCGCCATCATCGGCGGATTCATCGGCCGCGCCGTCTTCGGCTCCGACATCGGCAGCTTCTTCGACCTGAGCACCTGGTTGCTGGCCATCCTCGGCTCGCTGATCGTGCTCGGCATCTACCACGTCGTGACCAAGCGGGGCCACCGCGTACACGGCTGACACGACACCACCGAACCACTCGGGCCCGCCGGTCACCCACCGGCGGGCCCGACCATTTCCTGGGACACGCAGCGGGACGAACTTCGGGTCAACCGACCGGCTCATCGATGTCCACTCCGGACACGTCAACCGCCCGTCGTACCGCGGCCACGGTCCTGGCCTGGCTGCCCGACCGGCGGAGCGACGTCACCACCGACGCAGTCGCATCGTCCCTTCAGGTCACCACCGCGCGCACCCGGCCACGCTCACACATCCCGGGTTCGAACCGGATCGCGGGTCCGGGGCTTCAAGCGTCTTGACGCCCGGGGCGCCTTCCTCGGTTCGGGCTTGCGGCGCGGTTGGGCCACGAGGTCAGGCCGGCGCCGCCTTGGCCGTGGGCAGCGAGATGACGATGGTCAGGCCGCCGCCGGGGGTGTCCTCGGCGGTGATGGTGCCGTCCATGGCGTCGGTGAAGCCCTTGGCGACGCTGAGCCCCAGGCCGACGCCGGGGGTGTTGCCCCGGTCGCCGAGCCGTTGGAACGGGGCGAAGACGGTGTCGGCGGTGTTCTTGGGCAGCCCGTGGCCGTGGTCGACCACGCGGAGTTCGACGTGGTCGCCGTGGGCGCTGGCGCGGACGGCGATCTCGGGTTCGTCGGGGGTGATGGCGCCGTCACCGTCCACGTCGACCGGGCGGCGCGGGGTGAGGCGGCCGTGCCGCAGGGCGTTGTCCACGACGTTGGCGACCACCCGTTCCAACAGGCCGACGTCGGCCAGCACCGGCGGCAGGTCCTCGGGGACGTCGACCGAGATCAGTCGGCGCTCGTCGAGTCCGGTCAGGGCGCGGGCGACGGCCTCGTCGTAGGTGACGGCTTTGATCAGGGGCGCGACGGCGCCGGTGGCCAGGCGGGAGGAGTCGAGCAGGTTGTCGACCAGACCGGCGAGCCGGTCGGTGGAGACCTCGACGGTGTCCAGCAGTTCGGCGGTGTCCTCGGGCGAGAGCCGCAGGTCGGGGTCGCGCAGGCTGCCGATGGCGGCTTTGATCGACGTCAGCGGGGTGCGCAGGTCGTGACCGACGGCGGACAGGATCGCGGTGCGCAGTTCGGTCGTCTCGGCGCGCCGCTGGGCTTCGGCGGTCTGGGCGGCCAGGCGCTGCTGCCGCAGGGCGAGCAGCGCCTGGCCCGCGGCGGCTTCCAACGCCTGCTGGTCGCTCGCCGGCAGGGCGCGGCCGCGCAAGGCCAGGTGCACGTCCGCGGTGACCGGCACGTCGACATCGGCCTCGTCGGGCTCGTCGCACGGCCGGGGCCCACGCAGGCGACGCGTGCCCACTCGCCGTCGCCGCGTTCCAGCAACGCCACCGATTCCAGGCCGAAGTTCTCCCGCACCTTCTCCAGCAGTCGGGCGAGGGGGAACGGGCTGGTCAGCACGGTGCGGGCGTAGGAGGCGAGCAGCGCGGCCTCGGTGCGGGCCCGTGCGCCCTGCTCGGCGAGCCGGGCGGCCCGGTCCACGACCAGGGCGACGAGGGTCGCGACCAGGAGCATGGCCAGCAGGGTGACCAGGTTCTCCGGGGTCGCGACCGCCAGGCTGTAGTACGGCGGGGTGAAGAAGAAGTTCAGCAGGCCCGCGCCCAGCAGCGCCGCGCCGAGCGCCGGCCCCAGCCCACCGACCAGCGCCACGACCACCGTGACCAGGAAGAACCCGATGAGGTCGGTGGAGAAGGAGATTTCGTCCCGGGTGAGCACGCCCAGTCCGGTGACCACGGCGGGCAGCACCGTCGCCAACGCCCATCCCAGTAGTCGACGTGACGGGGTCAGCGCACCCCGGTTGACTCGCCGGCTGACGCCGCGCCGGGCCTGCGCGTGGGTGACCATGTGCACGTCGATCGGCCCGGAGTCCTGGACGACGGCCGAGCCGATGCCCTCGTCGAACACCCTGGCCAGCCGCGACCGGCGGGACGTGCCCAGCACGAGCTGGGTGGCGTTCACGCCGCGGGCGAAGTCGAGCAGCGCGGTCGGCACGTCGTCGCCGACCACGGTGTGGAACGTCGCGCCGACGTCCTCGGTGGTCCTGCGCGATCTCGCGATCGAGTCCGGCGGTGCACCGGCGAGGCCGTCACCGCGCAGGACGTGCACCACCAGCAGTTCAGCGCCCGCCCGCACGGCGATGCGCCGCGCTCGGCGGATCAGGGTTTCGCCTTCCGGACCGCCGCTGATCGCGACGACCACCCGTTCCCTGGTCTCCCAGGTGTCGGTGATGCTCTGCTCCGAGCGGTAGCGCTGCAACGCCACGTCGACCTGGTCTGCGACCCACAGCAGGGCCAGCTCGCGCAACGCGGTGAGGTTGCCGACCCGGAAGTAGTTGCCCAACGCCGCGTCGATCCTGTGCGCGGCGTACACGTTGCCGTGCGCCAGGCGGCGGCGCAGCGCCTCCGGCGTGAGGTCGACCAACTCCACCTGCCCCGCACGCCGCACCACCTCGTCGGGCACGGTCTCGCGCTGCCGCACACCGGTGATGCGCTCGACCACGTCGTTGAGCGACTCCAGGTGCTGCACGTTGACCGTCGACAACACGTCGATCCCCGCGTCGAGCAGCTCCTCGACGTCCTGCCACCGCCTGGCGTTGCGCGACCCCGGGACGTTGGTGTGCGCGAGCTCGTCGACCACAGCCACCTCCGGCCGACGGGACAGCAGGCCGTCGACGTCCATCTCGTCGACCTGCACCCCGCGGTGGTGCGACCGGCGACGCGGGACCACCTCCAGCCCTTCGACCAGGGCCGCGGTCCTGTCCCGGCCGTGCGTCTCGACCAGCCCGACGACCACGTCGGTGCCGCGCTCACGGCGTCGGTGCGCCTCTCCGAGCATCGCGAAGGTCTTGCCGACCCCCGGCGCGGCGCCCAGGTAGATCCTCAGCTCACCGCGCTTGCCCTGCACCACGTCAGCCTGCCTCTCCGCGATCCCGCCGGCCGCGAGTGCGGAGGCGACCACCGTGGCGGTGATCGCCTCCCGATCGTCATGCCGCCGCGTCGAGCGCCCGGTTCAGGGCGGTCACGTCGACCCCCGGTTCACCGAGGAAGCCGAGGGCGCGACCGTCCGTGTGCTCGGCGACCAACTTCCGAACCTCGTCGTCGGCCAGTCCGTTCTCCCGGGCCACGCGGGGCACCTGGAGCTCGGCGTAGGAGGGGCTGATGTGCGGGTCCAGACCGGACGCCGAGGCGGTGACCGCGTCCTGCGGCACGCGGTCCTCGGCCACGCCCTCGCGTCGGGCGATCTCGGTGCGGCGCGCGGCGACGACGGCGTCGTAGTCGGGGTTGAGCTCGCCCTTGTTGGAACCGCCGGACGCCGGGAGCGTCGCGGCCGAGGGCCGGGTGTGGAACCACTGATCGCCGTCACGGTCCACACCGACCAGCGTGGTGTGGACGGCCTCGGCGTTGGCGTGCAGGCCGGGCAGACGGGAGACGGCCCACACGGCCGCCGGGTAGAGCACGCCGGTGAGCGCGGTGAGCACGAGCAGGACGCGCAGTCCGGCGAAGGTCTGCTTGGCGAGTGCGTTCATGGAGCGGGTCACCCGATTCCGGGGATGAGGCGGACGAGGAGGTCGATCAGCCAGATGCCCGCGAACGGCGTGACGACGCCGCCGAGGCCGTAGACCAGCAGGTTGCGCCGCAGCAGCGCGGCGGCGCTGGTGGGCTCGTACCGCACGCCGCGCAGCGCGAGCGGGATCAGCACGACGATGACCATCGCGTTGAAGATCACCGCGGAGAGGATCGCCGACCGCGGCGAAGCCAGGTGCATGATGTCGAGCTCGTCCAGCTGGGGGTGGATGGCGGCGAACATGGCCGGGAGGATGGCGAAGTACTTGGCCAGGTCGTTGGCCACCGAGAAGGTGGTCAGCGCGCCGCGGGTGATGAGCAACTGCTTGCCGATCGCCACGACCTCGATCAGCTTGGTGGGATCGGAGTCCAGGTCGACCATGTTCCCGGCCTCCTTGGCGGCCGAGGTGCCGGTGTTCATGGCCACGCCCACGTCGGCCTGCGCGAGGGCGGGGGCGTCGTTGGTGCCGTCGCCGGTCATCGCGACCAGCTTGCCGCCCTCCTGCTCGCGCCGGATCAGCGCCATCTTGTCCTCGGGCTTGGCCTCGGCGAGGAAGTCGTCGACCCCGGCCTCGGCGGCGATGGCGCGGGCGGTGAGCGGGTTGTCGCCGGTCACCATGACGGTGCGGATGCCCATGGCGCGCAGCTCGGCGAAGCGCTCCTTCATGCCGGGCTTGACCACGTCGGACAGCCTGATCACGCCCAGCACCCGGTCGTCCACGGCGACCACCAGCGGTGTGCCGCCCTCGGCGCTGATCCCGTCGACCACTGCCCTGGTGGCCCCGTCGAGGGTGAAGGCGCTCGCCGCGCCCTTGCGCACGCGCCGCCCGTCGAGGTCGATGCCGCTGACCCGGGTCTGAGCGGTGAACGGCACGAACTCGCCGGTCTTCTCGTGCTCGTCCGCCTCGGCCGGGCGGCCGTGGCGCTCGGCGCACAGCTCGACCACGCTGCGGCCCTCCGGGGTGCCGTCGGCCAGCGACGACAACCGGGCGGCGTCCACGAGCGCGTCCAACGACGTGCCGCGCGCCGGGATCAGCTCGGTGGCGCGCCGGTTGCCCCAGGTGATGGTGCCGGTCTTGTCCAGCAGCAGCGTGTCCACGTCCCCGGCGGCTTCGACCGCCTTGCCGGAGGTGGCCAGCACGTTGCGCTGCACCAGCCGGTCCATGCCCGCGATGCCGATGGCCGACAGCAGCGCGCCGATCGTCGTCGGGATCAGGCAGACCAGCAGCGCGGTCAGCACGATCACGGACTGCTCACCGCCGGAGTACACCGCGAACGGCTGCAGCGCTACCACGGCGAGCAGGAAGATGATCGTCAACGTCGAGAGCAGGATCGTCAGGGCGATCTCATTGGGCGTCTTCTGCCGCTGAGCCCCCTCGACGAGGGCGATCATCCGGTCGACGAACGTCTCCCCCGGTTTCGCGGTGATGCGCACGACGACCCGGTCCGACAGCACGGTCGTGCCGCCGGTGACGGCCGACCGGTCGCCGCCGGACTCGCGGATGACGGGCGCGGACTCGCCGGTGATCGCGGACTCGTCCACGGTGGCGATGCCCTCGACCACGTCGCCGTCACCGGGGATCACCTGTCCGGCCTCGACGACCACGAGGTCTCCGACCTCCAGCTCGGTGCCCGGCACGGTGCGGCCGTCGGTCAGGTGCGCGACGGCGTCGGTCTTGGCCTTGCGCAGCGAGTCGGCCTGGGCCTTGCCCCGACCCTCGGCGACGGCCTCGGCGAGGTTGGCGAACAGCACGGTCAGCCACAGCCACACCGCCACGGCGGTGGTGAACACGCCGGGGTCGCCGATGGCGAACACCGTGACCAGCAGCGAGCCGACCCACACGACGAACATGACGGGGTTGCGCGCCTGGTGGCGGGGGTCGAGCTTGCGCAGCGCGTCCGGGAAGGAGACGAGCAGTTGGCGTGGGTTGAAGATGCCCGCGGCGACCTGGTGGCCCGGGTTGTGCGCGTGGCGCTCGCGGATCTCCTCCGGAGTCCGCGGCGGGTGTTCGGTGGTGGTGCTCACAGCAGGGCCTCCGCGATGGGACCGAGGGCGAGGGCGGGAACGAAGGTCAGCGCGGCGACCAGCACGACCGCCCCGCCGAGCAGGGTGGCGAACAGCGGGCCGGTGGTGGGCAGCGTGCCCGCCGTGACCGGCACCTTCCGCTGCGCGGCCAGCGAACCGGCCAGGCACAGCACGGCGACGATCGGCACGAACCGGCCCACCGCCATGCACACCCCCAGCGACGCCTGGAACCAGTCGCCGGTGACCGTGATGCCGGCGAACGCGCTGCCGTTGTTGTTCGACGCCGAGGCGTAGGCGTAGAGGACCTCCGACAGGCCGTGCGCACCCGGGTTGTTCACCGCGTCCCGCGTGGAAGGCAGGATCGCGGCGATGCCCGCGCCGAGCAGCAGCACGGTCGGCATGGCCAGGATCGACACCGCGGCGGCCGTGACCTCACGGCGGCCCAGCTTCTTGCCCAGGTACTCCGGCGTGCGACCGACCATCAGCCCCGCGAGGAACATCGCGATCACGGCCATGACCAGGATGCTGTAGAGGCCGGTGCCGACACCGCCCGGGGTCATCTCGCCGAACAGCATGTTCAGCATCGCGCCCCCACCGCCCAGACCGGTGAAGCTGTCGTGCATCGAGTTCACCGCGCCGGTCGACGTGGCCGTGGTGCTGTTGGCGAACAGCGCGCTGCCCGGGATGCCGAACCGCAGTTCCTTGCCCTCCAGCGGGCGCAGGCCATTCGCCTCGGCCACCCAGATGACGGTGAGCATGACCGTCCACAAAGCACCCATCACGCCCAGCAGGACGTGCCCCTGCCGGCGGTCGCCGACCATGGTGCCGAAGGTGCGGGTGAGCGAGACCGGGATGAGCAGGATCAGGAAGACCTCGATCAGGTTGGACCAGGCGTTGGGGTTCTCGAACGGGTGAGCGGAGTTGGCGTTGAGCACCCCACCACCGTTGGTCCCCAGCTCCTTGATCGCCTCCTGGCTCGCCACCGGCGCGGTCGCCACGGTCTGCCCGTCGACGTCCACACCGGACTTCAGGCTCATCACCACGCCGGTGGCCACGAGCACGATCGCGAACACGAACGCCACCGGCAGCAGCACGCGCACCACACCGCGGGTCAGGTCGACCCAGAAGTTGCCCAGCCGGTCGGTGCGGTGCCGCACGAACCCGCGCACCAGGGCCACGGCCACCGCCATGCCCACCGCGGCGGAGACGAAGTTCTGCACCGTCAGACCGATCATCTGCACAGCGTGGCCCATGACGGTCTCGGGCACGTAGGACTGCCAGTTCGTGTTGGTCACGAAGCTGACCGCGGTGTTGAACGCCATCCCCGGCGGCACGTTCCCGCGGTCGAAGTCCCAGGGCAGCACCGACTGCACCCGTTGGAGCACGTAGAGCAGGACCACGCCGACGAACGAGAAACCGAGCACGCCCAACGCGTAGGTGCCCCAGCGCTGCTCGGAGTCCGGGTCTACGCGCGCGACCCGGTACACCGCGCGTTCGACCCCGGAGTGCCGGGCACTGGTGTAGACGCGGGCCATGTAGTCGCCGAACGGCCGGTGCGCCACCGCCAAGGCGACGACGAGCAGACCGACCTGCGCCAGGCCGGCGAGGGTCGGGGACATCAGAACTTCCCCGGTCGGATCAGCGCGACGAACAGGTACCCGATCAGCAGCAGGGCCGGCACACCGGCGACGGCGTTGGCCACCACACCGGTGCCGCTCACAACCGCCCCAGACCGCGCACACCGAGCGCCGGCACCAGGAACACACCCATGATCAGCAGCACGTAGGCCAGATCGGCCATCCCGCGCCCCTTCCCGACTCCGAGCGGTCCCGGACGCGGGACCGCGATGCCGGGAAGGATGCATCCGGAAGTGGCTGCTCAATGGGCGCCTGATGCGTCTTTGACACCCCCGATGGGGTCCCTTACGCGTTGTTGACGGCCGAGAGATCCCGGCCTCATCACTCGTCCTGCGGCGACCCGTCCTCGGCATCCGGCGCCGTCCCGATCGGGAAGAAGACCGGGCTGAGCAGGTACGGGCGGCGGCCCGGCGCGGGTCCGTCGGCGGCGCGGGCCCGGAAGATCCCCATCAGCTCGCCGACCAGCCCGGTGAGCTCGTCGGGGGTGAGCCAGAGGGTGCCCTGGCGGTAGCCGATGGAGTCGGCCACCGGGTCGGCCCCTGGTCGGTCGAGGTAGGCGTTGAACTCGGCCAGCAGGGCGGCCATGGCCGCGGCGAAGCCGTGGCGGTGGTCCTCCAGCGACATCGACGCGCCCGCGTCGGGGTCGACCACCGCCCGCTCGCGGCGCAGCCGGTAGTGGCGCTCGACGGCGCCGCGCACCCGCTGCTCGTCCACGACCTCCAACAGCCCCGCCTCGGCCAGCAGGCCGACGTGCCGGTACACGCTGGTCTTGGGGACGTCGGGCAGGGCCGCGCACAGCTCCGAGGTGGTCCGGGCGCGGTCGCCGGACATGGCCCACACGACGCGGAGCCGGACCGGGTGCAGGAGCAGTTCGAGCGTGTCCACCCACCGATGTTCCCACGAGTGATACCGTTCCCAAACTTGGGAACAATCGAGAGGGGCGGCATGACCACGAGCACCACGGCACCGGCGCGGCTGAGCGCTGAGGCGGTGATCCCGCTGGAGACCCTGGACCCGGCCGCGCCGATGGACGACCTGGAGTGGCTGGACGAGGTGGTCGGCGACGCGCGGGTGGTGGCCATCGGGGAGAGCGCGCACTACAACGCCGAGTCCTACCTGCTGCGCCACCGCCTGTGCCGCTACCTGGTCGAACGGCACGGGTTCGGCGCCTACGCCCTGGAACCCGGGTTCACCGAGGGCTGGGCGGTCGACGCCTGGGTCCGCGGCGCGAGCGACCCCGACCAGCCCGGCCGGCTGATGGGCGACGGCATGGTCAGCCTGATGCTGATGTGGACGCAGGTGCGGGCCCACCTGGAGTGGATGCGCCGGCACAACGCCACCGCCACGCTCCCGGTGGGCTACTACGGCATCGACCTGGGCGGCGCGAACGCGTCCCTGCTCAACGGCGTGGACGCGGTGACCGCCTACCTCGCCCAGGCCGATCCCGAGTTCGAGGTGGACCCGGCCCTGCGGGAGACCGCCGCGTCCTTCGCGCCGCCGTCGCCGTTCTCCGCACCCGCCGCCTTCGCCACCTACGGCGGCCTGCCGACCGAGGCCCGGGACGCGCTGACCGCCGGCCTGGCCGAACTCGCCGCCCGCATGGGCGGACGGCGCCTGGACTACCGGCAGCGGACCGGGGTCGACGCCTACGAGCGCGCGCTGCAATGCCTGCACCTGCTCATCACCCTCGACACCGTCGTCCGCGCGATGGGCCGCGGCGACATGCGAACCGCGATGTTCAACCGCGACGCCGCGATGGCCGACACCGTGGAGTGGATCCTGCGCCGCGAGGACCGGATCGTGCTGGCCGCCCACGACGCACACATCCAGCGATGGCCCGCCACCCTGCCCGGCATGCCCGCGTTCACCCCGCTGGGCCTGCACCTGGCCGACCGCCTCGGCGGGAGCTACCGCGCCATCGGCACGACCACCGGCACCGGCCAGACCCTCGACACCAGCCCCGACTTCTACACGGGCACGTTGTTCACCGACCTGGGCGCACCCGAGCCGGGCAGCCTCGACGGGCTCATGCACGCGGGCCACGACGGCCCCTTCGCCGTCGACCTCCACCGCCTGTCCCCGACCGACGCCGAGACCGTGCGAGCCGCGACCAGGCAACGGCTCGGCACCTCGTACTCCGACATCAGCCCTCTCGACGCCTACGACGCCCTGATCCACCTACCCCACGTCACCGCGGCCGAACCCGACCCCGACGCCCTCGCCCACTCGCCCGACGAGGTGCGGGAAGCGTTCTCGCAGTGGAGGAAAGCGGAACGTTCTCCCCACGGCGACCTCTGACAGCCGAATCGCGAGCGGGACGTCTTTCCCGCCTCCACACGCGGGACGATCGGGTCAGAGCGCGGAGAAGTGGGCCGCGTCGCCGACGACCGTGGTGCTCGTGACGCCGTCCACGCTGACCGGGACGTCGCCCGCGATGGTGATGCGGTGCAGGCGACGGCGTGCGTCGTCGTAGTCGGCGACGCCGTAGTGCTGGGTGGCGCGGTTGTCCCAGATCGCCACGTCGCCGTCGGCCCACTGCCAGCGCACCGTGTTCTCCAGCCGGGTCACCCGGTCCTGGAGCAGGCGGTAGACGGTGTGCGACTCGGCGCTCGTCAGGCCGACGATCCGCTTGACGAAGTGGCCGAGCAGCAGCGCCCGCTCACCGGTCTCCGGGTGCACGCGCACCACGGGGTGCTCGGTCTCGTAGCGCTGGGACTCGAACTCCTCGCGGTAGGACTCCTCCTTCACGTCCACCCCGCCGATGCGGGTCGAGTCCACGTCCCCGGCGTAGTCGTAGACGTTGCTGTGCACCGCCCACAGCCGGTCCGCCAACGCCTTCAGCGCCGGCGGCAGCTCCTCGTAGGCGCGCACGGTGTTGGCCCACACCGTGTTGCCGCCGTAGGGCGGCAGCTCGACGGCGCGCAGGATGCTGATCGCGGGCACGCGGTCGACGAACGTGACGTCGGTGTGCCAGCTGTTGGCCTTGCCGTAGTCGGAGTCGATCGGCAGCACGTTGGTGTGCTCGCGGCCCTTGACGGTCGGGTGGGCCAGCGTCGGCTCGCCGAGCAGCCGGGCGAAGGCGAGCTGACCCGCGTCGTCCAGGTGCTCCTGGCCGCGGAAGAAGACCACCTTGTTCGCCAGCAGCGCGTCCCGGACGGTCGCGACGGCGCCCTCGGACAGGTCGCCGCCCAGCCGGACGCCGTCGATCCGCGCGCCGATACCCGCGCCGAGCCGGTGGACGGTGATCGTGTCGGAAAGCTGTGCGGTCATCGTCGATGTCCTCTCGTGGGAATGCGTTCGCACTTCACGATGGAGATCCGGGCGGTGCGGGCACAACATTGCGCGGTGGTGAATTAAGTCGTCCCAGCACGCGGACGCGGTTGACGCCGGCGGGACGACTCGGCACTTCCTTGCGCTGCGCAAGAAAGTGGCCGGTGTCCAGCTCGGCGGACGACCGACTCCATGATGTGGGACGGTCGCCGAGCCCGTTGACCCCGCCTGACCTCGGTGTGAGGCTCTGGCACGTGAGCCAAGCCGTCACCCTCACCTCTCGCCGGCACGTCGATCTCCGACGGCAAGCCGGCGCCCTCTGTCGCGGCGGTCGCTGACCCCTCTTCCTTTCCACCCCGGGCGCGGCTGCCCGGTGGTTCGGCCTGCCCGTTTTCCCAACAAAGGATTCGCCGTGATCAGCACGCGACGGAACTTCCTCGGCCTCACCCTCCTCGGCCTGACGGCGGCCGCGGTCGGCTGCTCCACCGCGGGCGCCGGTGGCGGCGTCGAGACCAAGACGCTGCGCTACCAGGGCTGGGCGGGTGACGTGACCTTGCCCGAACTGGCCGCCGACCTCGGTCACCTCGGCGACGTGACGCTGGAGTGGGTCGGCAACACCACCAGCGGCCCGCAGGACATCCAGTCCGCCGCCACGGGCCAGGTCGACTTCGGCGGCGCGTTCAACGGCGCGGTGGTCAAGCTCAAGGCCGCCGGCGCCCCGATCAAGTCGGTGATCGGCTACTACGGCTCCGACGAGGCCGCCTTCAGCGGCTTCTACGTGCTGGAGGACAGCCCGATCTCCTCCGCGCGCGACCTGGTCGGCAAGAAGGTCGGGATGAACACCCTGGGCGCGCACCACGAGGCCATGCTCGGCATCTACCTCAAGCGCAACGGCCTGTCCCCCGACGAGATCGGGAAGGTGGAGCCGATCGCGGTGCCGCCGGTCAACATCGAGCAGTCCGTGCGGCAGGGTCAGCTCGAGGTCGGCGTGCTGGGCGGGATCCTGCGCGACAAGGCGTTGGAGAAGGGCGGTCTGCGCAAGCTGTTCTCCGACTTCGACCTGCTGGGCGCGTTCACCGCGGGCACGTACGTGTTCACCGAGAAGTTCCTGAGGGACAACCCGAACACCGTGCGGACCTTCGTCACCGGCGTCGCGAAGGCCATCGAGTGGAGCCGCACCACGCCGCGCGACGAGGTGGTGGCGCGCAAGGTCGACATCCTCACCAAGCGCGGGCGCAACGAGGACCCGGCCGCGCTGCGGTACTGGAAGTCCACCGGTGTCGCCGGGAAGGGCGGCCGGATCGTGGACGAGGAGCTGGCGCTGTGGGTCGACTGGCTCGCCGAGCGCGGCGAGATCACCGAGGACCAGGTCACGCTCGCCGACCTCTACACCAACGAGTTCAACGGGGTGGCGGCGTGAGCACCCACATCAGCTTCCGCGACGTGACCAAGCGGTTCGTGGTCCGCGACCGGGCGTCCCGGCGGCGCACCGAGTTCACCGCCGTGCGGGGTGTCGACCTGGACGTGGAGCGCGGCGAGTTCCTGGTCCTGGTCGGGCCGAGCGGCTGCGGCAAGTCCACGTTGCTGGACCTGCTCGGTGGGCTGGCCGAGCCGAGCGAGGGCCAGGTGCTGCTGGACGGCGTCCCGATCACCGGGCCCGGCCTGGACCGGGGCGTGGTGTTCCAGCAGTACGCGCTGCTGCCGTGGCGCACCGCGCAGGGCAACGTCGAGTTCGGGCTGGAGGCGGCCGGTGTGCCACGCCGGGAGCGGTCCGGGCGGGCCCGGGAGTTCCTGGACCTGGTGGGGCTGGGCGGTTTCGAGGACCGGCACCCGCACCAGCTCTCGGGCGGTATGCGGCAGCGGGTCGCGATCGCCCGCAGCCTGGCCTACGACCCGGCCGTGCTGCTGATGGACGAGCCGTTCGCGGCGCTGGACGCGCAGACCCGCGAGTCCCTGCAGGACGAGCTGCTGCGCATCTGGCAGCGCACCGGCAAGACGGTCGTGTTCATCACGCACTCCATCGACGAGGCGGTCTACCTGGGTCAGCGGGTGGCGGTGCTGACCTCGCGGCCCGGCCGGGTCAAGGAGGTGGTCCCGATCGACCTCGGTGACCGCACCGGCCAGGCCGACCTGCGCTCCGGCACCGGGTTCGCGCGCTACCGGCACCGGATCTGGGAGCTGCTGCACGACGAGGTCTCCCGCGCGCAGCAACAGGAGAAGGAGGTGGCCGCGGTATGACCGCGTTGCTGGAGTCACGACCGTCCGTGGACGAGGAGGGGCCCGCGAGCCGGGTGGCCGGGCCGTCGGTCGCACGCCGGGTGGTCGACGCGCTGGTGACGTCGGTCGGCAAGGTCGCGGCGATCGTGCTGCTGCTCGCGCTGTGGGAGACCGCGCCCCGGCTGGGCCTGGTCGACGACACGTTCCTGCCGCCGTTCTCCACCGTGCTCGACGCGTGGTGGCGCCTGGCCGCCGACGGTCAGCTGCTGGACAACACCGGGGCGAGCCTGGCCCGGTCGCTGTCCGGGTTCGGCCTCGCGGTGGCGGTGGCCGTGCCGCTGGGGCTGGTGATCGGCTGGTACAAGTCGGTGGCGTCGCTGCTCGGGCCGCTGCTGGAGGTCTTCCGCAACACGGCGGCGCTGGCCCTGCTGCCCGTGTTCGTGCTGCTGCTCGGCATCGGTGAGACGTCGAAGATCGCCATCGTGTTCTACGCGTGCACCTGGCCGATCCTGCTCAACACGATCAGCGCGGTGCGCGGTGTCGACCCGACCCTGCTGCGGCTGGCCCGGTCGGTGGACCTGTCGGGGTTCCGGCTCTTCCAGAAGGTGATCCTGCCCGCCGCGGTGCCCACGGTGTTCACCGGCATCCGGTTGGCCGGCGCGGTGTCGATCCTGGTGCTGGTGGCCGCGGAGATGGTGGGCGCCAAGGCCGGGCTCGGCTACCTGATCAACGCCTCGCAGTTCAACTTCGCCATCCCGCAGATGTACGCGGGCATCATCACCATCTCGGCCATCGGCGTGGTGTTCAACCAGTTGCTGGTAGCGCTGGAGCGCCGGTTCACGTCCTGGCGGGTTCCCGTCGGTTCCTGATCCCCCGGAGTACGGAAAGGAGCTTCGCATGACGCTCGAACTCGACGCGGACGTGCTGGTCGTCGGCGGTGGGCCCGCCGCGACGTGGGCCGCGCTCAAGGCGGCCGAGGACGGCGCCGCGGTGGTGCTGGCCGACAAGGGGTACTGCGGCACCAGCGGCGCGACGGCGTCCGGTGGCACCGGTGTGTGGTACGTGCCGCCGGAGCCCGAGGCGCGGGAGCGGGCCATGGCGAGCCGGGAGGCGCTGGGCGGTCACCTCGCGGACCGGCGCTGGATGGCCCGGGTGCTGGACGAGACCTACGAGCGGATCAACGAGCTGGCCCGCTACCCGTTCCCGGTCGGTCCGGACGGCCGACCGCTGCGCAACGGCCTGCAAGGGCCGGAGTACATGCGGCGGCAGCGCGTCCGGGTGCGCCGGGCGGGCGTGCGGGTCCTCGACCACAGCCCCGTCACCGAGCTGCTCGCGACCGACGACGGCGTGGTGGCGGGTGCGGCGGGGTACCAGCGGCAGGCCGACCGGGCGTTCCGGGTGCGTGCCGGTGCGGTGGTGCTGGCCACGGGCGGCTGCGCGTTCCTGAGCAAGGCGTTGGGCTGCAACGTCAACACCGGTGACGGCGCGCTGTTCGCCGCGGAGGTCGGGGCGGAGCTGTCCGGCATGGAGTTCTCCAACGCCTACGGCATCGCGCCCGAGCACACGTCGGTCACCAAGACCGCGTTCTACAACTACGCCACGTTCTACCGGGCGGACGGATCGGTGCTCGACGGCGCGGGCAGCCAACGCGGCCGTTCGGTGATCGCGCGGACGCTGCTGGCGTCGGAGAAGGTGTTCTGCAAGCTCGACCGTGCCGACGAGGCCGCCCGCACGGCGATGCGGCTGGCGCAGCCGAACTTCTTCCTCACCTTCGACCGGCTGGGCATCGACCCGTTCACCCAGCCGTTCGCGGTGACGCTGCTGGCCGAGGGGACGGTGCGCGGCACCGGCGGCATCCGGATCGTGGACGACGGGTGCGCGACCACCGTGCCGGGCCTGTACGCGGCCGGTGACGCGGCGACCCGGGAGCTGATCTGCGGCGGGTTCACCGGCGGCGGCAGCCACAACGCGGCGTGGGCGATCTCGTCCGGGTCGTGGTCGGGGCGAGCGGCGGCGCGGTTCGCGCGTGCACTCGGCGCGTCCGCTTCGGGGCGCCGCCTCCACGCCGCCGGTGGTGCGGGGCTGCGCCCGACCGGGACGACGTCGTCGGTGTCGTCCGCGGATGTGGTGAGCGCCGTGCAGGCCGAAGTGCTGCCGTACGACAAGAACTACTTGCGGCACGGTGACGTGCTGCGCACGGCGTTGGGGCAGCTCGACGCCACGTGGTCGGCGCTGCGCTCCGGTCTGCGCGCCGAGGGCCCGGACGCGGTGCGGGCGCGCCAGGCCGCGGCGATGGCCGCGCACGCCCGGTGGATGTACGGCTCGGCGCTGGTGCGCAGCGAGAGCCGGGGCATGGCCAAGCGGCTCGACTTCCCCGAACTGGACCCCGCCCAGCACTTCCGGATCACCTCGGGCGGCTTGGACGAGGTGTGGGCCCGCCCGCAGGAGGTGGCGGCGTGATCGAGCTGGTGTCGGCCGCGCAGTGCGTCACCTGCGACAAGTGCGTCGTCGTGTGCCCCACGAACGTGTTCGACCGGGGCGCGGACGGCGTGCCGGTGATCAGCAGGCAGCAGGACTGCCAGACCTGCTTCCAGTGCGAGGCGAACTGCCCGACCGACGCGTTGTTCGTGGCGCCGCACACCCACCCGTTGCCGGCGGAGTCGTTCGCCCACGACGAGGAGCACCTGCGGCGGACGGGGCTGCTGGGCAGCTACCGCCGTGACATCGGGTGGGGTCGCGGGCGCACCCCGGGCGCGGCACGGGCGGTGGGCCCCGCGCTGTCGCCGGCCGGCCCGCCGCTGATCTCGTGAACCCCCGCGGCACGGCGGCGTCGGCGTTGTTGGGGGCCGTGCTGCGGCACGGACCGGTCGCGCGCACCACGATCGCCCGGCTGACCGGCCTGAGCCCGGCGGCGGTGACGCGCAACTGCGCGGCGCTGGCCGGCCTCGGCCTGCTCACCGAGGTGGCGGGCTCCCTGCCGTACCGGGGCATGGGACGCCCGCACACGCCGGTGGACGTGGAGACCGGTCGCCACCTGGTGGCCGGGATCCACATCGCCCACGAGTTCTGCACGCTGGCGTTGCTGGACCTGCGCGGTCGCGTCAGGGCCAGGCTGCGGGTGCCGCACCGCGACCCCGACGACCACGAGGAGGTGCTGGCGACCGCCGCCGACCGCTTGGTGCGGCTGCACGCCGAGCACCTGCCGGGGCAGGTGCCGCTCGGCCTCGGCATGGCCGCGGGCGGGTGGGTCGACACCGAGGCCGGTGTGCTGGTCGAGCACGCCTCGCTGGGCTGGCGGGACGTGCCGGTGCGGGACCTGCTCGCGGCGCGCACCGGGCTGCCGGTGCTGGTGGACGGCCACGCCCGGGCGTTGGCCAGGGCCGAGCAGCTGTTCGGCGCCGCGGGTCACCACGAGTCGCTGGTGCACCTGTTCGTCGGCAACGTGGTCGACGCGGCGATCATCACCGGCGGCGGCACGCACCGGGGCGCGCGGTCGGCGGCGGGCGGTGTCGCGCACCTGGCGCTGGGCGACCCGGCGATCGAGTGCCCGTGCGGCCGAGCCGGGTGCCTGGAAGCCACCGTGTCCGACCGCGCGTGGGCGTGGCGCGCCTACCGGGCGGGCGTGATCCCCCGGCCGTCGATCACCGAGCTGGGTGACGCCGCCGCGGCCCGGAATGCCGCCGCCACCGCGCTGCTGGTCGAGCGCGCCAGGATCGTCGCCCGTGCCGCGGCGCTGCTGTTCGACATCGTGAACCCCGACGTCGTCGTGGTCACCGAACTGGGCGTCACCCGGCTGCCCGAGTGCGCGGAGGCGTTGCGCGCCGAGGTGGCCGCGACGTCGCGCGCGTGCCCGTCGCCCTCGGCCGTGCTGCCGAGCAGCTTCGGCCTGGACGTCCTCGGCGTGGCGGCCGGCGCCGTCCAGCTGGACGCGATCTACGCCGACCCGCTCGACCTCCGCAACCCGATCCGACTGGGAGTCTGAAGTTGTCCGCACGCGAGCTCCACCTCAACGCGTTCCTCATGGGCGTCGGCCACCACGAAGCCGCCTGGCGGCACCCCCGCACCGACCCGCGCGCCCTCGACGACGTGGCGCACTTCCAGCACCTGGCGCGGACCGCCGAGCGCGGGACGTTCGACTCGGTGTTCCTCGCCGACGGCGTGCAGGTCTGGGGCGACGTGCGGCACACGGCCGCCAACCGGTTCGAGCCGATCACGCTGCTGACCGCGATCTCGCAGGCCACCGACCGCATCGGGCTGATCGCGACCGCGTCGACCGGGTTCAGCGAGCCGTACAACCTGGCGCGGCTGTTCTCCTCGCTCGACCACCTCAGCGGTGGGCGGGCCGGGTGGAACATCGTGACCACGGCGGGCGACCGGGCGGCGCAGAACTTCAACCGCGAGGTCAACGCCGAGCACGCCGAGCGCTACCGGCGGGCCGACGAGTTCCTCGACGTGGTCACCGCGCTGTGGGACTCGTGGGAGGACGACGCGCTGGTGGTGGACCCGGAATCCGGTGTGTTCGCCGAGGACGCCAAGGTGCACGAGATCAACCACAAGGGTCGGTTCTTCTCCGTGCGCGGGCCGCTGAACGCCGTGCGAAGCCCGCAGGGGCACCCGCTGCTCGTGCAGGCCGGGTCGAGCGAGGACGGCCGGGCGTTCGCGTCGGCGTGGGCGGAGGCGGTGTTCACCGCCCACCAGACGCACGGCGACGCGGCCGCGTTCTACGCCGACCTCAAGCGGCGTGCCAGGGCCCGGGGGCGTGACGCCGACGGCGTCAAGGTGCTGCCCGGGATCGTCCCGGTGCTCGGCGGCACCGAGGCCGAGGCGCGAGGGCTGGCCGACGAGCTCGACGCGTTGATCATCCCGGTGCGGGCGGTCCGGCAGCTCGGCGAGCTGATCGGCCTCGACCTGACCGACCACCCGCTGGACGAGCGGTTGCCACCGTTCCCCCCGGTCAGCCGCGTCAACGGCGCGAAGAGCCGGTTCGAGCTGGTGCGCGACCTGGCGCGGCGGGAGGAGCTCACGTTGCGGCAACTCCTCGGTCGCCTCGGCGGCGGGCGCGGGCACCAGGTCGTCGCCGGCACGCCCGAGCAGATCGCCGACCACATCGAACTGTGGTTCACCACGGGCGCGGCGGACGGCTTCAACGTGATGGCGCCCCTGCTGCCGTCCGGCCTGGAGGACTTCGTGGACCACGTCGTGCCGCTGCTGCGGACCCGCGGCCTGTTCCGCACCGAGTACACCGGCCGCACCCTGCGCGAGCACTACGGCCTGCCGCGCCCGGCCGGCCGCTACGCCACGGTGGTCTGAACGACGTTCGGCCCGACGCCGCCTCCGGTCAACGGCCGCGCTCGTCGAGAACCGCCGGCAGCTCCGACACCCTCGCACGCAGGAAGGCGTGGTGGACGGGCACCGCCACCCTGAGCCTGGTGCCGTTGTCGACGAGCCTGAGGTAGGCGCGGTCGACGAATTCGTTGACCGCGTCCTCCCATCGTCGGTCGCCGTGGCTGCGTTCTGGAGGCACGCCAGGCGGCCGGACACCTGCTGCGGTTGAGGTTCTGCGGCGCCTGTGCCGAGGGTGTGCCGAAGTGGCTGTGCCGAGAGCTGCAGGTCGCCGTGTCACCAGGGTGTGCGGCCGGTGCCCAGTCGGGTCAGCAGGTCGGCGGGGGTGGGGCCGTTGTGGGTGTCGGGCCAGTCGCGGACCTGCTGCTCGGCCCAGGCCGCCCACTGCCGGGTCATCTGTGCCAGTCCGACCCGGGATGGGGTGGGCGTTCCTGCGCGGACCGGTGACCTCGGACGATTTTCGTTGCGGGGTGGCCCGAGCCCGGCACCCGCTCAGAGTGAGCGATGGAGGCTTCGTAGAGCGGGATCACCTGATCCGGATCACCTGCCGACGGTAGAGGTGGGCCAGGTTGATCCGTGAGACCAGCCGTGGGACGTCCGCGCCCGACCCGCTCGCCTCGCACGAGTGGCCGTGGCGGGAACGGCGGTCAGGAGCCGACGTGCACGTACCCGGCCCACTGCGACACCGCGAGCGGGAACTCGGTGCGCAGTTCGCGCAACACGTGGTGCAGGGCCTCGGCTGGTGGCGTGCCGGCGTGTACGCGGCGGTGGAAGGCGGCTGCGACGCGGGCCGCGACGGCGTCCTGGATCGGCCACAGCGCACCGACGACGTGTCGGAACCCGGCGAGCTGGAACGCCGACGCGAGCGTGATCACCTCGTCCGGCGTGGTGCGGGCAGCGCGGGCGGTGGAGCACGCCGACAGGTAGGCCAGCTCGGCGTTCTCCAGGCGCAGGGCGCCGATGTCGGCGACGGTCAGCGTGCCGTCGGCGAGCCGCAGGTGGCCGGCGGACGGGACGAGCGGGTCGCTGTGCGCGTGGCAGGCGAAGTGGGCCCACGTCGCGTGGGGCAACGCGGTGAGCACGGCGGCCCGGGTCGCGGCGGGACCGCGCAGCGGTTCGGCGGCGAGGAGCGCGGCGAGGTCGGTCGCCTCGGCGTCGGTCGCGGGCAGGTCGGCGTGGTCGGGGGTGGTGGGCATGGCGACGGCGAGGAGGTCGCGCCGCGTCGTCGGCGGGCGGGACCGGGTGTGGCTCAGGGTGCGGGCGGTGGGTGTGTAGGACGACACCACGCGGTCGAGCACGGCCTCGCCGGGGATGTCGTGCCGACCTGCGGCGTGCAGCGGGAGGTGGGTGAGCGCGCCGGTCGGGCACCACCACACACGGGGCCACGTGGCGCGGGGCGCGCGGGTGTGGCCGAGCGCCTTCAGGACCGGTCCGGCGACCGTGTCCCACAGCCAGACCAGCGTTTCGCGGACCACGGTCTGCGCGTGGAACCGGGCGACCAGGTCGCCGCCGTCGAGCGTGTCGAGCGCCGAGAGGTAGGCGCCGGCACGCTCTTCGACCTCCTCGAGGGTGACGCGCCGCAACCGCTTCGAGCGCACGCCGCGGGAGGTGATCAGCAGGGCGTCGCAGCGCCACCGGCTGATGTTCACCAGCACGATCGCGCCGTCGGCGACGCGCAGGTCCAGCGCGCTCGGTGGGCGCAGGAAGGCGTCGAGACCGGGAACCGCGCGGATCCGGTCCAGCACGTCCTGCCACCGCTGTGACAACGCCTGCCGCTCGTCAGTCGACTGGGACTCGTCGGCCAGCTCCTCCAGCACCGCGTCCCACTCGGTCGCGAGGTGCGGCGCGCGGTCGCGCAGCGCGAGCGAACCCGCCCGGGCGTCGAGCTCGTCGACGAGGAGCACGCCGCGGGCCTGCTCCAGCAGCTCGACGGCGCGGACCGGGTCGCCGGTCGCGAGGGCGGCGGCGGCCGCGTCGGTGTGCACCCCGCGCAGGTCGGCCAGGCGGAACTCGCGGTCCGCCCGGCGCACGTGCCGGGGCGCGACCTGGGCCACCAGGTCCACGCCGCCGGCGAAGGCCGCCAGTGCGGTGCTCCACTGCCCGAGGATCACCGCCCAGCCACCCCACACCCGGTGGGCGCGGATGCGGGTCGCGGGCGGTGCGTTGAGCACGCCCGCACTCGCCTCGGCGACGCGGACGGCCTCTCGCAGGGGGCCTGTGGCGCCAGTCGCGTTGCCCAGGACTCCCAGCGCGATCGCGAGGTTGAGCAGCCGGGAGCCGCGGATGGCCAGGCCGGCGGGGGTCAGGGCGACGGCTTCACGGGCGGCGGCGACGGCCCGCTCCGCGTCGGCTCGGTCGCCGTCCACGAAGTAGCGCTCCATCAACGAGGAGCACAGGTTGTTGAGCACCTGGGGGCGGGTCGGGTCGTGCGGGCCGAACCGTTCGGCGCCGCGCTCGGCGATCCGCACCCGTTCGCGCAACGTGTCCTTCTCGCCCGTGTGCTGGTACAGCAACATCATCACGACGCCCATCTGGTCCGTCAGCCGGGTTTTCAGGTCGTCGGTCGGCTGGACGGCCCCGAGGTGGTCGCGGATCACCTGGAGTGCGCGGTGCAGGTCGTCCACGTCCCGGGTGCGGCGGTAGCGGTCGGCCAGCGCGCCCGCCAGGTTGAGCGCCGTGGACGCCCGGAGCCGCGAGAAGGGCTGCGACTCGACCGCGCGCAGCCCGAAGTCGACCGCCTCGTCCAGGGTGTGCAGGTCGGGTGACAGTTCCGCGCGCCGCCGCAACGCCACCGTGAGCAGGTCCAGCACCTGGGTCCGGTCCTCGTCGGCGAGGACGGCGCGGCCCACGGCGATCGCGGTGTCGAGGGAGGTGCGCGCGCCTGTCGCGTCGTGGTGTCGGAGGTGGGCCTCGGCGGCGCGGGTCAGGACCGTCGACCGGCTCGGGTGGTCCGGCGGGCAGTCGGCGACGGCCTGGGTGGCGAGCCGGGCGCCTTCCTCGACCTGCCCGCTCTCGGCGGTGAGCAGGGCCAGCAGGGCGACGCGTGCGGCCTGCCGGCCCGTCGGCGCGGGGTGGGCGGTCGCACCGCGCCGGGCCAGGTCCAGCGCGTCGGCGAGCGCCTCGGGCGTGCGCTCGAGGTCGTGCAGCTTGCGCAGCAGCATGGCGGCGTTGTGCGCGATGCGGGCCTCGTCCTCGGGATCGTCCGGGTCGGCGAGGTGTGCCCGGTTCAGGGCGATCGCCTCCAGGAGGGCGGCGCGGTCGCCGACCAGGTCGTAGCGGTGCCCGAGGAGGGTCGCCCGGCCGTTCCAGTCCGGTTCGGCGGCGAGGGCGGAGTCGACGTCCGCGACGTCGTGGCCCGACGCGGCGAGGTCCACGAGGTAGCCCACGCGGGTGGCGCGCAGGCGCGGGTCGGCGCCGCCTTCCAGGACGGCGAGCGCGGCGTCACGGCTGTCCCGGTCACCGGTGTGCTTCCACCGTCGCCACAGCGCCTCCGCGTACATGCCCGTGCGGACCGGGTGGTCGGGGTGGGTCGGCGGGAGCTGCGCGAGGGCTCCGGCCAGCACGGTCACCGTCTCGTCCAGGGCGGCCGGATCGGTCGAGGCCAGCCGGAACAGGGCGCTGCCGTGCAGGTGCAGCAGTTGCTGCGAGCCGGAGTCGAGGAGCGGGCGCAACAGGTCGGTGATCTCGACGAGCGGGGCGGGGTCGTCGGTCAACCCGGCGGTGGTGTGCAGGGCGGTCGCCAGCGCGCCGAGCTGGTCGGGTTCGCGCCGGCGGGCCACGGCGTCGCGGCCCAGCGCGACGGCCTCCCGCGCCAGTGCGCGGTCCCCGGTGCGCTCGGCGGACAGCGCGAGCGCCATCCCCGCGACCCCCAGGGCTTCGGGGTCGTCGGGCGGTGCCTGCCGGGCGTGCTCGACCGCGCGGTCGAGCACGGCCTGGTCGCCGGTGCGGGTGTGCTCCAGGAGCAGCGCGCGGACCAGTTCGGCACGGGCCGCCGGCGTGGCGTCGGTGGGCTCCGCGTCGAGGACGCGCTGCGCGGCGACCTGGGCGGTCGTCAACGCTCCGGCATCGCCGGTGTGCCAGGACAGCAGGCGTGCGGCGGCGGCGAGCACGACACCGCACCCGGCGGCGAACGGGTCGGCCGGATCGTTGGCCGTCGGGGCGAGGACGTCGACGGCGACGAGGAACGCGGTCGGGTTGCCGAGCACCATGCCGACCCGCACCAACGCGGACCCGAGGTCGCGCCGACGCCGGCCCTCCGGGGCCGCGGGGTCGCCCTCCCAGATCGGCGGCGCGAGGTCGGGGCGGAGCAGGAAGACCGGCGCGAGCAGGATCTCGGCGAGGGTGCGCGACTCGGTCGCCGCCGGTCCTTCCCGCCACATCGAACGCGCCAGGTGCAGGGTGCCGACGACGTGCAGCACCTCGAAGTCGAGCTTGCCCTCCGGGGACAGGAACGCCAACAACGCCTCTCCCGCCGCCTCCGCCTCCGAAGCGAGCACCGCCTCCGCGTCGCCGTCGTCGGCGCGCGCGATCCGGCCGAGAACGTCCTGGACCAGCTCGTCCCGCACCCACCCACCTCGATCTCCGTGTATTCCTGACAGGCTGGGGGGTCCCCGACGAAGAGGAGGAACGTCGTGCCGCACGCCGACGAACACCTCGCCGCCTTCTGCACCACCTTGCCCGAACTGCGCGCCGCCGTGACGCGCCAGGGGTTGGGGCGGGTGCTGGACGACGTGCTGGCGAGGGTGCGCGCGGGTCACCCGCTGCAGGACGAGTTACCGCGCCTGGGCATCCCCGCCGACGTGCTGCGCGGCCGCGACCTGGTGCTGCCCGGGATGCGGGGTCGGCCGTTCGGCGAGGTGTACGCGTGCCCGTCGGACGCGTGCGCGCGGCAGGTGCCCCGGGAGCCGGGCGGTCCGGTGCCGGCGGAGCGGTGCTGGTTGCGCGACGAGCCGCTGAGGCGGCGACCGGCGTGAACGCGTTCTTCGGCGAGCTGGGCAAGCGGGTGGCCGAGCGGTGGGTGTCGCTGCTCGTGCTGCCCGGCGTGCTGTTCCTCGCCACCGCGGCGGTGGGCGCGCTGCTGGGGCACGCGCACGCGCTGGACGTGACGAGGTTGGTCGCCCGGGTGGACGGGGCCACCCGCGACCTCGGCACCCGGCCGCCGGCGGCCCAACTCCTCGCGCCGGCCGCCGTGCTGCTGGGATCGGTGGCGGCGGGGCTCGTGGTGCGGGCGCTGTGCCCGGTGACGTGGCGCTGCTTCCTCGGCACGCGCCCGCGTTGGGCGGCACGGAGCCGGCGGCGGCGATGGGTGCGGGCGCACGAACGGGGTGAGGCGGCGAAGCGCAACCGGATCGCGCTCGCCGCGCCGACCAGAGCGACGTGGACCGGCGACCGGCTGGCGGCCGTCGAGGACCGGGTGCACCACCAGTACGCCGTCGATCTCAAGTCGTGGTGGGCGCGGTTGTGGTTGGTGCTCGACGATTCCGGGCGGGCCGAGCTGCGGTCGGCACGGGCGGAGGCGGAGGCAGCGGTCGCGACGACCACGTGGTGCGTGCCCTACGCGGTCGTCGGGGCGTTCTGGTGGCCGGCGGTGGTGGTGGCGGTGTGCGTCGCGGTCGTCGGGTGGGTGCGGGTGCGCGGAGCGGTCGAGGTGTACGCGGACCTGCTGGAAGCGGTCGTCGACGTGCACGCGGGCCGCCTGGCGCGCGAGCTCGGCGCACCGTTGACCACCGGCGAGGAGGTCACGGCAGCGTTCCGCAAGGGAACCTGAGAGAACACGGCCAACACCGCCGATATCCGCCGGCGCAACGCTCGTTCACGTGATGACCGACATCCGCTCATGCCGCGGACCGAGCGCCGCGACGGACGTCCGCTCCTGCCGATGAGCGGATGTCGGGCGGGGGTCGTCTGCCACGATGGCGGCGTGGCGGTGGACTTGGATTGGCCTGGGTTCGAACGGGCCGTGCACGAGGGCGTGGTGCGGTCCGTCATCTCGGCGATGGGTGATCATCCAGGCGAGCGGCTCTACGTGGCGGTGCTGGATCACCTCTACCGGGAGGAAGACGGTCCGATCGCACTCCCGCTACTCGGGATCAACAGCGTCGAGGCGTTGGCTCGAGAGCCCGCCGAGCACCAGGCGGACCTGCGCTGGAGTGCCCCGGACTGGGGCACCTACCACGACCGCTGGCTCCCGGAGGACTCGACCGGACGCTGGGAGAAAGCGCTCACCGCGGAGGCGTGCTCCGGAACGACCCGCCAGTGGCGGACGACCTTCGACCGGTACCTGACGATGCTGGTTCGCATCTGCCGGCAAGCACGAACGACGCTGCGACAGAACGAGGACGTCCACCCGGACTTCGTGGTGCTGCTCCTCGACGACGAATACCACGAAACGCTGATCAGGCGCGTCTTGACGACCACCGAGGTGCGTCGCCACTTCCCTGAACTGGACGAGCGGTCAGCCGCGGCGGCCGCCATCGCCGCGCTCCCGCCCGCCGAGCGCGCCGCACACCTGGCTTCCCTGCTGGGAACGTTCGACGGTCTCCTCGACCCCGACACCGTCGAATCGACTCTGCGTGATCTCGGCCCGGCGGGCTTCCCGTCCCTGATCTCCCTGCTCGGCACGCCGGACCGCGCGTGGCAGGCGGCGAAGCTGTTGGCCGACATCGGCCGACCCGATGACGACGTCATCCGAGCGTTGCGAGCCGGCCTGAGGCAGACCGACGGGCCGAACCAGGAGTGGATCGCGGTGGCGCTGTCCCGCCTCGGTCGGCTCGACCTCGTTCTCGACCAGGTCGGAAGTCTCCCACCGGACGTGGTGGTGAGCGCTGTCGCCGCGCCGTACACCAGCTTCCGCGACGACGCGGTCACCCCGCCGTCGCTGGACTACCGGCCCCTGGTGGAGTTCATCGAGCGTTGGCCGGCATACGTGCCGGCGCTGAATCGGCGGCTCGAGCCCGGGCACGGATACTGCGACATCGCGGCGGACGAGGTGGACGCCGCGGTTGTCGGCTTGACCTCGCCGCACGTCATCGTCCGCCGGCACGCCGTGACCGTCCTCGGCCGACGCCGGCTCGGTCGGGACGTCGGCCCGCGGGTGTTGCCGCTGCTCTGCCAGAGCATTCGGCAGGACCCGGACGCCTCCGTACGGCGCCTGGCGATTCTGTCGCTGCTGTGGTGGCGCAGGGATTCCCGGCACGTGGCGGACGTCGTCCGCGAGGCATTGGAGGACCCGGCGGCGGAAGTACGTGAAGAAGCTGCGGCTTGGCTGCGCGAACAGGGCTCGGACGAGCCGGCCTGACGGTATGCGCTCATGCGGGGATCGGGACGACGCTCGCCGCGGATAGGCTCGAGGCGTCGGTTGGGCGGAGTTCGCTTGTCTCGCGGTTCGGTTCGGGCATGACGGGGGGCGCGTCGGTGTGCCAGGTGGATGGCGGGGCCGCCGCAGCGGCGATCGCGGCTCTGACAGCGGCGTGCCCGCACTTCGCACAGGAGGCTCTGCCGCATCCGGCGTTGGCCGGTTGTGACGATGTGGCGTGGTCGGCGATCCCCGGCTGCCCGGAGGGGGTCCCGGTGTTGCTGCGCGGTCTGCTCGACCCCGATGCGGCCGAGGAAGCCGAACGGGTGTTGGGGTGGCTGGTGATGTCGGGGCCCATGCACATCAGCGCCGTGATGCCGGCGGTGGTGCCGTTCCTGTTGCGCTTGGCGGCCGATCCCTCGGTGCCCCGGCGGGGCGAGCTGTTCGGTCTGGTGCTGGTGGCCGCTGCCCTGTCCGAGCCGACCGACCCCGAGAACGCGGCGGCCCTGGCGATCAGCGGTCGTGAGGAAGACCACCCCGAACGAGCCCTGTGCCGGTCGGCGTTCGCCGCCGACGCGAACTGGGTGAGCCGGCTGCTGGCCGACACCAGCCTGCCGGGAGCCGAGTTGCGCGACTACGAACGCGCCTACCTGCTCAAGGCCGCCGGACTGTGACCCGAGCTGCCTGTTGCCCTGAACTGCGCTGACCGCTACTGCCGATGAGCGGTGGTTCCACGCCGGCGGCCGGTCCGTAGCCGCGAGGCGTGAGCGTTCACGACGATCTCGCGGTTCTCAGGCTTGACCGGATCGTCCTGGTCGTGGAGTGGTCGGGTCCCCGCACCCGCTCGCTGTCGGCGACGGCAGCCTCGTACAGCCGGATCGCCCGACCCAGGTCGCCGACCGACATGGAGGCGTGGGCCAGGTTGCCGCGTCGAGCTGGGGCACGAGAACGCTCGGATCACGGAGCGGGCCGCAAATCACTGCCGGCACCTGCGGTTCGTGGAGTTCGGCGGACGCAAGACGCTGGCCGAGATGATCGGGCTGCCGTTGAACCCGCGGCGGGTGAAGTGCCCAGACCACGTCTCACGTGGTGACTTCCGCGAGTCGTTTGAAGCAGGTCAGTGTTCGGCGAGGTCTCCGCACCGCAGCAGCAGCTTCGGATCCCCGCAGCGGTCAGACCGGTCTGGAACGCCATCGACCTTTGGGGCCGCGCACGGGCCCGGTGGCGGAGGACTCCACGACCTGGTCCACGCTGGGGTGATCAGCGAGCGCAGGAACTCCCCCAGCCGTGCGCCCAGGGCGGTGGCACGGGCGACCGCCGCGCGAGCGGGTGCGCCTGGTCGTGCTCGACGCCGCGACGGCGCGGGCGCCGAGCTCGCCGACCACGAGTACGCGGTGCGCCGCGCCCGGCTCGCGGCGTCGACGTGCGCTGCACATTCCGCACTCCAGAACAAGTTTCCCCACCGCGATCGGAGCTACGGTTGACGCCGCGGCATTTGCGGAGAGGTGCGGACATGGATGGTCCCCTGCCGGAGCAACTGCCCCTGTCCGGCGAAGAGCCGGCGCCGTCCGACGTCCCGTCGAGCGCTCCCCTCGTCACCACCACCGTCGAGATCATCATTCCGGTTTTCGACGAGGAGCGCGCGTTACCCGGTTGCGTCGCCACGTTGCACGATTTCCTGACCGCGCGGATGCCGTTCGACTGGACGATCACCATCGTCGACAACGCCAGCACCGACGGCACGCTGCTGGTCGCGAAGAGGCTGGCCAAGCAGTGGCCCCGGGTGCGCGTCATGTCCGTGGAGCTACGCGGCAAGGGAAACGCGGTGCGGGCCGCCTGGTCGGCCAGTCGGGCCGACGTCGTCGCCTACATGGACGTGGACCTGTCCACCGCCCTCGACGCGACCATTCCGCTGGTGGCCGCATTGGCCGTCGGCCATTCGGACATCGCCATCGGATCGCGACTGGCGCCGGGGGCCCGTGCGGTGCGGAGCATCAAACGGGAACTGGCCTCCCGCGGCTACAACACGCTTCTCCGACTCACCCACGGAGCCCAGTTCCGGGACGCGCAATGCGGTTTCAAGGCGGCCAGGGCCGAGGTGGTGCGCCCACTGCTCCAACGGGTCGAGGACAACACGTGGTTCTTCGACACCGAACTGCTCCTGCTGGCCGAGCACAACGGCCTGCGGGTGCTCGAAATACCGGTCGACTGGGTGGAGGACGTGGACAGCCGGGTGAACGTCACCGGCACCGCCGCGACGAACCTGCGCGGCCTGATCCGGATGGTGTGGACCAAGCTCTCCGGTGGCGCGGACATCGCGGAGCTGGCACCCCGGCCCGAGCCCAACGCGGTCCACCCCGACGCCGTGCTGGCCGTGCGGGACACCCCGCGGCTGCGCCACCTGGTGATGTTCTCCGTGATCGGCCTCATGGCCACCGTGACGACCCTGGTGCTGTACACCGTGTTCCGCACCTGGTGGCCGCCGTTGGCGGCGAACCTGGTCGCGATGACGCTGAGCCTGCTGCTGAACACCGAGGCGAACCGGCGGCTCACCTTCCGGGACCGGCCGCGGGGGCCGCTCGTGCTGGTGCACCTGCAGTCCCTGGTCGTGTTCGCCCTGTACTGCGGGTTCACCTCCGGAGCGCTGCTGGTGCTCGACGCCGTCACCGACCACCCGTCGAGGCTGGTCGAACTGGTGGTGCTCCTGGCCTCGTCGGCCCTGGGCACGCTCGGCCGGTTCGTCCTGCTCAACACGTGGATCTTCCGGCTGCGGCCGGTATCGATCCCCGCACCCAGGAAGGAACCCCGGACATGACCGCGGCAGGCGCACCAGCGCGTTCGGCGCGACCCCACCGGCCACCGCCCGGCATGGTGCTCGCGGCGGTCGCCATCGCGGCGATGGTGACCGCCGCCCTCGCGGCCACCATCCCGATCGGCGGCTCGATCTGGATGCTGGAGGTGGACTTCAAGGTCTACGACATCACCGGCTCGGCCGTGCTCGACGGCGTCTCGCCCTACGACATCGCCACCGACAACGGGTTCCAGTTCATCTACCCGCCGTTCGCCGCGCTGCTGTTCATCCCGCTCGCGCTGACCAGCCTGCACGTCGGGTTCGTCCTCTGGACGTTCCTCTCGGTGCTCGCGCTGGAAGCGGCGGCCTGGCTCGCGATGGGACTGGTGGAACGGGAGTCACCGCGCCGTCGGGCCAAGTACGCCCTGTTGGCCACGGTCGTCGCCCTGCCGTCAGGCGCGCTGGTGATGCACCTCAACGTCGGCCAGGTGAGCGTGTTCCTCATGCTCCTGGTCCTCGCCGACCTGGCCCGGCGGCCGGGGCGCTTCCAGGGCGTCGGCATCGGCATCGCGGCCGGGATCAAGCTGACCCCGCTCATCTTCATCGTCTACCTCGTGCTCACCCGCCGGTTCCGCGCCGCCGCGGTGTCCACGGCGTCGTTCCTGGGCACGGTGCTCGTCGGCTTCGTCGTGCTGCCCGGACCGTCCGTCGCCTGGTGGGGCGGGCTCATGCTGGCCACCGAGCGGACCGAGATGACCGGCCCGGCCGGCGCCTTCAACCAGTCGCTGAAGGGCGTGCTCGGGCAATTGCCAGGAGTGCTGTCCGCGCAGGGGCTGTGGCTCCTGCTGGCGGCCGTGGTGGGCGTCGCCGGGCTGGCGATCGCGACGTGGGCCAGTCGGCGTGGTGTGGAGGCCGCCGGTGTCCTGGCCTGTGCCGTGACCGGTTTGCTGGTGTCCCCGCTCTCGTGGCCGCAGCACTGGGTCTGGCTGGTCCCCGGGTTCGCGATGTGGATGTGGTGGGCCAGGCGGCGCGGCGTGGCGCACCGGGTGGGGTTGGCCGCCCTGTGGCTGACGTCGTCCGCCGCGGGCGTGCTGACGTACGTCATCGTGGTCGTCTCACCGGACCTGTCCGTGGCGAACACCGTGCTGCCGGGCAGCCTGACGACCATCGTGCTGCTGCACGCCGTGCAGTTGCTCACCGCCATCGGCTTCCTCTGCGCGCTCGCCGTCGTCCTGCGACGGACCGGCCGACCCGTCGCGGAGGCGGCCACGCGGTCGGGCTGACCAGGTCTCAGCGGTCGGCGAGGCGGTCCAGGCGCGTCCTGCGGTGCGCGCCGAGCCTGCCGGTCCACCCACACGGCCTGTCGCGACCGGGCCGCGCCACGCGCCGGACGTCCGCAAAGCACGACCTCGCCCCGCGCGGCACGGCGAGCCAAGAACGTCGACTTGCCGGATCTGCGCGGGTGCCTGACGACCCGAGGTCGCATCGGCGTCGGCGAGCGTCGTGGTCCTTCGGGTCCGGTGTCACATCACGAGGACTGGAGCGATGTGATCCAGGGCGGGTGTTCTCCGACGGCCGCGCCCGGGACAGGCCGGTTCGGGCGGTCGCGACGGCGAGGGGTGATCGGTGAGCACAGCGGACGGGTTCTACGGCAACCGGTTCTTCGGGGTGGCGCACTCGGTGGTGCAGGCCGGCGTGATCAGCGGTGACGTGAACATCTACGCCGCGCCGCGCGATCCCCTGCCGCTACCGCACCGCTGGGGCGCGTTCCCGCCTCTGGCGCACTGCTTCCAGCGCCGGCCGCTGTCGTGGCCGGACGACCGGATGGTGGTGCTGACCGGGCTCGGCGGCGTGGGCAAGACCCAGCTGGCCGTCGACTTGGCCATGGGTGTTTGGGGACGTCGGGAGGCGGACTTGGTGGCGTGGCTGCCCGCGCGGTCCCGAGCGGAAGTGGTCGCGGGGTTCGCGGCGCTGGCCGCCGACCTCGACGGCCGGCACGATCCCGACGCCGAGGCGGGCGCGCGCCGGCTGCTGGGGTGGCTGGCGGGTGACCGGCGGTGGCTGCTGGTCCTGGACGACGTGCGCGACCCGGCCGACCTCGCCGGGCTGTGGCCACCGGTCGACGCGGCCGGCACGACCGTCGTCACGACCCGGCGCCGCGACGCGGCGCTGTCCGGACCGGGCCGCAGGACCGTCGAGCTTGGCTGTTACACGGCGGAGGAGTCCCTCTCCTACCTCGTCGCGCGCCTGCCCGACCGGGTGACGACCGACGGGGTGGGCACGCTCTGGTCACTGGCGGCCGAGTTGGGCCACCTGCCGCTCGCACTGGCCCACGCCGCCGCGTACCTCGCCCACCAACCGCTGTTGACCTGCGAGGAGTACCTGAACCTGCTCGCCGACCGCCGGCGCGCCCTGGCCCGGTTGCTGCCCGCCGACCCGCCGCCGGACGACTACCACGCCGCCGTGGCCGTCACCTGGTCCCTGTCGGTGGAGCTGGCCGACCGGCTGACCCCGCCCGGCCTGGCCCGACCGACGCTGGAGCTGGCCGCGCTGCTCGACCCGGACGGGATGCCCAGGTCCGTGTTCACCCACCAGCTGAGCCGTGAGTTCCTCTCGGTGGCCGCCGGGTCGCCCGTGGACGAGCACGACGCCGTGACCGCGTTGGGCAACCTGAGCAGGCTGAGCCTGCTGGACCTGGACAGCACCGACCCGCACCGCGCGGTGCGCACGCACGTGCTCGTCCAGCGGGCGACGAGGGAGCACCTCGAGCGGGCGGACCAGACCCGGTTCGCCGCGTCGGCGATGAGCGCCGCGGGGGCGCTGCACGACCTCTGGCCCGCCGTCGAACGTGATCGCGACGAGTCCAGAGCCCTGCGCGCCAACGCGGAGCGCCTGCTGGGCAACGCGGGCCCCGCGCTATGGGGAGGTGGCCTGCACCCCCTGCTGACCGACGTCGGCCCGAGCTACTTCGCCGCCGGCCAAGCGCGGGCCGCGGCGGAGTTCGCCGACCGGCTGCACTCCCTCTCCCTGGACCACCTGGGACCGCACCACCCCGACACCGACCGCGCGCACGTGGACGCCGTGACGGCGCGCGCGAACCTCGACCGGTCCGCCGCGGCCATGGCCCGGCTGCGCGACGTCCTGCTGGAGCGCTTGCGGCGGTTACCCGCCGACCACCCCGACACCCTCCAGACCAGGTTCAACCTGGCCCAGGCGCGGGGCGCGCTCGGAGAAGCCGCCCAGGCGGCCCGGGAACTGGGCGAGGTGGTGGCCGAGCACGAGCGCCGCTTCGGCCCGCACCACCCGCTCTCCCTGACGTTGCGCGTCGGCCACGCCCACTGGGTCGGCAAGGCGGGCGACGTCGCGGGCGCGGTCCGCTTGCTCACCGAACTGCTGGCCCAGCACCCACGCGCGGCCGACCCGGGCGACCCCGACGTGCTGGGCGCTCGACACGAGTTGGCGACGTGGACGGCGTCCGCCGAGGACTCGGCCGCCGTGCTCGGTCGCCTCACCGAGGCACTCGGCGAGGAACACCCCCAGGTCCTCAGCGCGCGGAACAACCTCGCGTTGCAGCGATCGGAAGCCGGTGATCACGCCGGAGCGGTCGCGGAGTTCACCGACCTCGTCACCGACCTGACCCGCAGCCACGGTCCACGCCACCCCCACACCCTGATCACCCGGACCAACCTCGCGCAGGCACGCGGGCGCACCGACCCGGCGGCCGCCGCCCGGGAGATGACCGCGATCGCCGAGGACCTGGCCGAGGTCGTCGGTCCCGACCACCCGGACACCCTGACCGCGCGCAACAACGCGGCGTCGTTCCTCGGCGCCGCCGGCGACACGCGTGCCGCACGTGCTGCCTTCGAACGACTTGCCGCCGACCGCCTGCGGGTCCAGGGCGACGAGCACCCGGACACCATCGCCGCCTTCCACAACCTCGCCGACGCCCGGGGCGAGGACGGCGACCCGGCAGCCGCCGCGATGCTGTTCACCAAGGTCACCGCCGAGCGTGAACGCCTGTCCGGCGTCGACCACCCGCAGACGATCCAGGCCCGCGCCCAACTCGCCCGGTGGCTCGGTCGCGCCGGCGACGCACGCGCCGCTGCCGCCACCTGCAAAGCCCTCGCCGCGACCAGCCTCCGCATCAACGGCCCTCACCACGAAGACACCCACCACTGGCACATGGAGCTCGCGCACTGGGCAGGCACGACGGGCGACCACACCACCGCGGTCGACGCCCTTGCCGTCGTCGCCGATTCCTTGTCGGCACACCGTCGCCCCGACAACCCGGAGCTCTTGGCCGTCCGCGCCAACCTGGCGTTCTGGCAAGGACGAGCCGGCGATCCCGGCCACCTGCGCGCGCTGGTACCGGAACTGGCCCGAACTCTCGGCGCTGACCACCCCACGACACTGGCGTCGCGCCACAACCTGGCCACGGTGGTCGGCGAATCCGGAGACCGCGCGACGGCGACGACGATCCTGACCGCCCTGCTCCGCGACATGCGGGCCGTCCACGGCGACGACCACCCGGAAACCGCCCGCGTCCGCCGAAACCTCGACCTGTGGTCAAGCTGACGGCCTCGCTGCGGCGCCCACCTGTTGCTTCGCTCCTCACACACCGCCGCGCCCTGCGCACCGTGGGCGAGGTGTGCCGACGAACCAGGTAGGTGGTCAGCGGCCTGGACGTGCCGTCAAGCTGGGCAGAGTCCTTCGGTCATGCCAGTGGGCCGTGTGGTGAACGCTGTCAGGCCACCCGGGCGGTCATGGGTTCCGCGTCCGAAGACCGCAGCGGCGCCGGTTGGCGCGCAGTAGGTGTGGCCGCCCTGGTTCGTGCGTGGAGCCGTTTCCAAGGTGAGGGCGAGGGATGCCCTGGCCCCGGGGTCTGTCTGCAGGTGTTCGAGGGTCATTTCGGGGAGTTCGTGGCCTGGTGAGGTGAGGATGTCGAGCAATGTGCGGGGGTCCGTTCGACACGCTGCCTCGTGAATCGCGCGGGCCTGGGCGAGCAGGGCCGCGGGCACTGGTCGGCCGTCCGCGTCCACGCTCTTGATCTCGCCGCACGTCCGGCCGGCGGGCGGGGTGGTCGTCGACGACGGTGTCGTGGTCGTTGGCGCTTGTCCTTGCCCGGTGTCCGGGGAGTCGAGCGAGGAACGGACGGCCAGGGCGGCCAGGATGATCAGCACGGCGGCAACGATGCTCACCACGAGCCGGTTGCGGTTGGCGTCGGGCGTGGTCATCAGCAGCGGATCGGGCCGAGATCGATGCGAGCGGGGTCGAACTCGGCGACCACGCTCAAGCCCGTGACCAACCCATAGGCGGCTTGGTAGCTCGCGACGTGTTCGCTGCTGCACGAGCGACCGGCGACCCGGAACGGTTGGCCGTTGTTGTCGACCACGGTCTCCCGGATCTCGGTCCCGGTCTGATGGGTGATCGTGAGGTCGTACTCGTAACTGCGGGACCGCGCAATGGTGGTCAGCACGACCTCATGGGTTTCACCGGCGGCGAGGTTGATCGTGTGCCGGGGGAAGTACGGGCCAGTGGGTATCCGACGGCCCGCCTCTCCCGGCGGGGGTGACGGCATCGGTTCGGAGCTCTGCAGCACCGGGAACCCCTCGTCCAGCAGCAGCAGTACTTCCGAGGACTCCTCACTGCCTTGGGGCGGCACGTGGACGAGGCTTCCGGAGGGCGGCGGTGCCGTCCGCCGGACGACCGGCCGGATGTCAGTCACCCTCGTGCCCCCGACGGGGCCCACCAGGTGCAGCCGGACCAGGTGGCGGTGGAGGCTGATCGCCCCGTCCGACGTGCGGATCTCCCGCACCAGGTCACGATCCACCGCGGCCATCGGTTCGGCCAGTCGGCGGACGATGGCGCGGCCGGGGAAGTCGGGGGACTCGGAGACGTACCCCCACGGGGCCTGGTCGTTGTGGGACATGTCGACCACTACGCCCAACTCCGCGGGCGCACCGGCCGCGGGGTCGTCCGACGACCTCGGCCAGGCGATGATCAACGCTCCGACGATCACCGCCACGGCGAGCACCGCGGCGGGCGCCCACGAACGCGGCACTGAAGGCGTGTCCAGCCGGACGTCGCCGTGGATGTCCCGTGCCTGCACGACGTTGCCCGCCGCACCGCTCTGCGTGTTCGCCGTCGCGGCACGACTCTCAACCCCGTCGTCGGGTGAAGCATCGATCATCCAGACCCCCAAGCCGACGTCACGATAGCGACGACCTTGAAACCTCATGCGCACAAACCGGCAAACCACGCCGTCCCGATGATCGCCGACCCCGGTGCGGCGTCGCCACCGCGGAGTCACCCGGCTGTGACGATCGCCGTTCCGGCGAGGCCGGCCCGGCCGACCGCCCCAGCGCCGCGCCGGCGGCCCACCGCTGCTCCCGGAGGTCGTGGTCCGGATCGAGCGGGCCGCACGAGGACCGGGCCCGGGATGGCCACCACCGGCGGAAACGCCGCCCGACCACTTCCTGCGCGGAGCGGGCACCGACGGCGACCGAACCGGTCCAGGTTCTTCGGCGTGTCCGAAGTGTCGAAGGTGGGCGCCGTCGACCGCCGGCACTCGCCGGATCCAATACCACGAACCCACGGGTCGACGGCCCGGTCAACGGCTTCGCGATCTGCTTCAACACCTCATGCCTGAGCCGGAGGTGCCCGCCGAGGAGGTTGTCCTCCTGGAGATCAGGTCGGTGGCACGGTAGGAACAGGCACCTTGGCAGCAGCCGTCAGCAGGAGGTTCCGGTCGGTGCACACGTGAAGGGCCTAATCAGCCTTTTCGTTACCGCAAGAGTCGTATAGCCAGGCTGCCCAAAATCCGGCGAGACTGATACTTCACGGCGCGATTCTCGCCCTCATAATCGGGTTGATCGCATTCGCGGTAAAATTCTTTCTCGGGCTCGCCGGCATCGCTCTCAGACTCCTTGACCAGCGAGTGCGCGAGAGAGCAACCGCAGCGCCACCCGCAGCAGGTGTCGACAATCTGATCACGAACAGCGGTTCCGGGAACTTCGTTCAAGCCCATACGATTAATGGCGACGTCAATTTCTACGGGACCGGCGAACCCACAACGCAAGACGAGGACCCCGAGAACCGCAGGCCACCTGGGTGATCTTGGCAGGGCCGTCGGTGGTGCTGCGCAACGAGACGACTAGGTTCGCCGAACTGCTCGTGCTGCCACAGGAGGGCACCGTCCTCCGTCGGCAACTCGCAGGGCCGGGTCCGCGCTCAAAACGCTCATCCCGTGACTCGCCAGAACCCGCAGGGGAATCACCGCCGGATCCAAGGTGAACCGGCCACCACATCGCCGTCTCGACGGTCTGGCAGGTTCCGCACGATGCGGGTATCGACCCGACACCACGACAAAGCGGCCCGACCTGGCAAGAGTTCCTCACCGCCCAGGCCCACAACATCACCGCAGCGGACTTCCTCCACCTCGACACCGTGCTCGACACACGCCTCGACGCGCCGGCGTTCCTCGAACACCACACCCGGCACCCGTACCGCCCACTCGACCCTGGCATCGACGACGCGACAGACCAGACCTCGCCGTCGACCTCGGAAGCCCGACGGAGTTTGCGCTTCCTGCTAAGCGACCGCGACGGCAAGTACGGCAAGGCGTTCGACGCCGTCATCCAGTCCGATGATCCGTGCGCCATCACCAGTGCGCCGCCTCGGGGCCTCGCAACCTACGAGGACCACTAACAACCGACCCCGAACCCCACCAAGCCCGTGACCAGCTACCACCCCGAAGCTCAGCACCCACCGGAGCACACAACCTCGACACCCGCGGACCGCGCCACACCCGCATCCTCGGCGGACTCGTCAACGAGTACAGACACGACGCCGCCTTGCCCTGGACCTTCCTCCCGTTGAGCAGCGACACGGCGCGTTCGCAGCGGGCGTGTCCCGGTTGACCGTCTTCTGACCGCGTGCCACCGGCGGCCGCGTGGCATGGCGCTTGTACGGGGAGCCCGCTACCGCTACGTCCTGACGGTCCGGTGTTCGGCGTCCACGACTCGGTCAACAACGCCACCTCACGCCCGCCACGGCGTTCTCGAGCGCGGGGAAGAACTTCCGGATCGAGCCGTTCCGGCAGTCGATCTCCTCCTCGTGGACTGGTCGCCCGCGATTGGGATCGGCCCAGACGCACCACCATGCTTGCCCTGGAAGCTGTCCGGTGAACTCGATGCCGATATCGACGTGCTCGGCCCTGGCGCACACGAGCCGACGCACCTCGGTGAACGGCTCGATGTTTGCCGGGTAAGTCGCTTCGTACTCCAGTGCGGTCGCCTCGGCGTTGCGCAACGGGCGATCAAGGATGATCTCGGTGGCGAGTAGCCCGTCGCCGTACTCGTGCTGTGGTCCCGCGACGCCGCCGTGCCGCACAGTGACGGCCGCGACCGCTCGCTCGTGGCCGAAGATATACGACCCTACGCCGTCCTCAACCGCCCGGATGGCGTGCCTGACGTTGCGAGAAAGCGGCACACCTCGCGGATCGATCGTATATCTCTCGAACACAGAAATCGTTCGATGACACTGCGGGACCGCTAGGCGCGGCTTACAGCGAATAGTATTCGCAATTTCGGCCGGGAACACAATCCCGGTAAATGCGCGCCACAGCCGCTTTTCGTCATTTTCATTGATCCTGAACGCCTGGACGAACAGCGCGAGGGTAGTTCCGGTGAGCCGTTCCCGGCGCACCATGCGTGATATCACGTCCTTGACCATCCGATGTGACTCCTGGCGCCGCTCACTGAGCTCACCATTCTTCACCTTCTGCCGTGCGAGCACGCGGGCGATTGCGGCCTGGTTGAGCCCCTCACTCGTCCGATCGGCGTACTTCTCCCACACCTCGCGGTACCCGTCGCGCAGGAGCAGCGAGCAGAGCAACGCGCAGGTGTCGTGGACGTTCGACTTCCGCAAGCTCACCGTCTCCGCCTCCCAGGTCACCACGGTGCCCGCCATCCGCGCCAATGGTTACCCGAACGAGTGAGCTCCGCAGGTCAGCCCTGCGATTAATCACCCGTTGGGCTCATCGCCGGGCCGTTCGGCGACATAACGGCGACAAACGCCTTGTTCACTCGTCTCGTCAACATCGCTTCGGACCCGAGAGGACGAGGACCGCATGATGAGCAACATCGAAGATCGCCACCTAGGTTTGATCGAACCCTTGCCGACCAACACCGAGCACGAGGCACACTCGCTGCCCGGAGGCGTCGACGACGGCACCGGGAGCCGATTCGCGGAGTTGCGGGCCATGGCGAACTCCTACCAATTGTTCGCAGGTCTTGGACCGAGAGTCGATGCAGCGGGCCTACCAGTGGCTCGGGGAGGTGTGCGGGTTGATGCCGAGCACACCCTCCGTGCCTTCCGATACTTCCGCCACGGCGACCGGCACGGGCTCGGACGGCGTGCCGTCGCCACGGATCTTCATCAGCCAGGGGCGCTGGCCGAGTTCGTCCGGTTGAGCGGAAACGTGTCGCCCGACGTGGCCCAGAAGATGGTGGACTCTCTGGTGACACGGGAGTTGCCGACCGTACAAGTGTTCGGCGACCAACCGAAGGTGCTGCGGGCCGACCTGCGTGCGGGGGACCACCTGCTCGTACTCCTCTACCACGTCGGGTCGGCGGGCGCCCGGTTCGTCGAACTGCAGAAGTGGATGCCGGAGGGCATGCGCGCCAACCTGCGACGAACAGTGCGGACGCTGGAAGCCAAGGCATTGGTGCACTGCGCCGGCGACAGCGTGCTGATCACCTTCGCAGGGCAGAAACGGGTGGAAGCCGGTCGGTTCATGGAACCGGTTCCGTAACCGTGTCCGCGCTGTGCTGCGAATGCGGAAACGTACGGCGAACGTCGACGTGGCAATCGTGGGGTGAGGCACCTGACGACTGGGACATCTTCGACACCTACAGCTACCCCCGGTGTCTGGTGTGGCGCAAGTGCGCGGTGTGCGCGGCGGTGACGGCCCATGCCTACCTGCGTGCAGACGATGACCGCGACGAGTTGGAACGACTGCTGGTCGAGGTTGACACCGTACGCACGGCGGACGACGTCGTCGCACGACTTCAGGTCAAGTATGCGTTGGACTGGTTGTCGGACCGCGGGGTGGAAGTCGTGTGGGACGACATGAACGCGGTTACACGGGTCGGTGCGGTGCTTCGGCACCGACTCGGCGACGGGACGTTCCTGCTGGTTCTTGCGCCAGGCCAGGAGGCCCGCGTACTCCTGCTGGTCTTGGAGCAGGTGGTTCAGGTCCTGGAACGCCCTGCAGCGAGTGCGTCGTGGTGCGTCGTGCCCACAGGATTACCGGTCGAGCCTGGCGCGTTCTGCGTCTTCGAAGTGCCCGACGTGGGTGTGAGGTGGTAGCCAGGGGCGCACGGAGATCACTTCCCCGGTTTCCGTGCACCCCGCCGCGTGCACCACCACCACGTCGCCCTCTACGAGACGTCCGCCGCACGCGCGTGATGCAGATGCGGCGGCCGTGGTCGGCTTGGCGCGCTCGAACTCGGCGATGCTCTTCCGGTGACGTCGGGGCACACGACGGTGAACGCAGCACTACCCGCAGTACACCGGCCGAGACCGGGGTCGTCTCCGTGCACGTCCAACTCCTTGGGGCCATTCGGCGCTCTTGCGGCCAGCAGCCGACCGGCCGCAGCAGCGCTTTGGCCAACAGCAGCGCGCACAGGACCGTGCCGAGCAGGTAGGTGACGGCGTAACCGACGGCGATCAGGCTCCGCTGCTCGGTGATCTGTTCGCGCCTCAGGTCGAGTAGTCCTGCGGCGTCGCCCACCAAGCCGGTGCCCGCGGGCTGGGTGAGCGCCGCGGACCCCGCCGCGTTCTGCGAGGCCGGTTCGTCCAGTCTGATCGTGCCGATCCGCCTCACGGTCTACTCCACAGCTCAGCGGCTCACGGCCGACACGGCACACCTGCCTCCTCGACCTGCTCGGCCAGGTCGTCCGGCAGGTGCGCGTTGATCTTCGACAGGACGCCCGTCCCTCGATCCCGACCAACCCGAATGAGGGGCGATGGACGACATGTGTCGGAGATCACACCCGAGTGGCTCAACGTGAGACGTCCTCTGAAGGGTTTCCCGTCCGCAACGGAAACCGACAGCGGAGGAAAGGGGCGACGTGCCGGCCGACTACGACCAGTTCGTCACCGAGCGTCTTGATCGACTGCTGCGCTACGCCACGGCGTTGACGTGCGACAAGCACCTGGCCCAGGACATCGTCCAGGACGTGCTGCTGCGCGCGCGGCAGAAGTGGGCGCGGATCGGCGCGGTCGACGTGCCCTACCTGTACGTCAAGCGGATGGTGACCAACGAGTACCTGTCGTGGCGCCGCCGCCGGGCGGCCCGGGACGTGTCCTCGACCCACGTCGTGCTCGACGACCTCGCGCCCTCGGTCGCCGACCCGGCCGTGCGCCACGCCGAACGGGACGAGATGCGCGCCCGGATCGCCGTGCTGCCGCGCAAGCAGCGGGCCGCGCTGGTGCTGCGCTACTACGAGGACAGCACCGACGCCGAGATCGCCGAAATCCTGGGCTGCGCGGAGGGAACCGTCCGCAGCCACATCTCCCGCGCGCTGCACACGCTGCGGGTCAACGAGAACACGCCCTCGGAGGTGCTGCGATGACCGACACCCGGCAGGAAGCCCTCATCCGCGAGGCGATCGCGGCCGAGGCCGACCAGGCCGTCGACCACCGGACCGTGCTGGCGAACCTGCACGGCGCGCGGTCCCGGCGGCGTCCCCTCGCGTTGTTCGCCGCGACCGGGCTGACCGCCGTCGCCGCGGCCGTCGCGGTGATCGTGCCGCTGGCCGTGGACCGGAGCGCGGCGCCGTCGCAGGTCGACCCGGCCGCACCGCCGGCGACCGCGCAGACCGTGCTGCTGATCGGCCTGGACGGGTCGGCGAACACCGACTCCGTCGTGCTGGCGCGCGTCGGCGCGGACGGCGTGGTCAGCGCGGCGTCGCTGCCCCGGGACTCCCTGGTCGACATCCCCGGCGTGGGCCAGGGGAAGCTGAACTCGGCGTACGCGCGGGCCCACCAGGCGGCCGAGGCCGAGGGGCGTGACGGCGACGAGGCCGGCGTGGAGTCGCTCACCCGGACCGTCGAGGCGCTGACCGGCGTGGAGGTCGACCACTACGCGGCGGTCGACATGGCCGCGTTCAGCACGCTGTCCGAGGCGGTCGGCGGCGTCGAGGTCTGCCTCAAGCGCGCGTCGCGCGACCCGCTCTCCGGCGCCGACCTGCGCGCCGGGCCGCAGTCGCTCTCGGGCGCGCAGGCGCTGGCGTTCCTGCGGCAGCGCCACGGCCTCGAGAACGGCGAGCTGGACCGGATCGTGCGGCAGCAGACGTTCCTGCGCGCCTTGGCGAAGAAGGTGGTCGCGAGCGACCCCGCGCAGGTCGCCGACCTGGCACGGGTGGCGGCGCGGCACCTGCGCGTCGACCCGGGGTGGAACCTGGTGGAGTTCGCCGCGCGGCTCACCCCGACCGTGCGGACCGCGATCGTCCCGCTCGGCGAGGTGGTCGACTCCGAGCAGGGCCAGGCCCTGTCGGTCGACCCGGCCGCGGTGCGGGAGTTCCTGGCGGGGTTCTTCGCCGAGGGCGCCACCGGCGCTCCCACCGGCGGCTTCTCCGTGCCGCTGCCCGCCACGGAGACCCAGAAGCCCGGCCGCACGCCGCAGGACGGCGACTGCGTGCGCTAGCGCGTCCACCACGGACGTCCACCGGGTCGCGGGCGGGACCCCCGGAACCGGATGGTCGTGATCCCGTGCTCGGCGGTGACGGTGGTCGCCGCCGAGCACGACGACAGGTCGACGACGCGCTCCTGCCGCTGAACGAGGACTTCGCTTCACTCGTTCCGAGGACGACACCCACCGACAGCTCTGGCAGAGTCACACGGGCGAATTCCGATTACCCCGGTAGCCCAAGGAGATCATCGTGGCCTGGACGGGCTGGGCAGTCGTGCCCGGAAATCAGCCGAACGGCGCGGGAAACAATGCGCTGGCCGCAGTGGACCACTTCAACAAAGTATATCTTTTCGCCGTGGACGGCGTCGCGAAGCAAGCGCACTGGACAAGATCGGGTGATGCCGGTTTATCGTGGGACGCCTGGCAGCCGGTGGCGGCCGGGCAGCAGGTCGTGTCGCTCAGCGCGGTCAGCTGGGAGGACGGCCTGCACCTGTTCGGCATGACCCCGAACTTCTCGATCTACAGCAACACCCGCTGGCAGGGGACCTTCCCGACGTGGAGCTTCGTGCCGGGCACCCAGAACAGCGGCCGGCCGTGCGCCGTCGACTTCCCGCAGGGCGGCCTGACCACCGATCACCTGTACGTCTTCTTCACCGCCGCCCTGGACGGGTCGATCGGCTGGCTGCGGGCCACGGGCAAGGGCGGCAACGGTTCGCCCACGTCGTGGACCGTCCCGAAATTCCTCAGCGCACCGGGCAAGAGCGATCAGCAGGTAGCCGCTTTCCGCCCCGGCCTCGGCGACGAGCTGAGCTTGGTCCGCCGGGGCGAGGACAGTCAGCTCTACCACATGCCGCATTTCATCGTGAACGGCACGGTGGACAATTCGGCCCCGTGGTCGGCGATACAGCCGGCACTGCTGTCGAAACGAGCACCGGCCGTGCCGCGCGGCAAATCGCTGGCGTTCGCCGCGGACCTGGCCGACAACCTGCGCTGCAAGTCGACCGCTTCGGGAGGCGATTGGACCCTCGTCTCCGGCGCCGTCAAGACGAACGGGTTGGCGGTCACCGATTACGCCACCGGGATCATGGCGTTCACGCGCCACCCGGACGGGAAGGTCTACTTCACCCGACGGGCGGACGCCTGATCGGACCGCGCCCGCTACAGCGGCAACGGCTCGGTGATCTGCAGGCCGGCGTCCACGCTCGCCACCAGGAGTTCCGCCTGGTGGGGTGAGTGGACGCCCGCCCAGCTGCGCAGCGGGCCGAGGAAGTCGACCAGGTCGCGCTGCGCGGCGCGCAGCATCGCGGGCAGCGCGGTCCGGGACAGGTCCACGTGCGGCACGTCGCGTCCTTCGTCCACCCACACGCGGACCACGTCCGCGCCGACGTACTCGACCCACGGCGCGGGCGGGTGGCCGAGGTCGACCGGCGCGCGGTGCAGCGCGTGCAGCCACGTGCGCCACTCGAACAGGTCCGTGCCACCGGGTTCGGCGCGCACGCCGCCACCGCCGTCGAGCAGCAGCCCGCCGCGCCCGTACAGGGTGTCGAAGCCGATCAGCTCGTGCACCGCCGCGGCCGCGGTGCGCGCGTCCCGGCCGCCGCTGTGCAGGTACATCGTGCAGAGCACCGCGCCGACCTCGTCCTGGCCCACGGTCCCGTCCAGGTGCAGCCAGCCGCCGTCGCCGGACACCGGCCACAGGTCGAAGTCCTCCGGTGCGGACCTGGTGATGACTGGCGATAACCGGACCACGTTCCCGAGGCTAATGCGCGATCGCCCCGGTGGCAGGGGCCGCCGGGGCGATCGCGGTTCTCCAACTGCCGGTAGGGCTGGCCCTACCTCTGGTCGGGCCGCCACACCTGGTACTCGCGCATCCCGTAGAGCAGCGGCAGCCGGCCCTGTTCGCGCGAGACCTGGAACGCCTGGCCGAACACCACCGTGTGGTCGCCGACGGCCTCGGTCCGGCTGACCTTGCAGTCGGCCACCGCGTGCGCGTCCCGCACCAGGTGCGGTCCGCCCGCGCTCGCCGGCAGGCGCCACGGGACCAGGTCGAACCGGTCCGGCGCGCCGGAGGCGAACAGCTCCGCCACCGGTTTCGCGTCGCCGTGCAGGAAGTTCACCGCGAACGCGCCGCGGGCCAGCACCGCGTCCAGGGTGGGACTGCCGTTGCGCAGGCAGACCAGCAGCGTCGGCGGCGACAACGTCACGCTGCACACCGACGAGACGGTCATGCCGCGCGGCGAGTCGTCCTGGCCGGTCGTGGTGACGATGGCGACACCGGTCGGGAAGTGCGACATCAGGGTGCGGAACTCCGCGATCTCGATCGCGGGCAGCGACTGGGTCATGACCTGCTCCCGGGCAACTCGGGTACCGGCACGGGCTTCGGGGCGCTGGTGCGTTCGATGAGCGAGAGCAGCGGACCGGTCATGCCGGTCGTCGCCAACGCCATCACCACGAGGGCCAGGAACAGCTGCACGGACAGCAGTCCGGCGCTGTACCCGGCCTGCAGCACGACGATCTCGGTCAGCCCGCGGGTGTTCACCAGCACGCCGACCGTCACCGCCGTGCGGCGGTCCTGACCGGCCAACCGCCCGCCGAGGTAGCCGCCGCCGACCTTGCCGACGACGGCCAGCGCGATGGCGACGGCGATGGCGGTCCACGGCACCGAGCCGCGCGGCGCGTTCGCCACGCCCATGCCCGCCACCACGAAGAACACCGGCACCAGCAGCCTGCCGAACGACATCACGGGCCGCACGGCCTTCGCCCACGCCCCGCCGGGGATCGCGAGGCCGACCACGAACGCGCCGAACACGGCGGTCAGGCCCCAGTGCTCGAACTGGAACGCCACCAGCAGCGCCAACCCGGCGACGGCGACGCCCGCGGCGCGCGGGAAGCGCTCGGCCGCCGACATGGGCACGCGGCCGCGCAGCAGGATGCGGCCGACGACGGTCACCGTGACGCCGAGGGCGACCAGGACCAGGGACACCACGAGGCCGCCGGAGATGCCGACGGCCACCACGAGCAGCACCCACGCCGCCGAGTCGGTGACCACGGCCGCGGCCATGGCGAGCTTGCCCGCAGGGCTGTCCACCAGGCCGCGGTCCTCCAGCACGCGGGCCAGCACGGGCACGGCGGTCACGCTCAACGCGACCGCGACCATCAGCACCAGCGCGGGCGCCGGCGCGTCGCCGCGCAGGTCCGGGTCGGCCACCCAGACCACCCACGCGGCCATCACCAGGCCGGTGAGCAGGGCGGGCAGGAACGAGCCCGCGGTCACCCAGCCGACCGCGCGGGCGCCGAGGCCGGAGCCGCCGTGCCGCAGTTCGTGGGCCACGCCGACCAGGAACAGCACCAGGCCGACCTGGCCGATCACCTTCAACGGGCTCACCACGCCGGTGGGCAGCACCGCGGCGAGGGTCGGCGCCCCGCCGACCGCGAGGACCGCCGGCACCACGAGGATGCCCGCCAGGATCTCGCCGACGACCTCGGGCTGCCGCGCGGCGCGTGCCGCGACCCGGCCCAGGTACGCCGCGACCAGCACGACCGCCAGGACGGCGGCCACGTGCCCCACGCGCAACAGGAGGTCGGTCATGGTCGCGCCCCCGGCGACCCGTGGACGTCGTGCCTGGTCATCGACAGCGCGCGGCTGCCCGCGAAGTTGGGGATGCGCATGGTCACGGCAGGTTCCCTTCCCGATCGGTGAATGGCGCCTCTCGCGGTCGGGCCTCGGACGTCGGCGCCGCGGAGGTCGGTGCCCGGCGGCCGCGCTCGGCCGCCGCGACTCGGTGCCCGGTGCCCGGCTGTCAGTGCTCAGCCGTCCGGTGGTCGGCGGTCAGCCATCCGGTGCCCGGCGGCCGGTGCTCGGCGGGTGGTGTGCTCAGCCGTCCGGTGCCCGGCGGTCAGTGCCCGGTGGTCGGCGGTCAGCCCTGGGGCTGGTGGCCGACGAGGTTGAAGAACACGTCGTCGAGGGTCGGGCGGCGCAGCGCGAAGTCGGCGACGTCCACCCCCGCGTCCCGGAGGGCGACGGCGGCGGCGGCGATGCCGTCCATGCCGTCGCGCAGTTGCAGCTTCACCAGTCCCTTGACCGGGTCGGCGGCCGGTTCGTCCACGGCCAGCGGCGCGAGCACCGCCACCGCGGCGGCGACCCGGTCGGGCAGCGCGACGGCCACTTCCAGCCACTCCTGGCCGACCTTGCGCTTGAGCTCGTCCGGCGTGCCGTCGGCGATCACCTGGCCGTCGGCGATCACCACGACCTGGTCGGCCAGGTAGTCGGCCTCCTCCAGGTACTGGGTGGTCAGCAGCACGGTCATGCCGTCGGCGACCAGGCCGCGCACGGTGTTCCACAGCGACTGCCTGCTCGCCGGGTCCAGCCCGGTGGTCGGCTCGTCCAGGAACAGCACCTGCGGCCGGCCGACCAGGCAGCCGGCCAGGTCGAGCCGCCGGCGCATGCCGCCGGAGTAGGTGCCGACCGGCCGGTCGGCCGCCGCGACGAGGTCGAAGCGCTCCAGCAGCTCCGCGGCGCGGTCCCGGGCGCCCTTGCCGCCCAGGTGCAGGAGCTTGCCGACGAGGGTCAGGTTCTCCCGGCCGGTGAGCAGCTCGTCGACCGCCGCGTACTGCCCGGCCAGGCCGATCCGCCGGCGCACCTCCCCCGGCCGGCTCACCACGTCGTAGCCGGCGACCTCGACCAGCCCGCTGTCCGGCGCGAGCAGCGTCGCCATGACCCGCACGGCGGTCGTCTTGCCGGCGCCGTTGGGGCCCAGCAGGCCCAGCACCGATCCCGGCTTCACGGTCAGGTCGACACCGCGGAGGGCTTCGGTGCCCTTGTAGGTCTTCTTGAGTCCCTCAACGCGAATCGCGGCGTCCACGTCAGCCCGCCTCGCGCAGGCTCGCGGGCCGCATGTCGGTCCAGTTCCGCTCCACATAGGACAGCGCGGCGGCGCGCGGACCCGCGTCGAGCGCGATGGTCCAGCCCGCGGGCACGTCCGCGAAGGTCGGCCACAGGCTGTGCCGGCCCTCGTCGTTCACCAGCACCAGGAACGTGCCGTCCTCGTCGTCAAAGGGGTTCACCACGTCAGTACTCCGTCCGCGTCGCCGGCGTCGGCCTCGGGTGCTCCCGATACTGGTCAACACCGCTGACAGCGCACTGACGGATACCTGACCGGCCCCGCGCGGCACGTCCGGCCGACGACGCGCGGGACCTCCCGGGCCGTGCGCGCCGTCCGGCGACGTCACGACCCGGGAGGCCATCCCCCGTCCACGAGGTTCAGCGCGGCAAGCGCGCCTCCTCGTGCGACTGCGCTCGCTGCTCGCCGACCGGGCCCGCCATCGAGTGGTCCGACCGGCGGGACAACGTCGAGGGCCACCACGCCGCCCGGCCCAGCAGGCGCATCGCCGAGGGCAGCACCAGCAGCCGGATCACGAACGCGTCCAGCACCACGGCCACCGCCAGCCCCAGGCCGAGCTGCTTCATCTCCAGCAGGCTGGTGAACACGAAGCTGACGAACACCGACACCATCACCACCGCCGCGCTGGTCACCACGCCGGCGGAGCTCGTGATGCCCTCGCGCACCGCCTGCCACGACGGCACGCCGGTCCGCGCGACCTCGCGGACCCGGCTCAGCACGAACACGTGGTAGTCCATCGACAGCCCGAACAGGATCACGAACAGGAACAGGGGCACCCGCGACACGATGAAGCCGCCGGAGGTGAAGTCCAGCAGGTCCTCGGCCCAGCCGAGCTGGAACACCAGCACCAGCACGCCGAACGTGGCCGCGGTGGCGAGCAGGTTGAGCGCGATCGTCAGCAGCGCCATGACCACCGAGCGGAACGCGACCACGATCATCACGAAGGTCAGCAGCAGCACGAACAGCACGACCCGCAGCAGCTTGTCGGACTGGTGCGCCACCGTGTCCACGTTGCGCGCGACGTCACCGGAGACCGCGTGCTCGAACCCGCCCACCGCCGCGGGCACCAGCTCGCCGCGCAGCTTCGCCAGCGACTCCTCGGCTCGCGGCGACTCGGGTGAGAACGGGATCGGCAGCTCCAGCACGGTCACCCGGCCGTCCTCCGACACCCGTTCGGCGGCCCCCGGCGCGAACAGCGGGTCGCCCTGCGTCCGCGCGGCCAGCCCGTCCAGCGCCGACGCCACCTCGGCGGCCCGCGCCGGGTCGGCCCGCACCACGACCACGTGCCGCGCGCCCTCACCGGGGAACAGGGCCACCATCCGGTCGTGGGTGCGGATCTCCTCGACCTGCTTGGGCAGCGTGTCGTTGCCGGGCAACCCCAGCTCCATGCCCAGCGCGGGCAGGGCGAGCAGCAGCATCGCGCCGGTGCTGATCAGGAGCGTCCGCCCCGGCCGCAGCATCGACGGCTCCAGCGCCCGGCGCCACACCCGGCCCTCGCCGCGCCCGGTGAGCCGCCACAGCAGCGGCACGCGCGGCCGGTCGACCCAGCGGCCGAACTTGGCCAGCAGCGCGGGCAGGACGGTCAGCGAGCTGACGACCGCCACCGCCACCACGATGATCGAGCCGGTGGCCAGGGACGAGAACACCACGTCCCCGACGAGGTAGAGACCGGCCATCGAGACCATGACGGCCAGCCCGGACACCACGATGGCCCGACCGGAGGTCGCCGCGGCCAGCTCCACCGCGGCCACGTGGTCGACCCGGCCACCGCCGCGCGCGCGTTCCTCGCGTTCCCGCTTGAGGTAGAACAGGGAGTAGTCCACGCCGACGGCCATGCCCAGCAGCAGGATCACGTTCTTCGTCGCGCCCGCGTCGGGGAACACGTGCGAGGCCACCGCCGACAGCGCCATCGCCGTCACCACGGACGACAACCCCAGCAGCACCGGCACGCCGGCCGCGATCAGGGCGCCGAACACGACCAGCAGGATCAGCAGGGTGACCGGCAGCGTCAGCCGCTCCGCGAACGCCAGGTCCTCGGCCAGCTGCTCGTCGATGCCGACGTCGATCGACACGCCGCCGGTCTGCTCGACCACCAGCTCCGGGTGGGCGCCGCGCACCGCGGCCGTCTGCTCCAGCAGCGCGGCCACCTGCTCCATCGCCGTGCGGTCCGCGGCCGTCATGGTCACCTCGACCAGCACCGCGTCGCCGTTCGGCGACCGCGTCGGCTCGCCGACCGAGGACACCTCGGGCAGGGCCCGCATCCGGTCGGCGACCTCGCGCGCCGCGGTGTCGGCGGCAGCCTGGTCGAGCGGCCCGGACGGCGAGGTGATGAGCACCCGTTCCACGATCGGGTCCACCAGCCCGCCCTCGGCCGCCACGGTCTCGGCGCGACCCGCCTCGCCGACCCGGTAGTCCTCGCTGGAGGCGTCACGGACGCCGACGATGGCCCCCGCGGCGACGCACACCGCGACGAAGGCGAGCCATCCGATGATCGCGCGCCACGGATGAGTGGCGCTCCACTTGGCGATTGACACGGTCACCGGCGCGCTGCCCACGACCCTCAACTCCTCCGTTGTGGCACTGTGCCTCGAATCCTTCCGCCGCGTGACCGGGCGGACACTGGTGGTGCCCACCGGGTCGGGGTAGGGCTGTCCCCACCCCCTGGTGCGGATCCCCGCAGCGGACAAGCGAAAGCCCCGCCGCGGGGGGGGGGGGGGGGGGGGGGGCGGGGGGGGGGGGGGGGGGGGGGGGGGGGGGGGAGGGTCCCCCCCCCCCCCAACCCCAAGGGC
>NZ_JBVJVK010000008.1:176783-184373 GCF_055603705.1 Actinosynnema sp. NPDC037264 | reverse complement strand
TGGCGGCCTCCCCCCCACAGCGGGGACACCCCCCCCCCACACACCACCCCCCCCCCCCCCCCCCCCCCCCCCCCCCCCCCCCCCCCCCCCCCCCCGGGGCGGTCGGGGAACGCGGTCAGCGCAACGTCACCGGCAGGCTGGAGTAGCCGTGGACGAAGTTGGAGAACAGCCGGCGCGGCTCACCGGCCAGCTCGATCTCGTCGACCAGGTCGCGCACCGCCTCCAGCACCGAGCGCACGTGGGCGCGCCCGAGGTAGGCGCCGAGGCAGAAGTGCGGTCCGTGGCCGAACGCGATGTGCCGGTTGGGCGTGCGCGACAGGTCGAACGACAGCGGGTCGGTGAACACCTCGTCGTCGAAGTTGGCCGAGCTGTTCCACAGCGTCACCACGTCGCCCGCCTTGATGACCCGCCCACCGAGCTCCACGTCCACGACGGCGCGGCGGCCGAAGTGCATGGCGGGCGTGGTCCAGCGCAGCACCTCTTCGGTCGCCGTGCCGATGTCGACCTTGCCGTCCTTGAGCGCGCGCCACTGCTCCGGGTGCTGGTGCAGCGCGAGGAGCCCGCCGATCGAGGACATGCGGCTGGACTCGTCCGCGCCCAGGATGAGGCTGTAGCAGTTGAAGACGATCTCGTCCTCGCTCAGCGGCGCGCCGTCCACCAGCCCGTTGGCCAGGGCGCTGACCACGTCGTCGCCGGGGTCGCGCCGGCGTTGCTCGGCCAGGCCCGAGAAGTACAGCAGGATCTCGTTGCGGGCCAGCCACTCCTCCAGCTCGGTGTCCTCGGAGCTGTACCGGCTCAGCGTCCGGTTGTTCCAGTCCACGAGCTTCGCCCGGTCCGCGACGGGCACGTCCATCAGGTCGCCGATCGTGTTGATCGGGATGTGGTCGGCGACGTCGGTGGCGAAGTCGAACGTCGGCCCGACCCGCTCGCCCACCAGCGCCAGGGTCCGCTGGTGCACCCGTTCGGCGACCTTCGCCAGCACGCGCGGCGAGAACGACTTGATCATCAGGTTGCGCACGTCGCGGTGCCGCGGGCCGTCGGTGACCGCGAGCATCTTGCCCGACGCCGAGTCCGTGCCGCGCAACAACGTGGACAGCACGTTGCCGTGCTCGGAGGTGAACCTCTTGTTGTCCTTGTACACCGCCACGACGTCGGCGTAGCGGGACAGCACCCAGAAGCCCGGCGTGCCGTCGCCCGGCGGGTTCCAGTGCACGGGGTCCTCTTCGCGCAGCCGCCGCCACATCGAGTGCAGGTCCACGTCCAGGAACGTCTGCGGGTCGGCCAGGTCCAGGTCGGCCAGGTCGACATCGGCCAGGTGGGCGGTCATGTCCGTGTTCTCCTCAGTTGGCGGTGCTCGCGTACCGGCGCAGGCTGACGAACGAGGTCAGCAGGAACAGCAGGCCGAGGGTCACCACGACGACCACCTCCGGGTGGTCGGTCGGGAAGCCGCCGCCGGTGGTGACCGGGTTGCCCCACAGCTGGCGGCAGGCCGTGGCCACCGCGCTGATGGGGTTCCAGGCCGCGATCGGCGCCAGCCACGCGGGCAGGTTCTGCTCGGACAGGAACGCGTTCGACAGGAACGGGAACACGACCACGACCAGCGGCGCGATCGAGTCGATGGTCTCCAGGCTCTTGGACGACATGCCCAGCAGCACGCCGACCCACGTCACCACGTAGCAGAACACGACCAGCACGCCGAACGCGGCGAGCGTGGGCAGCAGCCCGGTGTGCGAGCGCCACCCCAGCAGCAGGCCGACGCCCACGACGACGGCCAGGCCCATCACCGCGACCACGAGGTCGGCGATCGTGTGTCCGATGAGGACGGACGACCGCGAGATCGGCAGCGACCGGAACCGGTCGATCAGCCCGCCCTTCAGGTCCGTCGCGACCGCGATGGCGGTCGGGCCGACGCCCGCAAGACCGACCTGCAGCGCCGCGCCCGCGAACAGGTACTCCTGGTAGCTGCCGCCGCCGGGGATGGAGATCGACTGCTGGAACAGGTAGCCGAGCACCAGCATGGACACCAGCGGGTTGAGCGTGACCCCGATGAAGCGGCCGGGCGCCCGGCGCAGGTGCCGCAGCCGCCTGCCGGTCACGGCCAGGACTTCGACCAGGGTCGCCCCGGGCCCGGGTTTGACGTCGACCAGTGCGTTCACGATTCCCCATTCCCGGGCGGGCGGGACATCCCGGCCGCCACCGCCGCGCCGATCCGGGCCAGGTGGCCCGGGTTCATCATGTGGTCGTGCCCACCGGGCAGGTGGTGCACTCGGAGGGCGCCGACGTGCGGCGTCCACAGGTCGACCCGTTCGGCCAGCTCGTCCTCGGGCAGCTCGCCGGAGGCCGCGAACAGCAGCACCTCGCCGTCGTAGCGGGACGGCCGGTACCGCTCGGAGAACCGCGAGTGGACCTTCATCACCTCGATCATCGCCAGCACCCGCTCGTCGCCGAGCCCGGCCAGCGGGCTGCCGTCGCGGCGCAGCACCTCGACCACGTCCTCGGCGGTGATGTCGCGGCCCGCGAACTCCGACCGGTCGTGCCCGACCAGCTCCACCACCCAGCCGAGCATCGCCTGGTCGTCGCCGTGCGGGTCGTGCCTGCTCGGCGGGTAGGCGTCGAGGTTGGCCAGCACGCCGACCCGCTCGCCGTCGGCTTCCAGCCGCGCGGCCACCTCGTGGGCGAGGATGCCGCCGAACGACCAGCCGAGCAGGTGGTACGGGCCCTCGGGCTGGATCGACCTGATCAGGTCGAGGTAGTCCGACGCCAACTGCCCCAACGACGTCGGCAGCGCGGCCAGCTCGGTGATGGACGGCGACTGGATGCCCACCAGCGGCGTGTCCGGGCCGACGTGCGGCGCCAGGCCGATGTAGGGCAGGGCGAAGCCGACGCCGCTGTGCAGGCAGAACAGCGCGGGACCGGAGCCCGGCTTCATCCGCAGCACGGTGTCGAACGGCGTGGTCTCCTCCAGGGCGGCGAACTCCTCGAACACGCTGGAGATCGCCGCGGCCCGCGACGGCGCGCGGTCGTCCGCCGCGGCCGCCAGGTCGGCGACGGTCTGGTGCACGAACACGTCCGCGATCGCGATCGGCAACCCCGCCTTGCGGGCGCGGGTGACGACCTGGATCGAGCTGATGCTGTCGCCGCCGACCGCGAAGAAGTTGTCGTCCACGCCGACCGACGGCACGCCGAGCACGTCCGCGACGATCCCGGCCAGCAGCTCCTCGGCCGGGGTGCGCGGGGCGCGCGTGGAGGGCAGGTGCGCGAAGTCCGCGGCGGGCAGGGCCTTGCGGTCCACCTTGCCGTTGGGCGTCAGGGGCAGGGCGTCGAGCACGACCAGCGCGGCGGGCACCATGTAGTCGGGCAGCGACTCGCCGAGCTCCTTGCGCAGCAACGCGATGTCGCCGCCCGCGTCGTCGGCCGGCACGACGTAGCCGACGAGCCGCTTGTGGCCCTTGGCGTCGCCGTCGACGACCACCACCGCGTCGCGCACGGCGGACAACGCCCGGGCCGCGGCCTCGACCTCGCCCAGCTCGATGCGGTGGCCGCGGATCTTGACCTGGTGGTCGCGTCGCTCCAGGAACTCCAGGTTGCCGTCCGGGCGCAGCACCACCCGGTCGCCCGTGCGGTACATCCGCGCGCCCGCGCCGAGACCGGACTCCGCGGCGAACGGGTCGGGCAGGAACGTCACCGACGTCCGCGCGGGGTCGCCGAGGTAGCCGCGCCCGACGCCGAGGCCGCCGACGTAGAGCTCGCCCGGCACGCCGACGGGCAGCGGCCGCAGGTCGTCGCCGAGCACGTACAGCGCGGTGTTGCGCACCGGTTGGCCGATCGGCACGCGCGTGCCGCGCACCGGCCCGGTGATCACCGCGTGCGTGACGTCGTCGGAGCACTCGGTCGGCCCGTAGGCGTTGACCAGCGGGATGGCCGGGAACCGCGCGAACCACCGCTCGCACAGGTCGGCGGGCAACGCCTCGCCGGTGACGACCAGCCGGCGCAGCGACGGCAGCTCCGGCGCCTCGCCCGTGGTGTCCCACACGTCCAGCGCGGCGCGCAGCAGCGACGGGACGACCTCCAGCACCGAGACGCGTTCACCGGCCGTGATGCCGAACAACGCCTCCGGGTCCGCGGCGACCTCGCGGCCGACGACCCGCACCCGGCCGCCGACCACCAACGGCGCCAGCATCTGCCACACCGAGATGTCGAACGTCACCGGCGCGTTGTGCACCACCGCGTCCTGTTCGGACAGCCGCAGGTCGTCCACCTTGGCGAGCAGGTGGTTGACCATGCCCGCCCGGTGCACCATCGCGCCCTTCGGCTTGCCCGTCGACCCGGACGTGAAGATCACGTACGCGAGGTCGTCCGCCGCACCCGACAACGGCGGCAGGTCGCCGTCCTCGGCGCCGTCCAGGACGACCACCCGGGCGGCGCCCGCCACCTGTTCGGCCAGGCGGCGGTGCGCGGCGTCGGTCAGCAGCACGCGCGCGCCGCTGTCGGCCAGCAACGCGGCCGTGCGCGACACCGGGGCCTGCACGTCCAGCGGCAGGTAGGCGCCACCCGCGCCGAGCGCGCCCAGCACCGCCGATACGTAGCGCGCGCCCGGTGCGGCCAGCACCGCGGCCAGACCGCCGTCCAGCTCACGGGACACCGCGGCGGCGCGGCGCACCAGCGTCGAGTAGGTGACCTCGCCGTCCTCGTCCACGACGGCCACGGCGTCGGGCGTGCGGGCGGCGAACTCGCGCACCCGCTCCACCACGCCCCGGTACGCTTCCGGGCGGCGTGGTCCGGCGCCCGCGCCCAGCACCCGCTCGCGCTCCTCCGGGTCCAGCACGTCGAGCCGGCTCAGCCGCGCGCCCGGGTCGGCCACCGCGGCGCGCAGCAACCGCAGCAGCCGGTCCGCGATCCGCTCGACCGTGGACCGGGTGAACAGGTCGGTCGTGTACTCCAGCGCGCCCCGGATGCCCGTGGGCGCGCCGTCGGCGACCAGCTCGTCGAGCTGGAAGGTGAGGTCGAACTTCGCGCGCGGCGCGGCCACCGGCTGCACGCGGGCGTTCAGGCCGGGCAGGACGGCCGGCCCGTCACCGTCGTTCTGCAGCACCAGCATGACCTGGAACAGCGGCTGGCGGGCCGGCGACCGCACCGGGTTCAGCTTCTCCACCAGGTACTCGAACGGCAGGTCCTGGTGCGCGTACGCGCCGAGGTTCGCCTCCCGCACGCGGTGCACCAGCTCCTGGAACGTCGGGTCGCCGGCGGTGTCGGTGCGCAGCACCACGGTGTTGACGAAGAACCCGACCAGCTCGTCGAGCGCCTCGTCGGCCCGGCCGGCCACCGGGGTGCCGAGCGGGATGTCCGTGCCCGCGCCGAGCTTGCCCAGCAGGGCCGACACGGCCGCCTGGAACACCATGAACACGCTCGCGCCGGACTCGCGCGCCAGTGCCACCAGCCCCGCGTACAGCGGGCCGTCGACCAGGAACTCGACCTCGCCGCCGTCGTGCGTGCTCACCGCCGGGCGCGGGAAGTCGGTCGGCAGGTCCAGTTCCTCGGGCAGGTCGGCGAGCGCCTCGGTCCAGTACGCGAGCTGGGCGCCGAGCAGGCTCTCCGGGTCGTCCTCGGAGCCGAGCAGCTCCCGCTGCCACAGCGCGTAGTCCGCGTACTGCACCGGCAGCGGCGACCGGTCCGGGGCCACGCCCGCGCAACGGGCGCGGTAGGCGTCGGTCAGGTCGCGGGCGAACGGCGCGATCGACCAGCCGTCGAACGCGATGTGGTGGAAGACGACCAGCAGCACGTGCTCGTCAGGGCCGAGCAGGAACAGCTTGGCGCGCATCGCGGGTTCGGTCGCGAGGTCGAACCCGCGGTCCGTCTCGGCGGTCAGCACGCGGCCCAGCTCCGCCTCGGCGAGTTCGGCCACCTCCAGCGGCGGGTGGTCCGGCGGCAGGTCGGCCACCCGCTGGTGCGGCTTGCCGTCCTCGTCCGGGAACACCGAGCGCAGCACCTCGTGCCTGGCCACGACGTCGCGCAGGGCGGCGCGCAGCGCGTCGACCCTCAGCGCGCCGGTCAGGCGCATCGCCAGCGGCACGTTGTAGGTGCCGGTGGCGTTCTCCTCCAGGCGGTTGAGGAACCACAGCCGCCGCTGGGCGAACGACAGGGGCGTCCGCTCGCCGCGCGGCATCGGCGCCAGCGCCGGTCGGGCGCCCTGCGCGCCGCGCACCTGGTCGGCCAGCGCCGCCACGGTGCGCGCCTCGAACAACGCCCGGATGGGCAGCTCGACGCCCAGCGCGGACCGGGCCCGGCTGATGACCCGCGTGGCCAGCAGGGAGTGCCCGCCGAGCTCGAAGAAGTCCTCGTCGATCCCCACCTGCGGCAGGCCGAGCACGTCGGCGAACAGCCCGGTCAGGATGTCCTCGACCGGTGTGCGCGGTCCCCGGCCGCGAGCGGCGGGCGCGCCGGCCTCGGGCGCGGGCAGCGCCTTGCGGTCCAGCTTGCCCTGCGCGGTCAGCGGCAGCTCGTCCAGCGCGACCAGCGCCGCCGGGACCATGTACTCCGGCAGCGACTCGACCAGCAGTTCCCGCACGCCGTCGGGCACCGCGCCGGGTCGTTCGGGCGCGGGCGCGGCGGGCACCAGGTAGCCGACCAGCCTGCGGTCGCCGTCGTCCTCGCGGACCACGACCACGGCCTGGGCCACGCCGGGGTGCGACACCAGCGCCGACTCGATCTCGCCCAGCTCGATGCGGAAGCCGCGCAGCTGCACCTGGTCGTCCGCGCGGCCGACGTAGTCCAGCTGGCCGTCGGCGTGCCACCGGACCAGGTCGCCGGTGCGGTACATGAACCCGCCCGGCGCGTCGAACGGGTCGGCGACGAACCGCTCGGAGGTCAGGCCGGGCCGGTCGAGGTACCCGCGGGCGAGCCCGCCGGCGACGTACAGCTCGCCCGTCACGCCGACGGGCACCGGCCGCAGCAGCGGGTCGAGCACGTACACCCGGTGCGCCGCGGTCGGCGTGCCGATGGGCGGCCTGCCCTCGCCGGTCAGCGGGCCGCCGACGGTCGAGGCGAGCACCGCCTCGGTCGGCCCGTACCCGTTGAACATCCGGTGCCTGGGCGCCCAGCGCGCCACCACCTCCGGCGGGCACGCCTCGCCGGCGACGACCATCACCAGGTCGTCGGGCAGCCGGGCGTCCTCGGGCAGCCCGCCCGCGACCACCGGCGGCAGCGCCGCGAGGTTGACCCGCCTGGTCCGGATCAGGTCGAGCAGCGGTCGGCCCGGCGCGCGGGCGTCGTCGTCGGCGACCACCAGCGTGCCGCCGCCCAGCAGGGCCAGGCCCCACTCCCACACCGTCGCGTCGAAGCTGTAGGAGGCGAACTGGAGCACCCGCGTGTCGGGCGTGACGTCGAACTTCGCGATCAGGCTCCGGACCATGGCGACGAGCCCGGCGTGGTCGACCACGACGCCCTTGGGCCGCCCGGTGGACCCGGACGTGTAGATCACGTAGGCCGGGTGCCCCTGGCGCAGGGGGGGGGGGGGGGGGGGGGGGGGGGGGGGGGGGGGGGTGGGGGGGGGGGGGGGGGGGGGGAGGGGGGAGAGGGGGGGAGAGAAGGCAG
>NZ_JBVJVK010000008.1:0-176773 GCF_055603705.1 Actinosynnema sp. NPDC037264 | reverse complement strand
TGGGGGGGGTCGATAACACAACCAGAAAAAAACCAGAAAAGAACACAGGAGACGCCAAAACAAGGGGACACCCGCCTCCCCCGGGGGGGGGGGGGGGGGGGGTGGGGGGGGGGGGCCGCCGCCCCCCCCCCCCCCGGTGGCGGGCAGGCCGTCCAGCTCGGCGAGCACCGCGGGGTCGTCCAGGAGCACCAGCGGCACGTCGAGCCCGGCCATCCCGCCGGCGGTGTCCACAGTGGACACCAGAGCGATCGGCCGGGCGTCGTCCACCATGTACGCGATCCGGTCCAGCGGCAGCTTGGCGTCGATCGGCAGGAACGCCGCGCCGGACTTCAGCACGGCGAGCACCACCACCGCCGCCTCCAGCGAGCGCGGCAGGGCGAAGGCGACCACGCCCTCCGGGCCCGCGCCCCGGGCGGCCAGCAGCCGGGCCAGCCGGTTCGCGCGGGCGTCCAGCCCGGCGTAGGTCAGCTCCTCGTCGCGGAACACGGCGGCGAGCGCGTCCGGCGCCTGCGCGACCCGGTCGGCGAACAGCTGCGGCGCGGTCACGTCCGGGATCGGCGCGATCCGCCCGCTCCACTCGCCCAGCAGCAGCTCCCGCTCACCCGCCGCCAGCACGTCGACCCGGCCCACCGGCGTGTCCGGCGCGTCGACCGCGGTCTCCAGCAACCGCACGAACCGGTCGACCAGCAGCCGCACGTCCTCGCGGGTGAACAGGCGACCCCGGTACTGGGCGTGCAGCCGCATCCGCTCGCCGGGGTACACGCCCAGCGCGAACGGGTACTCGGCCACCACGCGCGCCTCGCCGCCGAGCACGTCCAGGTCCGGCGCCAGGCCGCCCAGCTCGCGGGCGTCGGCCATCGGGTAGTTGTGGTAGCTGACCACGGTGTCGAACAGCTCGCCGATGCCGGCCTGCTGCTGCACCTCGGCCAGGCCGAGGTGCTGGTGCGGCTCCAGGTCGAACTGCCCGGCGCCGAGGTCCGCCAGCAGCCGCGCGAGCGTGTGCGCGGGGTCGAGCGCCACCCGCACCGGCAGCGTGCCGAGGAACGGGCCGATCATCGTCTCGACGCCCGGCAGCTCGGCGGGCCGGCCGGACCGCACCGCGCCGAACACGACGTCCCGGCTCCCGGTCAGGGCGCCCAGCAGCACCGCCCAGCAGCCCTGCACGACCGTGCTGAGGGTGAGGTCGTTGGCCCGCGCCCAGTCGGTCAGGCGGGCCGTCAGGGACTCGGGCAGGTCCACCAGCAGCTCGTCGGGCACCGCGGGCGTGCGGTCCGGGTCGACCGGCGCGAGGCGGGTCGCCTCCGTCAGCCCGGCCAACGCCGAGCGCCACGCGTCGCGCGCCGCCTCGACGTCCCGGTCGGCCAGCCACCGCAGGTAGTCGGCGTGGGGTGGCACCGGCGGCAGCGCGGAGGTGTCGACCCCGTTGGCGTACAGGGTGAACAGCTCCCGCGCGAAGATCGGGTTGGACCAGCCGTCCACCAGGGAGTGGTGCACGGTCCAGACGACGCGGAACGACTCGCCGGTCAGCCGCACCACGGTGAACCGCACCAGCGGCGGCGCCGTCAGGTCGAAGCGGCGCAGCCAGTCGGCGTCGGTGAGCCGGGCCAGCTCGCCGTCCCGGTCCGCCGGGTCCATCCCGCTCAGGTCGACCTCGTCCCACGACGGCTCGACCGCCGAGGGCACGACGAGCACGGCGTCACCGGACTCCCGGTGCCGGAAGGCGGCACGCAGCAGCGGGTGCCGCGCCAGGAGCGCCCGTGCGGCGGCGCGCAGCCGGGCCGGGTCGAGCGGACCGGCCACGTCCACGGTCACCTGCAACGTGTAGGCGTCCACGCCGTCGCGGTCGTAGTCGGCCTGGAACAGCAGGCCCTTCTGCGACGGCGACAGCGGCAGCACGTCGTCCAGCGGGCCGACCGCCCGCTCGACGTCCTCGATCTCGCGCTGGGTCAGCGACACCAGCGGGAAGTCCGACGGCGTGCGGCCACCGGCCCGGTCCGCGTGCCGTTCCGCGTGCTCCACCAGCGCGCCCAGGACCGCGGTGAACGTCTCGGCGATGCCCCGGACGTCCTCTTCGGACAGCAGCGCGCCCGCGTACTGCCAGTCGGACACGAGCACCGGGCCGGTCGGCCGGTCCTCGGTGACCGCGGCGACCTCCAGCGCGTACCGCAGCGGCACGTCCCGGTGCGCGTGCAGGCCGACGTCGCCGCGCAAGGACCACTCCCCCCGGTCCACGCCGAAGCGCCCGAGGTAGTTGAAGCCGATCTGCGGCGGGGCGAACCGGGCCAGCGCGCCCTGCGTCTGGGGGTTGAGGTGGCGCAGCAGCCCGAAGCCGAGGCCGTGGTCGGGCAGGGCGCGCAACGCCTCCTTGACCCGCTTCACCACCCCCGGCACGTCCGAGGTGTCGCCGACGTCGAGGCGCACGGGGAACACGCTGGAGAACCAGCCGACCGTGCGCGCCAGGTCCACGTCCTCGGCGGCCTGCTCGCGCCCGTGGCCCTCCAGCTCGACCAGCACCGACCCGCCGCCGCGCCGCCGTGCCACCGCGACCGCGAGCGCGGCCAGCAGCACCTCGTTGGCCTCGGCGTGGAACGCGGCGGGCACCGTGGTCGTCAACGCCGCCGCGTCGGCCACCTCGAACCGGTGGTGGCCGGCGGTGTGCTCGACGTCCACGGCGGGGTCGAGCGGGCGCGCGCCCAGCAGCGGGTCGCCGCCGCGCAGCTGCCCCGTCCACAGCGGCAGCTCGGCGGTGCGGGCGGCGGTGCGCGCCTGCTCCGACAGCAGCCGGGTCCAGCGGCGGTAGGACGTGCCGACGGGTGGCAGGGGCCGCCCCTCGACGGCCGCGCGCAGGTCGGGCAGCAGGATCCGCCACGACACGCCGTCCACGGCCAGGTGGTGGGCCACCACGAGCAGCTCGCCGTCGTTCAGCACGAACCGGACGACCACGCCGTCCTTGGGCGCCAAGCGCTCGCGTGCCGCGTCGAGCGTGCCGCCGGCGCTGACCACGTCGGCCGCGCGGACCGCGCCGCGGGGCTGCACCTCCAGCGCCCACAGCCCCTCGACCGGCTCGGCGAGCCGCAGCCGCAGCGCGTCGTGGTGGTCCAGCAGCACCTGCACGGCGGCGGTGAGCCGGTCGACGTCCAGCCCGGCGGGCACGGACACCGCCACGTGCTGGCTGTAGTCACGGGTCAGCCCGGTGGGGACCTCGCGCAACTGGTGGGCGATCGGGGGCGGCTCGACCTCGCCGACACCGTCGTCCGCGACCACGGCGACGGCGGAGACGGGCTTGGCGACCGCCGCGATGGCGGCCGGTGTCCGCAGTCGGAACACGTCCGCCGAGGTGACGACCAGGCCCGCCGCGCGGGCGCGGCTGACCACCTGGATGGAGCTGATGCTGTCGCCGCCGAGGGCGAAGAAGCTGTCGTCCGCGCCGACCGAGGCCACGCCGAGCACCTCGGCGAGCACACCGCAGAGGATCTCCTCCTCGCGGGTGCGGGCCGCGCGCGTCGTCACGGGCGTGCCGAAGTCCACGGCGGGCAGCGCCTTGCGGTCCACCTTGCCGTGCGGGGTCAGCGGCAGCGCGTCCAGCACCACGAACGTCGACGGCACCATGTACTCGGGCAGCAGCCGTGCCACCTGCTCGCGGACCCCGGCCGCCTCGCCCACGACGTAGCCGACGAGCCGCTTGTGCCCGGCCGGGTCGGTGACGACGGCGACCGCGGCGTCACCGACGCCCGGCACCGCGCGGACGGCGGCCTCGACCTCGCCGAGCTCGATGCGGTGACCGCGGATCTTGACCTGGAAGTCCCGCCGCTCCAGGAACTCCAGCTGCCCGTCGGCGTGCCGCAGCACGCGGTCGCCGGTGCGGTACATGCGGTCGCCCGGCCCGCCGAACGGGTCGGGCAGGAACGTCGTCGCGGTGCGCCCGGGATCGCCGAGGTAGCCGTGGCCGACGCCGGCGCCCGCCACGTACAGCTCGCCGGGCACGCCCTGCGGCATCGGTCGCAGGTCGTCGCCCAGCACGTAGAGCCGGGTGTTGCGCACCGCGTGGCCGATCGGCGCGCGGGCGCCGTCGACCGGTCCGGTGATCAGCGCGTGCGTGACGTCGTCCGAGCACTCGGTCGGCCCGTAGGCGTTGACCAGCGGCAGCCCCGGGTAGCGGTCGAACCAGCGCGCGCACAGGTCGGCGGGCAGCACCTCGCCCGTGACGACCAGGTGCCGCAGGCCGGGCAGCGGCACGGCGTGGCCGGCGGCGTCCCAGGCGTCGAGCGCGGCGCGCAGCAGCGACGGCACGACCTCCAGCACGGTCACGCCCCCGGTCGCGGCGAGGCCGAACAGGGTGTCAGGGTCGGCGGCCTCCGCCGCGCCCACGACGAGCACCCGTCCGCCCACGACCAGCGGCGCGAGCATCTGCCAGACGGACACGTCGAAGGTCACCGGCGCGTTCTGCACGACGGTGTCGGCGGCGGTGAGCCCGAGGTCCTCGACCTTGGCCAGCAGGTGGTTGACGAGGCCGCCCCGGTGCACCATCGCGCCCTTCGGCCGGCCCGTCGACCCCGACGTGAAGATCACGTACGCGAGGTCGTCGGCCGAGTCGGACAACGGTGACAGCTCGTGGTCCTCGGCGTCGTCCAGCACGACCACGCGCGCGCTGCCGGCGAGTTCGTCCGCGAGCGCGCGGTGCGCCGGGTCCACGACCAGGTGCGTGGCGCCGCTGTCGGCCAGCAGGCCCGCGATCCGGGCGACCGGCGCGCGCACGTCCAGCGGCACGTAGGCGCCGCCCGCGCCGAGGGCGGCCAGCACCGCCGTGACGAAACCGGCGCCGGGCTCGGCGAGCACGGCGGTCAGCCCGGCGTCCAGCTCGCGCGACAGGGCGTTGGCGCGCGCGACGAGCTCGCCGTAGGTCACCGGTCCGGCCCTGTCCACCACCGCGACCGCGTCGGGCCGGGCCGCGGCGACGGCGCGCACGCGTTCCACGACGCCGGTGTAGTCGTCCTCGCGCACCGGGCCGACGACGGCGTCGGCCCCGGCGAAGTCCACCCGGCTCAGCGCGGCGTCCGGCGCCGCCCGCACGAACTCCTCCAGGTACGCGGCGAAGCGGGTGACGTGGCCCGCCACCTCGGCGTCCTCGTACAGGCCCGCGTTGCCGCTCAGGTGCAGTTCGAGGCCGCCGCCCGGCGCCTCCACGACCGTGGCCTCGAAGTCGTCCACCAGCCCGGTGGACAGGTTGTTGACCGTCATCGCGCACGGTCCGAGCTTCAGCTCGGTCTCCTGCGGCAGGATGTTGACCAGCGGGCCGAACGGCCTGCGGTCGTCGCTGCGCAGGCCCATCGCGCCGCGGATGCGGCTGACCCGGTGCCGCTGGTGGCGCAGCACCCTCGTGACCTCGCGCGAGGTGTCGGCCAGCAGCCCGGCGCGGGACGTCCCCGGGCCGACGGCCAGCCGCAGCGGCACGGTGTTGGCCACCATGCCGGGGATGGCGCGCATCCGGGCGCCCACCCTGGCGGTCACCGGCAACGTCAGCAGCACGTCGCGGACGCCGGTCATCCGCTGGGTGTAGGCCGCCATCGCGGCGGTCACCACGGTCGGCCACGTCACCTTGGCCCCGGCGGCGACCTCGCGGACCAGGCGCGCGGTCGACTCGGGCACCACGGCGCTGCGGCGCACGAAGCCCTGCGCCCGCGGGCCGTCCCGGTGCGACAGGCTGACCAGCTCGGGAGCGTCGGTGAACCGCCGGTCCCAGAACCTGCGGTCCCGCTCGGCCTGACCGGACCCGCCGTAGGCCGCCTCCGCCGCGATCAGCTCGGCCAACGGCGGCAACCGGCCGTCGTCGACCGACGCGCCCGCCAGCAGGGCCTCGTACAGCTCGCCGAGCCTGCGCCAGAACACCACCTGCGTGTAGCCGTCGCACAGGAAGTGGTGGATGCACAGGGAGAAGAACGCCCGCTCGTCGCCGACGCGCAGCAGCGCCAGGCGGAACAGCGGGAAGTCGCCGAGCGCGAACGGCACGTCCAGGTCGGCCCGCACCCAGTCGCGGCCGGCGCGTTCCGGGTCGGCCTCGCCGCGCAGGTCCAGCACCCGCAGACCGGGGTCCGGCAGGGGCTCGACCACCTGGCCCGGCTCGCCGTCGACCTCGGTGAACCGCGCCCGCATGCACTCCGACTCGAACACCAGCCGCGCCACGGCCGCGCGGAACACCTCGATGTCCAGCGGTCCGCGGATGTCCAGGTAGCCCGCGGTGTTGTACGCCGACGTGCCGCCGGAGAGCTTCTCGTCGAACCAGATGTCGAGCTGACCGGCGGACAGGGGAAGCCGGTGGGTCATGGCAGTCTCCTCGCAAGCATGGCGTCCTCGGCGAGCAGGTCCGCGCCGTAGATGTCGCTGATCCACTGGTCCCGGTAGACGGTGTCCAGGTAGCGGTCGCCGAGGTCGGGCGCGATCGCCACCGCGGTCACGTCGCCGTCGGGCCGGTTGCGGGTGAGCCAGTCGGCGGCGCCGGAGAGCACCGTGCCGGTCGAGCCGCCGAACAGGAAGCCGTGCCGCAGCAACGTCCGGCAGGCGCGCACCGTGTCCCGTTCCGCCACGTGCAGCACCTCGTCCACGAAGGACTCGTCCAGCAGCGGCGGGCGGACGCTGGTGCCCAGGCCCGGCAGCATCCGCGGCTGCGCGGGCGTGCCGAAGGTGACCGAGCCGACCGAGTCGACCGCGACGACCCGCACCGACGGCTTGTTCTCCTTGAAGTACCGCGCGCAGCCCATCAGCGTGCCGGTGCTGCCCGCGCCGATGAACACCACGTCGACCTCGGGGAAGCTCTTCAGGATCTCCGGGCCGGTGCTCTGGTAGTGCGCCATCCAGTTCGCCGGGTTGGCGTACTGGTTGAGCCACACGTAGCCCTCGTCCTCGCACACCTGCTTGACGTAGCGGATGCGGGCGCCGAGGTAGCCGTCCTGCGGGTCGGGCTCGGTGATGACGTGCACCCGCGCGCCCAACGCCTCCATCAGCTGTCTGGTGGCGAGGTTGCAGCGCGCGTCGGTGACGCACAGGAACCGGTAGCCGCGGCTCGCCGCCACCAGCGCCAGCGCCACCCCGAGGTTGCCCGACGAACTCTCCACCAGCGTGGCGCCCTCGCGCAGGGTGCCGGCGCGCACGGCGGCGGACACCATCTCGTTGGCGGCCTTGAGCTTGATGGACCCGGCGAAGTTGAACCCCTCGCACTTGAGGTACAGCGGGTGGCCCGAGAGCCGCCGGAGGTCCACGTAGAGGTCGTCCACGTTGAACTCCTGGGGCGTCGATATCACTGGCATGCGCCGACTCCTAGGCGAAGTGCACGGTCAGGCGGCTCAGCGCTTGCCGTAGCGGTCGAGGTCGAAGAAGAAGTCCGGGACCACGGCCAGCGCGCCCGCCCGCGACACCTCGTCGTAGACGTGCTTGCCGACCGCCAGGTCCAGCACGCCCAGGCCGAACGGGGAGAACACCAGCGGCCGGTCCGCCGGTGGCGTCACCGCGCCGGTCATGACGTCGTGCAACGTGCCGGACAGGAAGTCGCGGTTGCCGGTGAGCTGCTCGGCCAGGTGCGGCGAGGTGTTCGCCTTCAGGCAGTGCTCCACGTCGTCCACCACGTTGGTGGACGCGAGGATCACCTCCGGCGACAGGTCGCGCAGCGACACGTGCAGCACCAGCGGGTTGTGGTCGAACCACGTCGGGTCGGTGACGTGCGGCGTGCCCGCGACGGTGGCGAACACGACCAGGTCGCTCGACCGGATCACGCTCTCCGCGCTGTCGTGGACCTCGACGGCGCCGTCGCCCGCGCCCTCGGCGTACTCGCGGAAGCCGTTCGCGGAGTCGGCGCTCAGGTCGTGCACGCCGACCTCGTCGAAGCTCCACCCGGTGGCGGTCAGGTAGGTGTGGATGTAGCGGGCGATCAGGCCGGTGCCGACGAACCCGACCCTGGTGGGCCTGCTCCGGTGCCGGCTGAGCCGGTCCGCGGCCAGCGCGGCGGACGCGGCGGTGCGCACCGCGCTGACGATGGAGCTCTCCAGGCACGCGATCGGGTAGCCGGTCTCGCGGTCGTTGAGGATCAGCACCGCGGACGCGCGCGGCAGGCCCGCGGCGACGTTCGCGGGGAAGCTGGAGATCCACTTCACGCCGTGCACGCCGACGTCGCCGCCGATGGACGCGGGCAGTGCGATGATCCGCGACGAGGGGTCTTCGGGGAACCGCAGGAAATAGGACGGTGGATTGACCGTGTCACCTTCGCCGTGCCACCGGTAAGCCGCCTCGATGAGTTCGACAACGTGCTTCTCGCGCCCTCGCAATACCTCGTCCACTTGAGCGCCGGAAATCACCGCGAAGGCAGGTGCCACGTTACCGTCCCTTTCTCGTCCAGGCCTGATGAGCAGCGCCGACCCGTCCGGGCAGCGGTCACGACCACATACTCGCGAACACGGCTGACAACCCGCTGACACGTCACTGACGGCGTCGGGTATAGAAAATCCATAGCCATTCGGGTTCAGGCTGGTCCCGACCCGGATATCTCGGGCACTCGCCCTTCGAACACCGGCAGCACTGCGGCGAACGTCGGTTCCGCGGCCTTTGTCGTGATCATGACGGGAGGACAAACCTCGATGGCAGATCGTAGGATCAAGAAGGTCGTGGTGCTCGGTGGCGGCACCGCGGGCTGGATGGCCGCGTCGTACCTCGGCAAGGCCCTCGGGCCGGCCGTGACCATCACCGTGCTCGAAGCGCCCGCCATCCCGAAGATCGGCGTCGGCGAGGCCACGGTGCCGAACCTGCACAAGACGTTCTTCGACTTCCTCGGCATCGCCGAGGAGGACTGGATGCGCGAGTGCAACGCCAGCTTCAAGATGGGCATCAAGTTCACCAACTGGCGCACGCCGGGCGTCGGTGAGGCGAACGGTCGCCCGTACCAGGGCACGAGCGACCACTACTACCACCTGTTCGGCCTGCTGCCGAACCACGAGAACCAGCCGCTGTCGCACTACTGGGCGCACAAGAAGCTCACCGGCCAGACCGACGAGCCGTTCGACTACGCCTGCTACCGCGAGCCGCCGATCATGGACCAGAACCTCTCGCCGAGGTTCATGGACGGCACCAAGTGGACCAACTACGCGTGGCACTTCGACGCGAACCTGGTCGCCGACTTCCTGCGCCGCTTCGCGACCACCAAGCAGGGCGCGATCCACGTCCAGGACAAGATGGTCGAGGCGGTCATCGACCAGCGCGGCCACGTCTCGGCGCTCAAGACCGAGGGCGGGCGCACCCTCGAGGGCGACCTGTTCATCGACTGCTCCGGCTTCCGCGGCCTGCTCATCAACCAGGCGATGAAGGAGCCGTTCCTGGACATGAGCGACCACCTGCTCAACGACAGCGCGGTCGCCGCCCAGATCCCGCACGACGACGCCGTCGACGGTGTCGAGCCCTACACCGGCGCCATCGCGATGTCGTCCGGCTGGACGTGGAAGATCCCGATGCTGGGCCGCTTCGGCAGCGGCTACGTGTTCTCCAGCCGGTTCCAGTCGCGTGACGAGGCGACGCTCGAGTTCTGCAACATGTGGGGACTCGACCCGGAGAACACCCCGCTGAACCAGGTCAAGTTCCGCGTCGGCCGCAACCGCCGGGCGTGGGTCAAGAACGTGGTCTCGATCGGCCTGGCGTCGTGCTTCCTGGAACCGCTGGAGTCGACCGGCATCTACTTCATCTACGCGGCGCTGTTCCAGCTGGCGAAGCACTTCCCGGACAAGGACTTCGACTCGATCCTGCAGGACCGCTTCAACGCGGAGATCGAGACGATGTTCGACGACTCCCGCGACTTCGTGCAGGGCCACTTCAGCTTCGCGCCCCGCAACGACACGCCGTTCTGGCAGGCGTGCAAGGACTTGGAGCTGGCGGACGACTTCAAGGAGAAGGTCCGCATGTACAAGGCCGGTCTCGCGGTCAACATGCCGATCACCGACGAGTCGACCTACTACGCCAACTTCGAGGCGGAGTTCCGCAACTTCTGGAACAACTCCAACTACTACTGCATCTTCGCCGGGCTCGAGTACCTGCCCGACCACACGCTGCCCGCGCTGGCCGCGCGGCCCGACGTGCTCGACTCGGCCGAGGCGGTGTTCGCGCAGATCAAGCAGACGCAGAAGGAACTGATGAGCACGCTGCCCACCACGTACGAGTACCTCAAGCAGCTGCACGGCAAGTAGGACTTCCCACCCCCCGGGAAAAGACGAGCCCACCGGTCCCCCGACCCGGTGGGCTCGTCGCCGTGCGCGCCCGCGCGAACGCACCGTTCGGCCCACATCACCACCTGTCAGCCGACTTGTGCGTGCTCGACCCGGGTTCCTACGCTCTGCCGACCATCGTGGTTCTTCGGGGGGAAGTCGTGATCAGACCGGTTCTCGCGGTGCTCGCCGTCCTGCTGGCGTCGGCGGCGCACGTGGTCGCCCTGCCCACCGGCGCGGTGGCGGAGCCGGCCGCGGCCTCCGCGCCCGCGTTGTCGAGGTACACCGCCGTCGCGCCGGTCCGGGTGCTCGACACCCGCGCGGGCGTCGGGGCGCCGGCCGGTCGGGTCGGCGCGGGCGGGACCGTGACGGTGGACCTGTCCGACCGGGTGCCGGCCACGGCGACCGCCGCCCTGCTCAACGTGACCGGGTTCGCCGCCGCCGCGGCGACCACCGTCACCGCCCACCAGACCGGCTCGGCCCGTCCGGGCGCCGCGGCCGTGAGCCTGCACGCCGGGGAGAGCAAGGCCGGCTCGGTCACCGTCCAGGTGGGGCCCGACCGCAGGGTCGACCTGCGCGCCGACGCGGGCGCCCTGGACCTCGTCGCCGACCTGACCGGCTACTACGCCACCGGCGGCGGCGCCAAGTACCGCCCCACGGCGTCGGCGGAGCTGTTCGACATCGCGGTCGGCGCGGCGGCCACGAGGACCGTCGACGTCTCGTCCCGCGTGCCGGCGGGCGTGACCGCGGTGGCCGTCGCCCTCACCGCCGGGCAGGCGACCGCGCCGACCTCGGTCACCGCGTGGCGGGCGGGCTCCGCGCGGCCGGGCACGTCGGTCGTGACCGTGGCGGCCCGGCGCACCGTGTCCAACCTGGCCGTCGTGGCGGTCGGCGCGGACCGCAGGATCGACTTGTTCAACGAGGCGGGCACGATCCGCGTGATCGGCCAGCTCGTGGGCTACTACGGCGCCGACGCCGCCGGGGAGTTCGTCCCGGTCACGCCGCGCCGCCTGTTCGACACGACCACCGGCCAAGGCGTGCGGGACGGCGCCGCCGGAGCGCTGGCCGCGGGCCGGTACCTCTCGTCGGAGGTGATCGCGACGCTGCCGGTCACCGGCGTGGTGTTCAACCTGACCGCCACCCAGGGCACCGGCACGGCGCGGATCAGCATGTCCCAGAACGTGGGCGGCGCCACGACGCGCACCCTCTACGCGGACGCCGCGCGGACCGCGACGACGCAGGTGTTCGGCGAGCTCGACACCTGGCAGCGGCTCGGCATGGTGAACCGGGGCGAGTCCGGCGCCGTCCACCTGCTCGGTGACGTCACCGGGTACTTCACGGACACCTGCGTGGGCAACGCCGGCTGCGTGTTCGTGTGGGGCGCGGGCGTGAACGGCCAGTTCGGCGACGGCACGAGCGGCTACCGCTCCCTGCCGGGTGCGATCCCCGGCTTCGGCGACGTCGTCGCCGTCGCGGGCGGCGCCTCGGAGAACATGGCGCTGCGCGCGGACGGCACCGTGTGGGTGTGGGGTCACAGCGAGGCGGTGCCGGGCCTGCTCGCGGATCGGCCCCAGCGGATGAGCGGGCTGTCCGGGATCACCGCGATCGCGGCCGGTCGCGGCAACGGCCTGGCGCTGGGGTCGGACGGCACCGTGTGGTCGTGGGGGCGCACCGCCTACGGCCAGCTCGGTGACGGCGTCGACCACGAGGTGGACTACCTGACCACGCCGGTCCGGGTCGCGGGGCTGACGGGCGTGGTCGCCATCGCCTCCGGCTACAACAACGGCTACGCCGTCAAGTCCGACGGCACCGTGTGGTCGTGGGGCGACAACACCTGGGGCAGGCTGGGTCACGGCGTGCTGTGCGACAAGGCCGTGCCGGGCACGTGCCAGTCCAACGTGCCGGTGCGGGTCGTCGGCATGACCGACGCGGTCGCCGTGGCCGACGAGGGCTTCGCGCTCAAGGCGGACGGCACGGCGTGGGCGTGGGGCACCAACCACTTCGGCCTGCTGGGCAACGGCTCGACGGACACCGCGCCGAGCCCGGTGGCCGTCCAGGTGCCGGGGCTGACCGACGTCGTGGAGGTCAAGGGTGGCGTCGACAACCGCTACGCCCTCAAGGCCGACGGGACCGTCTTCGCGTGGGGCAGCAACGCGCACGGGCAGATCGGCAACGGCTCGACGAGCACCGAGCACGTCCGCTCGCCGGTGGCGGTGTCCGGGCTGACCGGCGCGGTGGCCATCGCGCTGGGCGAGGCGCACAACGGCTACGCGCTCACCTCGGACGGCTCGCTGTGGGCGTGGGGCGACAACCTGAACTACCAGCTGGGTCGGGTCGAACCGCGCACGTCGAACGTGCCGCTGCGGGTGGACCGGGTGAGCGGGATCGGCGTCACCCGGATCTCCGGGTACGCGTACGGGCTGCTCGCCCTGGTGCCGGCGGGCTGAGCACCCGTCGCCGGCCGTTCCCTGGGAGGCTGGGGGCATGACCGTGCGGCGGATCGTGGTGCTCGGCGTGAGCGGGGCGGGCAAGTCGACGTTGGCGCGCGAGGTGGCCCGCGTGGTCGACGCCCCGCACGTCGAGCTGGACGCGATCCAGCACGGCCCGGACTGGACGACGCCGCCGGACGACGAGTTCCGGGAGCGGCTGGCGGCGGCCACCGCGGGGCCCGCCTGGGTGGTCGACGGCAACCTCGCCGACCTGATCGTGTGGTTGGACCTGCCGCTGTGGGTCGCCTTGCCGCGGTTGGTGCGCCGCAGCACGGCCCGGATCGTGCGCCGGACCGTGCTGTGGAACGGCAACCGGGAACGGCCGGGTTTCCTGGTCGGCCGGAACTCGGTGCTCGTCTGGGCGGTGCGGGCCCGCCGCCGGCACCTCGCCGAGTACCCCGGCCGGTTGGCGCGGGCCGGGGTGCCGTGGGTCCGGCTGCGGTCCGCGGCCGGGGTGGCGCGGTGGCTGGCCGGGTTCAGCGCGGTGAGCCGACGCCCACCCGGAACGGGTCGTCCCGGTCCAGCTTCCCGGTGAACAGGCCCTGGAACAGGTTCAGCTTCTGCATGTTCGACGTGCCCTCGATGAACTCCAGGCCGCGCGCGTCGCGGACCAGCTTGTCCAGCTGCGGGTGGTCGAAGCGCGCGCCGACGCCGAAGAACTCGCAGGCCGCGCGGGTGGCGTCGAGCGCGAGCTGCGACGCGCGGGCCTTGGCCGCCGACGCGAGGTAGCCGTCGGACGTCCGGGCGTCGACCGCGCGGGCGGCCAGGTGCACGAGCGCGCGGGCCGCCGTGATCCGGCGGCCCAGCTCGTCGAGCCGGTCGCGCTCGTCGCGGCGCAGCGTCGTGCGGTGCTCGGCCACGTACTCGTGCGCCGCCCGCGCGATGCCGAGCGCGATCGCCGCCACGCCCGGCCGGAGCAGGTTGAACGTCTGCACGAACGCCCACATGCCGCGCCGTGACGGCGAGAGGTGCCGTCCGACGAAGCGGGACGCGGGCACGTGCACGTCGTCCAGCGTGATCGCGCTGATCCGCGCGCCGCGCAGGCCGATGGTCTCCAGCGCGGTCGCCGAGAACCCGGGCGTCGGCGTCTCCACCAGGACCGCGTTGATGCCGAGCGGGCCGGAGCCGACGCGCGCGAACACGACCCCGAGCTGCGCCCGGCAGGCGTTGCCGACGTACCGCTTCTCGCCGGAGAGCACGCCACCCCCGTCGACCGGGGTCAACGTCGACGTCAACCCGCCCGCGTCGGACCCGCGGTCCGGCTCGGTGAGCGCGAAGAACGTCCACAGCGGCTCGGCGAGCATCCGGCCGTAGAACCACTCCTTCTGCTCGGCGTCGGCGAGCAGGTCGACCAGCACGCCGGCCAGCAGCGGGCCGGGCGAGGCGACCAGCATGCCGACGTCCGCGCAGGCCAGCTCCTCCATGATGATCGCGCGTTCGAGGGCGAGCGTGCCGTAGAACCGGTTGCCCGCGATGGGGATGGGGACGTTCCCGTACTCCGGCGGGATGCCCATGGTCGACAGGTAGCGGACCGCCGGGAGGTCGAAGTGGGCGCGGATGAGCTCCGGATCGCGGTCCAACGCGAGCCCGAGGCGGCGGAAGTCCGCCCCCCACTCGCGCACCTGGTCGCGCAACGCAACGAGCCGCGCGTCCAACGCGCTCACGACTCGACACCCACGGACCGCACGCCACCGACGCCGCCGATGCCACGGGCACCGCCCGCACCCGCCGGCGCGCCACCCGCCCCACCCGCGCCAACGGATCCCGCACCGCCGAAACCGGCCGGAACGCCGTTGCCGGCGCCGATCGAGCCGTCGATCCCATGGGCCGCAGATCCCGCACCGGCCAACCCGTCCGCGACACCATCGGCGCCACCGACCGGGCCACCCGCGCCAACCGCGCCGGTTCCCGCATCAACCGAACCGGCCACGACACCGTCGCGGGCACCGGTCGAGCCGTCTGCGGCACGCGAGGCGGGGGCGGCGTTCGCCGTGCGCGCGGCCGACGCGTCGTCGTGCGTGGCGCGCGCGGCCGGGGCCGGTGTGGGCCTGGGCGTGGTGCGCGCGGCCGACGGGGTGTGGTCGTGCGAGTCCGATGCGGGGTCGGTGGTCGGGGCGGGCACGTAGGCCTCCGCCAGCAGCTCCGACAGGTGCGCCACCTGACCCGGGCCGCCGACCAGGTACCCGCTCGCGCCGAGCAGGTTCACCAGCCACCGGTCCGCCGCGGTGATCCTGGCGTGCAGGTGGGCCAGGATCACGCCGGGCAGCTCGCCCGCGTCCACGCCCGTCAGGACCGCGCGCACCTCCAGGTGCTCGATCAGCCCGTCGGCGACGGTCGACTTCACCATCTGCTGCTGGAGCAGCGTGGTGTTGCCGGTGCGCCTCCCGTTCAGGTAGCGCATGCACGTCTCGCGCAACGCCTCCGACAGCCCCAGCCTCAGCCACACCAGGCCCAGCGCCCAGGCGGCTCGCTGGTCTGACGTGCCGGGGTCGGACGTGCCGGGGTCGGTCTCGGGGTCCGCTGCTCTCAACCGAGGATCGAGAACACCGTTTCCGTACATTTTCGGGCCATCTTCACCCGATCGTGTACCCGCCATCCGCAGCAGCACCACCGCCCCGCCTGGCAGGTCGATCGTATCCACAGTGGACTCGTCCAGTCCAACCCGGTCCACCAGGACACCGTCCGCCCACACCCGGTCCGCCGACGCCGCGACCTCCTGCGACACGACCGCGTGCCCACCCGGGCCGCACGGCAGCGAACCCGGCGCCACGAGCGAACCCAGCACCGTCAACGCGGGCGCCAGCCCCTCCTCCCGCGCCACCAGGTGGCAGCGCGACAGCACAGCGGCGCCCCACCGCACGGACGTCGTCACCGGACCTCCCCCACCGCGGCCAGACCCAGGTCACCGGTCACCGGGTCGTGCTCGACGAGCACCACCCGGCCGAGCGAACCGGCCAACCCCTCCCACAACGACGTGCACGGGTACCCGGCCGCCGCGGACCGCACCGTCCCGCCGCGCCGCACCAGCTCCGGGTCGATCCCGGCGCCCGCGACCACGGCCACCCGCTCGTCCGGACCCACCACCGACGCCAGCCCGGCGGCCAGGGCGTCCGGCAGGTCGGCGACCGCGACCCCGGGCGTGTGCACCAGCGACAACGGCGCACCGCCGGGCTCCAGCAGCAACGCCACCCCGGCGTCACCCGCGGGCCGGTCGTGCGCGCCCACGTCGTAGGGCAACGTCGCCTGGTCGGCGATCACCACCAGCACCCGCGAGAAACCGTGCCGCGCCGCGTAGTCCGACGCGATCCGCAGCGCCGCGAACGGCGCGCACCGGCCCACGTCGGACACCGAGAACGACAACGGCGCGCCGGGCACCGCCTCGGCCAGGTACGTCGCCGCGGCCAGCCGGCAGTCGAGGTCCGGCGTGGCGTGGGCGACGATCGCCAGCTCCACCGGTCCCAACGGCTCCAGCCCGGCGTGCAGCGACCGGGTCAGCGCGGTGAACGTCGTGCCCGGCGAGGCGAGCACGTCCGGCCGCACGGCGACCCCGTAGAGGGACGTGAGGTCGGTGAAGTGGCGCAACGAGAACTCGTCGTCCAGCGAGCGGTCGGGGGCGACGCGGGTCCGCACGACCCGCGAGAGCCCCAGCGCCCGCACGCCCGACGACCGCGTCAACGTCGGCGCGGAGGTCCGGTACACGGCTAGCGGTCCATTTCCGCGGCGACGAAGTCGGCCAGCGACCGGACCGTCTCGAAGTGCGCCATCTCGAGGTTGTCGGTGTCGAACTCGACCTCCAGCGCCTCCTCCAGCTGCATCAGCAGCTCGAAGACGCCGGTCGAGTCGAGGCCGAGCTCGTCGAACAGCCGGGACTGCTCGGTCAGCTCCGGCAGCTCGTAGTCCAGCACCTGGGCCAGGACGGCGGTGATGGCGCCGACGATCCGCTCGTGGGTGGCGACGGTGGTGGATTCGCTCATGATGCGGTTCCTTCGGTGAGAGCCGTGGCGGCGGCGAGGTCGGGGAGGTGTTGGTGGCGCAGGAGGTCCTCGGTCTCGTCACGGGTGCGCACCAGGTGCGCGCGCCCGCCGTGGACGAGCACTTCCGCCGGGTAGCCGTGGCTGAGGAACAGCACCGGCGAGGCGGTCGGGCCGTACGCGCCGGAGCGCAGCACGCCGACGAGGTCGCCGGGCCGCACGGGCGGCAGCTCGACCTTCTTGCCGAGGGTGTCGTTGGGCGTGCACAGCGGTCCGGTGACGTGCCAGCTCTCGGTGGCGGGCTCGTCGACCCGGTTGAGCACCCGCATGGGGAAGTTCCGCTTGACGAACGACCCGATGCCCACCGCCGCCATGTGGTGGTTCGTGCCGCCGTCGGCGACCGCGAACTTCTCCCCCATCGACTCCTTCACGTATCTGACGCGCACGACGTACGTGCCGGACGTGGCGGTGAGGTAGCGGCCCAGCTCCATCACCAGCCGCGTGCCGGGGTGCCGGTCGGCGAACGCGTCGACGACGGGGTTGACGCGGGCGGCGAGCAGGCCGAGGTCGAGGTCGCGCTCGCCGTCGAAGTAGGCCACGCCGAGGCCGCCGCCGATGTCGACCAGCTCCAGCGGCATGCCGAGGTGCCCGGCCAGCCGGTCGGCCAGCTCGAAGATCCGCTCGGTGTTCTCGGCGACCGCCTCCTCGGACAGGATGCGGGTGCCCATGTAGACCTGCACGCCCATGAAGCGGACGTTCGGGTGCCGTGCCACGAGGTCGTCGGAGGCGAACAGCTGCGACTCGTCGATGCCGAACTGGCGCGGCTTGCCGCCCATGGTCAGGCCGGAGCCCTTGACCGAGAAGCTGGGGTTGACCCGCAGCGCGACCGGTGCGCGCACCCCGCGCAGGGCGGCGAACTCCTCGATCAGCGCCAGCTCGCCGAACGACTCGCACACGATCGCGTAGACGCCCTCGTCCAGGCAGGCGGCCAGCTCGTCGGCGCTCTTGCCCGGTCCGAGGAAGATGATGTCGGCCGGGTCGACGCCGGCGCGGCGCGCGGTGACCAGCTCGGCCATCGACGACACCTCGGCCCGCGCGCCCCGGGAGTGCAGCACGGACAGCACGCCGATGTTGGGGTTCGACTTGAGGGAGAAGAAGAACTCCAGCCGCGGGTGCAGCAGCTCCTTCAGCCCGTCGACCCGGGACTCCAGCTCCTCGCCGTCGTACAGGTACAGCGGTGTGCCGTACCGCTCGGCGATCTCGGTGATGCCGATGCCCTGCACCTCGAACTCAGCGCTCACGGTCGCGCCTCCAATCGGGCGGTGATGTCGTCGTCCACGCGTCGCAGCTCCTCGTCCGACGACGCGACGAGCAGGCCGTAGAGCCGCCCGTCGAACGCCGAGTCGGCGCGGTGACCCGCGTTGACCGTGGCGAAGTTGTTGACCAGCAGGCCGGTGCCGCCGGCCCGGTCGAGCAGCAGGCCGCGCAGCAGCTCGCGGACCTCGGCGAACGGGAGCCTGCGGCGCAGCCGCACGGGGTAGTGCCGCGCCAGCGCGAGCTGCCCGGGGCCGACGAACCGCTCCTGCACGCGTGCCTGGTAGGTGGACATGTTGTGGCGGGCGTTGATCTCGACGACGGGGTAGAGGCCGTCGTCGGGGTCGACCATGGCGTCCACGCCGACCACGCCGAAGTAGCCGTCCGCGGCGAGCTTCTTGCCCAGCCGGTGCGCGGTCTCGGTGAGCTCGGCGACCTGGCCCGCGGCCAGCCGCGCGGGCATCCGGTGTCCTTTGTGGACACCGCCTTCGGTGTGCAGCTCCTTGACGAAGTCGAACCGCACGTCGCCGCCGCGGGCCACGGTGAACTGGTAGTTGAGGTCGGCGCGCTTGGCGACCCACTCCTCGACCACGAACCCCAGCCGCGGCCGGCCGGTCTTCTCCACCTGCTTGGCGACCATCCCGAGCAGGCGGTCCATGCGGCGTTCGCTCTCCAGCACCGCGATGCCCTTGCCGGAGACGCCCAGCGCCTCCTTCACCACGACCTTGCGGCCGTCCGCGACCAGCTCGCGAGCCCGCCCGAACGCCTCGCGCAGCTCGTCCACGGTCTCGCAGGCCCACCCGGCGGGTTGGCGCAGGCCCAGCTCGTCGGCCGCACGCCGGCTGTAGACCTTGCTGTTGACCGCTTTGCACGTGACGGCCTCCGGCGCGGCCAACGCCATGCCGGTGCGCTCGGCCAGCTCGGCTTCGAGGTCGGACACGCCGTGCGCGGTCAGCCGGACGCCACCCCGGGCCAGGCCGGTCAACGCCTCGACGGTGGCGGGGTCGGCGAGGGCGTCGGCGGTGACCGTGCGGCGGGGGTCGGAGTCCGCGACGACGTGCACGGTGGGCAGGTCGATGCCCAGCTCGGTCAGGTAGGCGAGGTAGACGGGGTCGGGGGCGGCCTTGAGCACGACGTGGTCGTCGCCGCCGGCCAGCAGGAGCGCGAACTCGTCCATGTGGTTGACCACGGCCGCGCCGCTCTCGGCCGACAGCCGGGGCAACGTGTGCTCGCCGAGCGCCCACCGCTGTTCGACCTCGAAGTTGCCGAGGAACGCGAGCGAGGCGTCCGGCGTGCCGAGCAGCGCCGTCTTGAGCCTGCGGGTGAAGTCCGGTTCGTCCATGTCAGTGCTCCAGGACCATCGCGGCGAAGGTCTGACCGAGGCCGGCGGCCGTCATCAGGTACTTGTCGCCGGGCTTGAGCAGGCCGAGCTCCGTCACCGTCTGGTAGTTGATGAACGGGTCGGCGCAGAAGCAGTGCCCGGTGGCGCCGAGGTTGTCCAGGAAGAACCGGTCGTTGGGCAGGCCGAGGTTCTTCGCCGCGACCGTCCACGACACGCGGTTGACGTTGTGGGGCAGCACCAGGTCGATGTCGGCGACGCCGATGCCCGCCTCCTCGGTGGCCGCGCCGACGACCTCGGCCAGCGCGTCCTGGTAGATGCGACGGGCGTCCTTGGCGATCTCCGGGGTCAGGTCGATCACGCCGTCGTCGCGGCCGTGGATGCGGCTGGCGTAGCCGCGCACGTGGTCGCGGTCGCCGTCGGCGGCCACCAGGATCGCGGCCATGCCCTCGCCCATGATCGACGTGTCGCGGACCCACTGGGTGAACGGGGTGAACGTCTTGTCGCCGGCCAGGATCAGCGCCAGCGCGTCGGGGTCGCCGTCGGCGGCGAGCAGCGTGCCGGCGACGTCCATGGCGAGCAGGCCGGTGGCGCAGCCGTGGTCGGCGACCGAGAGGGTCTGCGCGTGCCGCAGGTTCAACGCCTCGCGGACCTCGTGCACCGGGCTGACCGGGTAGGGCGCGGTGGTGCGCATGCCCTTGGCGCGGATGAGGTAGCGGACCCGGTCCTCCTGGCCGCGCAGCCCGTCCAGCTTCTCGGCCGCCGCGATCAGCAGTTGCGCCTCGGAAAGGTCCGACTTGCAGATCCGGTCGAGGCCGTAGAGGCGGGTGAACCGGCGCACCTGCTGGTCGTCGAGGCCGAGCGGCTCCTTGAGGTCCGCGACGGCCACCGTCTCCGGCAGGTGACTCGAGACCGCCACCAACGCCGTCATGTGCGTCCTCCTCGCTCGCCCTGGTCCGTTGCCGGCTCAAGGTTCGCAAGGCCCACTGACACCGTGCTGACACTCCGCTGACCGCGTGTCGAACGTTCAGAACGCGCGTGTCCTACGTCCGGAGCACCCGAGTTGAACGCTCAGCACACGCGGCCGTTCTGAGCGTTCAACTCGGCGTGCGGGAACGTAGGACACGCGCGTTGCGGGTGCGGGACACGCGGGGTCAGGTGGCGGCGGTGCGGGAGGGTGGGGACGGGTGGTGGTCGCCGGTCGAGTCGCGCGGCCACCAGCGGGTCGGGCGGGGCAGGAACGCGGCCAGTTCCGGGAAGTCGGTCGGCCGCTCGGTCATCCAGTTCCAGTAGCGCGGGATCGTGCGGGCGTAGTCGCAGTAGTACCGGCGCAACGCGTCGATCAGCTGCCGCAACGTGTTCGGGTGGATCGAGCCGGGCCGCCACACGAGCAGCAGCCTGCTGCGCAACGGCTCCGTCATCGCCACCAGGCTCACGTCCGACGTGGACCCGGTCGGCGTGGCCAGCGCCGCCGCCCCCGCGTCACGCACCCAGCTCATCGCCTCGGCGTGCCCGCCCGCGTAGTGCATGACCTCCGGCGTGGGGTGGTCGAGCTTGCGGAACAGGTGCTCCTCGACGACGTGGAACCAGTGCCCCGGCACGTGGTGCACCCAGCTCAACGACAGCATGTGCCTTCGGCTCACCGTAGTCCTGCGCGCGAGCGCGTGGTCGCGCGGCAGCGCCAGCCAGATCGGCTCGCGCACGATGATCTCCTTGGCCAGCGCGGGATCCAGGTCCCGCACCCCGTCCACCGCCTCTGGGCTGGGCACGAGCGCCGCGGTGAGCTCGCCCCGGCTGACCGCGTCCACCCCCAGGGCCGGGTCCAGCGTCACCGTCTGCACCTCGACCGACGGCAGCGACGACTGCAACGCCCGCCGCAGCGTCACCGGGGTCCATTCGGCGTTGCCGATGCGGAGAATTCCGGACGACAGCGAGGACGCCTCCGCGACCACCGCGTCGGCCCGGGTGGCGAGATCGGCCAGCATCGGGATTAAACGCTCCCCCAGGGGCGTCGGAGTAATCCCGAAGGCCGAACGCACGAACAGATCGCCGCCAACCGCCTTCTCGATCCGTCTCAATTGGGCGGTGAGGCTCGGTTGGGGCAGGGACAGCTTCGCCGCGGCCTTCGAGATGCTGCCGGCCTCGGCAAGGGTGGTGACCACCCTGGCATGACGTATCTCCAAGTGCATGCATCCAACCCCTTCGCGTCGTTACTCGGGGTCCACCAACTCCGGCGGGTTCGGGGATTTCCCGGACCCACCTCGTTCGTGCCGGGCGGCCGTTCCAACCTACCCCACGGGCCATCCCGAGCGGAGGAGTTCACGCAACAGCCCACTATTCGTTGAGTTCTCAACAGAAATTATGGAAAGCGTCGCTACGATCCCGGCACGTACCTACTCAAAAGTCGGTCACGCCTTGTCTCCGCAACGATGCGGGGACGGGCCCCACCTGCCGGCCCCACGGGCGACGCGGGGGACAGCACCAGTGCCACCCGCGTGATCACGTCCGTATGGTCTGCGGCGCGTGCACACACCGATAGGTCCCACATGGGGAGCAAGAACGTGAATCTATCTCCGATTCAAGGCGTGGATGACGTCGTCCGACTGCATTCCGTCCGCAAGGTTTACGGCAATGAGCGGAACGGCGTAGTGGCCCTTGACGGAGTCACGCTCGGCATCGCGCGCGGCACCTTCACCGCGGTGATGGGCCCTTCCGGCTCCGGCAAGAGCACCGCGCTGCACTGCGCCGCCGGCCTCGACCGGCCGACGTCGGGCTCCGTGCTGCTCGACGGCCGGGAGATCACCGGCCTGGGCGAGCGCGAGCTGACCCGGTTGCGCCGCGAGCGCGTCGGCTTCGTCTTCCAGTCCTTCAACCTGCTGCCCGCGCTGTCCGTGGTGGAGAACGTCCAGCTGCCGCTGCGCCTGGCGGGCCGCCGCCCGAAGCGCTCCCGGGTGGACGACGTCATCGCCCGCGTCGGGCTCGCCGACCGCCGAGGGCACCGCCCCGGCGAGCTGTCCGGCGGTCAGCAGCAGCGGGTGGCCATCGCCCGCGCGCTCGTCACCGAACCCGCGGTGATCTTCGGCGACGAGCCGACCGGCGCGCTCGACACCCGCACCGCGCTCGAAGTCCTCGCCCTGCTGCGGCAGACCGTGCGCGACGGCGGCCAGACCGTGGTGATCGTGACGCACGACCCGGTGGCCGCCGCGCACGCCGACCGCGTCGTCTTCCTCGCCGACGGCCGGATCGCGGGCGAGCTCACGTCGCCGACCGCGCACGCCGTCAGCGCGCGCATGACCCAGCTGGGCGCGTGGGCCGACGAGCCCGCCGGCGACCTGGCCAACGGGGTGCGCTGATGCTGCGCCTCGCGTTGCGCACGCTGCGCCACCGCATCGGCGGGTTCACCGCCTCGTTCATCGCGCTGTTCATGGGCGCGGCGATCGTGATGGCGTGCGGCGGGCTGATGGAGACCGGCATCCGCAACGACGTCCCGGCGCAACGGCTCGCGGCGGCGCCGCTGGTCGTCACCGGCGATCCGTCGTACCTGGAGCGCTCCCCGATCGACGCCTCGCTGGCCGCGAAGGCGGCGGCCGTGGACGGTGTGGCCGAGGTCGTGGCCGACGTGGCGTTCCCGGTGGTCCTGCCCGGTGGCGCGGAGGCGACCGGCCACACGTGGTCCGGCGCACGCCTCGCGCCGTACGCGGTGGAGCAGGGCCGCGCCCCGCAAGGACCCGACGAGGTCGTGGTGGACGCGAACTCCGGCGTCGGCCTCGGCGGCACGGTCGCGTTGCGGATCGGCTCGGAGAGCGTCGACTACCGGGTGGTCGGCGTCGCCAGGGCGGCCGTCGAGGCCAAGGCCGTGTTCTTCACCGACGACGAGGCACGGCGCCGGTACGCGAAACCCGGCCAGGCCGACCTGCTCGGCGTGCTGCTCGAACCGGGCGCGACGGCGGACGGCGTGCGCGAGGGCCTGGCGGCCGCGGTCGCCGCCCGGGACGTGGTCGTGCTCGCGGGCGACGAACGCGGGCTCGCCGAGTTCTCCGACAGCCGGGGCGGCGGCGAGACGATCATCACGGTGTCCGCGGTCTTCGGCGGCCTGGCGATCATGGTCGCGATGTTCGTGGTGGCGGGCACGCTCGGCCTGTCCGTGCAGCAGCGGCACCGCGAGATGGCGCTGCTGCGGGCGATCGGCACCACGCCGGGCCAGCTGCGCCGGCTGGTGCTCGGCGAGACGGCGTTCGTGGCGGTGCTGGCGACCGCGCTGGGCTGGCCGGTGAGCGCGTACCTCGGCGAGTGGCTGCTGACGCAGCTGTCCGGCGCGGGCGTCGCGCCGCGGGCGATGGCGTACCGCCAGGGCTGGGTGCCCGTGGTGGCCGGCGTCGGCATCTCGTTGCTCAGCGCCACGATCGCGGCGTTCATCGCCGGACGGGCCGCGGCGGTGGCCCGGCCGACCGAGGCGTTGACGGCGGCCGGCCTGCAGACGCGCTGGTTCAGCGTGCCCCGCCTGGTGTTCGCGCTGCTGTGCCTGGGCGGCGGCACGGCGTTGAGCATCATCACCGCGGTGGTCATGTCCGGGCCGGTGGCGGCGAGCACGGCCGGTCCCACCGCGATGCTGTGGGCGTCGGGCATCGCGCTGCTCTCCCCCGCCGCGGCGAAGGTGCTGATCGCGGTCCTGCACTGGCCGGTGCGGGCCTTGTCCGGCATGTCCGGGTACCTCGCGGTGCTCAACGCCGGCGCCCGGCGGGTGCGCGTGGCCAGCGCCATCACGCCGGTCATGCTGGCCACGGGTCTGGCGACCGCGTTGCTCTACCTCCAGACCACGCAGGCGGGCGCGGCGACGGACGCGTTCGCGGCGAGCCTGCGCGCGGACGCCGTGGTGACCGGCTCGACCGGCGGCGTGCCGCTGGACGTGGTGGACGAGGTGCGCGCGCTGCCGGGCGTCGAGGCGGCGTCGGCCGTGGTCGACACCGAGGCGTTCTTCCCCGACCACGAGGACGGCGACGACGAGATCACCGTGCTGGGCGTGACGCCGAGCGGTGTCACGCGGACCATGGACGTCGACGTCACCGCCGGGTCGTTGGACGACCTGCGCGGCGACTCGGTCGCGCTGCCGACCGGCTGGGCGGAGGACCTCGGCGTCGCGGTCGGCGACCCGGTCCGGATGAAGCTCGGCGACGGCGCGGTGGTCGACCTGGAGGTCGCGGCCGTGCACACGGGCTCGTTCGACGCGGCGTTGCTGCCCGCGGAGCTGGTCGTCGCGCACACCACCGGCGGCTCGGCGTCGCAGGTGCTGGTCAAGGGGCCCGAGTCGGCGCTGGCGCCGTTGACCGAGCGCCACCCGGACCTGCGGGTCGCGGGCCGCGAGGAGGCGGTGGCGGCGGGCGGCGGTGGCGAGCAGACCGGCGCGTGGGTGAACTACCTGCTGGTCGGCATGATCCTGGCGTACACGGTGATCTCGCTGGTGAACACCCTGGTGATCGCGACCGGTGAACGGCGGCGCGAGTTCGCGCTGCAACGGCTCATCGGCGCCACGCACGGGCAGATCCTGCGGATGGTCGGCGTCGAGTCGGTGGTGATCGCGCTGGGCGGCATCATCCTGGGCGGGATCGTGTCCCTGGTGACGCTCGTGCCGTTCGCCATCGCGTTGAACGGCTCGTTCTGGCCGGAGGGTCCGATCGCGATCTACCTGGTCGTGGTGGGCGGGGCGACGGGGCTGACGCTGCTGTCGACCGTGCTGTCCACGGCGTACGTGCTGCGGACCCCTCCCGTGCAAGCCGCGGCGTCGGTGGACTGACGGGTCACGGCCGGCGCCGGAGGTCCACCTCGGCGCCGGTCGCGGCCGACCGCACGAGCGCCTGCCCCACCCGGGCGGTGCGCGCGGAGTGCGCGGGCGACACCAGCGGCGTGACCCGCTCCCGCACCGCCTCGGCGAACGCGGCGGCCTGGTGCTCGTAGGCGTCGGACGCGGGCACCACCTCGTCGCGCACGCCGTCGAGCGTGACGACCGTGATCAGCCCTTCCTCGTCGGGACGGGTCCACGCGTTGCGCACGGAGATCGAGCCGCGGGCGCCCTGGAACTCGTAGGCGGCGCGCGGGCCGTACTCGAGGCTGTAGTCCAGCACGGCCCAGCGGCCGTCGCCGAAGTCGAGCGTGGCCACCGCGCTCAGGTCGACCTCCCGCGAGTGGAACCGGGCCCGCACCGCGCGCGGCTCGGCGTCGAACGCCCACAGCGGCACGTCGAACGCGTAGCAGCCGACGTCCCACGTCGCGCCGCCGCCCAGCGCCGGGTCGAACCGGATGTTGCCCTCGACCGCGGTCGGGTACGCGAACGCCGACCGCACCACCCGCAGCTCGCCGATCTCGCCCGAGGCCAGCAGTTCCGCCGCACGCCGCTGCTGCGGGTGGAAGCGGTACATGTACGCCTCCATGACCACGAGGTCGGCGGCGGCGCGCTCGACGCGCACGCAGTCCTCTTCGGACAGCGCCATCGGCTTCTCGACCAGCACGTGCTTGCCCGCGTCGAGCGAGCGCAACGTCCACGGCACGTGCAGGGTGTTGGGCAGCGCGATGTACACGGCGTCGACGTCGGGGTCGGCCAGCAGCTCGTCGTACCCGTCGTGCACGCGGGCACCGAAGGGCCGCGCCACCTCCTCCGCCGCCGCCCGCCGCCCCGCCCGGCCGGCCACCGCCACCACTGCGTTGCCCGCCGCCCGGTGGATCGCGGGCAGCACCCGACCGGCGATGTGGGCGGTGGCCCCGAGGACACCCCAGCGCAGCGGCTTCACACCGCCGGAGCTTAATCGCTTCACCTCCCCGGCCGGCGGCCGAGGCCGTCGGCAGGCCACGCCGTGCGGGCACGTCCGATCCCGGCGGTATCCGCACTGGTGCGTACCTCCTCCTGTCCAGTGGGCGGACCATCGGACGTGGACGACCGCGGGGGTGGAAGTGACGGGCCGGGCGGAGTACGACGCGTTCATCAGCTACAGCCACGCGCGTGACGGACGGGCGGGCCCCGCGCTGCGCGCCGGGCTCCAACGCCTGGCGAAGCCGTGGTACCGGCCGCGCGCGATGCGGGTGTTCCTGGACAACGCGAGCCTGTCCGCCGACCCGGACCTGTGGGGTTCGATCGAGCGGGCGCTGGCTTCCTCGCGGTGGCTGGTGCTGATGGCCTCGGTGCAGGCCGCGCGGTCGGTGTGGGTGGCCCGCGAGGTCGAGTGGTGGCTGGCCAACCGGTCCGCCGACCGCATCCTGCTGGTGCTGACCGACGGCGAACTGGACCCCGACCACGAGCGGACGGCGCTGCCGCCCCCGCTGCGGACCGCGATGGCCACCGAGCCGCGGTGGGTGGACCTGCGGTGGCTGCACGACACCGAGCACGTCGACCAGACCGACGCCCGCTTCCGCGACTGCGTCGCCGACGTCGCCGCGACCGTGCGCGGGGTGCCGAAGGACGAGCTGGTCGGCGAGGACATCCGGCGGCACCGCACGACCCTGCGGCTGGCGCGCGGCGCGGTGGTGGCGCTGGCGCTGCTCACGGTGCTGGCCGTGGTCGGCGCGGTGCTGGCGGTCGTGCAGCGGGACAACGCCCGCGCCGAGGCGCGGATCGCGACCGCGCGAGGTTTGGCGTCCGCCGCCCTGGCCAACGTCGACACCCGGCTCGACCTGGCGCACCTGCTCGCGGTGGAGGCCTACCGGACCGACCCGCAGCCGGTGACCAGGTCGGTGCTGTTCCAGGTGCTGACCGCGAGCCCGCACCTGGAGCGCTACCTGCACGTGGGGTCGCGGGTCACGTCGGTCGCGGCGTCGCGTGACGGCCGCGTCGCCGTGGCGGGCACCGCGACCGGTCGCGTGGTGCGGTGGGACCTCGTCGGCGGCGCCAGGACCGAGATCGGGCTCGACCGCCCGGTGGTCGACCTCTCGGTCGACGCCGAGGGCGACGCGGTGGCCGTGCTCGCCGAGGGGCGCGCGTTGCGCTGGGACGGCCGCGACGCCGTCACCGAGGTCGGGGTGCCGGCGGAGCACAACCGCGGCAGCGCGGCGATCTCCCCGTCCGGCGAGGTCGTCGCCTTCCTCTCCCACCGCCTCGAACCGGGTGACACCCGCGACGACGAGGCCCGGCTGGTCGTGCACGACCGGCGCACCGGGCGGTCCGCCGAGTCCTCGACGTCGAACTGGCCGGAGAAGGTGGCGCTGCGGTCCGAGGACGAGCTCGCGGTGCTCGCCGCCACCGAGTGGCAGCTGCGCTCGGTGGACGACCTGGCCGTGCGGCGGTCCGTCCCGGTGTCCGTGCTGCCGGCGGACGGCGGGCACGCCGTGGGGTACTCCCCCGACGGCGGCCACTTCGGCTGGTCGCGGGCAGGCGAGACCTGGCTGTGGCGCACCGAGGGGGTCGCGACGGCGGACTACGACACGGCGGACGTCCGGCTGCCGATCGGCGAGCCCGACCCCGAGTCGCTCGCCGTCAGCGCGGACGGCGGCCGGATCGCGGTCGGCCACACCGGTGTCCTGCAGGTGCTGGACACCTCCGGCGCGGACCAGGGCAGGCGGTGGCGGCTGCCGGGCAACAACAGCCGGGCCGACGCGCTCGCGTTCGTCGGCGACTCCGACCACCTGGTGTCCGGCACCGACGACGCCCTCGTCCTGTGGGACCTGACCCGCAACACCCGTGTCGGCGAGCCCTTGCACGGCGACCTGCCCATCACCTGCCGGGCCTGCCGCGCGCCGTGGCTGGTGACGGCGCCGGACCGGATCGCCCTGGTCGCGCAGCAGCAAGTCCTGGTGGGTGCCGGCGACGGCGCCTTCGCCGGGTTCGAGGACGGGAGGGTGGACGACTACGGCGCCGTGCCGGTGTGGAGCGCCGACGGCGCCCGCCTGTTCGTGCTGTCGACGCCGAGCGGGACCGTGGACGTCTACGACCGCGACGGCGCCGAACTGCTCGACCAGTGGCCCGCCGTCCCCGGTCTGGAGGACCTCATGGCCGCCCGCGCCTCGGCCGACGGCGCCCGGCTGGTGCTGGTCGACCAGGACGGTCGGGTGCACGTGCTCGACAGCTCCACGGGAGAGGTGCTGGACGTGATCGAGACCGGCGTCGACACCTCGCTGCTCAACCGGCCCGTGCAGGCCGACCGCGCCTCGGTCAGCGCCGACGGCGGGCAGGTGGCGGTGTCGGGGGCGGCCGGTGTGGTGCTGGTCGACGTCGCCGCGGGCACGACGCGGGAGCTGGCCGGCGGTCCCGCCGCCTCGGTCCACCACACCGGCGCGCACCTGCTGGTGGAGCGGGCGACCGCGGTCGAGGTGTGGGACCGCGACGGCGCGGCGGTGATCCGCTCGGTCCCGTCCACCGGGCGGTGGGCGCCCGGCCTGGCCGCCACCCACGACGGTCGGGTGGCCGCCCGCGTCCGCGCCGACCACGTGCTGGTGCTGACCGACCTGGGCTCGGGCGAGCCCTTGGGCACGATCCCGCTCCCCCACCCCTCCCAGGGGGTGTCGCGGTTGACGGCGGTGGCGCCGGGCACCGATGCGAGTCACCTGCTCACCGCCGAACCCGAGGGCGAGCTGACCCGCTGGCACCTCACCGAGCAGGAGTGGGTGCGCGCCGCGTGCGCCTCGGCCGGCCGCGACCTGAGCACCGACGAGTGGCGGCGCTACGTGGGCACCGAGCCGCCGGACGTGCTCACCTGCCGGCGCTGACGCGCACCGACCGCGCCGCCGTCAGCCGCAGCCGCCCGCGTGCCCCTCGTCGGAGGAGCGGCCGAGGCCGACCGCGCTGGAGGACGCGGGCAGAGCCGCCGCCGGCGCGAGCTTCGACCGCACGTGCGCGACGAAGTCGGGCAACCGGTCGACGCCCCAGAACCGGGTGAACCGGTGCACGAAGAACGGCACGCCGAACGCGCCGTCCCGGCACATGTCCACCAGCAGCTCGACCCCGCGCGCCCGCAGCTCCGGGTCCTCGCTCGCGCTCGACACCTCGGCGGGGTCCAGCCCCAGCTCCTCGGCGATCGAGGCGACCGTCTCGCGGGAGCAGATGTCACGCCCCTGCTCCCACCGCGCCCGGTACGCCGCGGCGATGTACTGCGGCCCGAGCCCTTCGCGCAACGCCACCAGGTACCCCAGGTGCGGGATCTCCCACACCGGGTCCCGGTCCACCGGCCACGTCAGCTCCAGCCCGCGCGCCGCGGCGAGCCTGGCCACGTCCTGGAGGATGTAGAAGTGCTTGGCGCGGGACATCGCCGCGTACGGGAAGTGCTCGCCGCGTTCGGCCAACGCGCGCTCGTTGCGCTCGTCGGGCTCCCAGAACGGCCGCCACTCGATCGCGTCCGCCACGTCCCGGTACTCGCGCAGCAGGTCGTGGTAGGCCAGCCAGGAGTACGGGCTGCGCAGCGAGAAGTAGAACCGGGGCTCGCGCGCCACGTCAGATCACCAACCCGCCGTCGACGCCGAACACCTGGCCCGTGACGTAGGAGGCCTGGTCCGACACCAGGAACGACACCAGGTCGGCCACCTCCTCGGGCCGGCCGAACCGCCCCAGCGGGATCTGCGCCGCCATCCGGGACGCGAAGTCCTCGCCCAGCCCGGCCACCATGTCGGTCTCGATGAACCCCGGCGCCACCGCGTTGACCCGGATGCCGTACTTGCCGACCTCCTTGGCCAACGCCTTGCTGAAGCCGATGATCCCGGCCTTGGACGCCGAGTAGTTCGTCTGCGTCGCGTTGCCGTGCACGCCGGCCACCGACGACAGCGTGACCACCGAGCCCGCCTTGCGCTTCATCATCGCGAACACCGCGGCCTTGGCCAGGTGGAACGTGCCGTCGAGGTTGACCCGCAGCACCCGCTGCCAGTCCTCCTCCTTCAGCAGCACCAACGGGTTGTCGCGCACGATCCCCGCGCACGACACCACCGCGTGCAACGGTCCCAACGACCGCTCGGCGTCCTTGACGAACCGGTCCACCTCGCGCTTCTCGGCCACGTCCACCTGCGCGGTGAACACGGCCGCGCCCGCGGCGAGCGCCTCCTTCTCCACCACCTCGGCGGCGTCGCGGTTCGACTGGTAGCAGAACGCCACGTCGAACCCGTCCCGCGCGAGCCGGGCCACCACCTGGTGCCCGATGCCCCGCGACCCGCCGGTCACCAGCGCCACGCGCCTCATGCCAGTTCCTCCGCCCTGCGCCGTGCCATCGTGAACGAGCCGATCTCCAGCACCTTGCGCCCGGCCACCAGGCTGTGGCCCGCGAGGATCGCCGCGTCGGCCACCTCCCGGACCAGCCGGACGTGGTGCTCCACCACGTCGCCGGGCACCACGTCGCCGTGCACGACGACGTCGCGGATGCCGCTGATCAGCTCGACCTTGTCCGCCCGGACGTCCGGGTTCGGGTGCTCCCACCGGGTCAGCAGCACCGCGGACTGCGCCCACGACTCCATCAGCAGCCCCAGCGGGTACGCGTCCTCGACGTCGGCGCCGGCGTAACAGGGCTCGCGCCCGCTGACCGCCTTCACCGTCACGATGCTGCTGCCAGGGTCCACTTCGGACACCCGGTCCACCAGCAGCACCGGGAACCGGTGCGGGATGATCCGCCGGATGCCGGCCAGGCCCGTCACGTCGCCACCAGCCGCAGCTTGAACTCCGCCACCGTGCCCGCGCCGGTGGACACCTTCGCCGCGCACCGCACGTGGTCCTCCTCGGCGGTCAGCTCGGTCGAGACGGTCAGCTCGTCGCCGGGGAACACCGGCCGCACGAACTTCGCCCGGTCCAGCGCGACCACGCGGTGGCCGGGCAGCGCGGCCCGCACGTGGTCGAGCACGAACAGCCCCGGCAGGATCGGGAAGCCCGGGTAGTGCCCGGCGAACACGGGGTCCGCCGGGTCCACGCGCACCGTGCTCACGGCAGGTCCAGCACGACGCAGCCGACCGTGCCGTCCCGCTCGACGCCGGTCACCAGCGCGGCGCCCGACCGGCCGGCCGCGATCGCCGCCGCGAGCTGGAAGCTCGCCACCGCCGCCGACGTGTCGCCCACCAGCGGCACGCACCGCAACCACTCGGGCGTGCGGCCCAGCGCCTGCACCACGGCGGGCTCCTCGGCGCCGTCGGTGGACACGAGCACCACGTCCGCCGGGTCCAGGGCCGCCTCCGCCAGCGCCGCGCGCACGCACTCGCGCAACGCCTCCGCCGCCCCGCCGGGCTCGAAGAACCCGCGGAACCGGGTGGTCACGACGCGGGCCAGCACCGGCCGCCCGGCCGTGGCCGACTCGCGCTCCAGCAGGAACACCGCGCCGCCCTCGCCGAGCGGACCGGCCGTGCCCTCGCTGCCGCGCCACTCCAGCCACGCCCGCTGCTCGGAGTACTCCTCGGCGGCGCCGACCAGCACCCGGTCCGCGTGCCCGCCGCGCAGCAGCCGTGCCGCGTAGCTCAACGCCAGCAGCCCGGTCAGCGCGCCGCCCGCGATGGTGGTGTTGGGACCCTTGATCTTGTGCCAGATGGCGCTCTGCCCGGCCGCGCGGTTCATCACCGTGTTGGGGAACAGCGCCGGGTCGACGTGGTAGGGCTTCTCGCCGGTGAGGCCGTCACGCGTGAAGTCCATGATGGACTGCACGCTGCCGGAACCGGTGCCCAGCACGACACCCACGCGTTCGGGCTGCTCCAGCAACGCCGGGCCGCACTCCTCCAGCAGCCGGCCGACCGTGCTGACGGCCAGCGCCGTGACCCGGTCCATGGTCCGGGTGCCCTTCTTGCCCAAAGCGCCGGCCGCGCTGAAGTCCGGCACCAGCGCCGCCTGCTCGAACGGGCCGCCGGGCGCGGGGGCGAGCGCCGGGACGCCCGCCCGCACACCGCCCGTGAACGCCTCCGCGCCCATCCCGAACGGGGACACCGCCGACCACGCCGAGATGACCAGGCCGTCCACCAGGGAAGCCGTCACGACGCACCGCGCCCGCTGAGCGACCCGGCCTTGCCGGTGATGGCGCCGACGAGGCGGTCGTCGAAGTCGACCAGGCTCCAGTCCTTGCGGTTCTCGATCACGGCCCAGCCGTGGGTGATGCGACCGGTCGCGGTCGGCACCAGCACGCCGTCGCGCAGCACGTAGCAGTCCATCCGGGCGGTGAAGGTGTAGCGCTTGAAGACCTCCTCCACGGTGAACACCGTGTAGAGCGTCTCCTCCATGTTCGCCTCGCCGAGGAACGTGATCCGCGACTTCGGCACGACGGGGATCCAGTTCTGCTCGTCCAGCAGCGTCTTGATCGACGCGCCGCGGTCCTGCACGAACAGGTCCAGCACCTCCTCCATCTGGCGGAGGTAGCCCGACATCTGCACGCGCTCGGTGAAGTGGCAGTAGAAGTACGGGATCCGCCACGCCCAGGCGAACGCGTTCTTGCCCGCCGTGAGCAGGTCCAGCGGGTCGGCGTCGCCGACCTCGACCGGCTCGACCGCGCCGATCTTGTCCAGCACGGCGGCCCGGGGCGCGCCGATCTCGTCGACCACGTGCGGCCGCAGCTCGTCGGGCACGGGTTCGGCGTCGAAGCCGTGCGGGTCGAGCCGGAACGACACCGACACCTTCGACTTGACCGCCTTCACCGTCTTGCCGTCCCGCTCCACGGTGAGCTCCACGACCACCTGCAGCGGCCCGTCGCCGTCGACCCGCTCGACCGTCGCCCGCGCGAGGTCGTCGATGTGGAACGCGGTGAGGATCTTGGTGTCGAGGTCGGTGATGTCGGTGCACAGCCCGAACCGCTCGTACAGCGCGCCGGCCGGGAACCCGCTCTGCCGCAGGTGGTCCAGCACCGCTTCCTCGACCATGTAGTTGACGTGCTTGAACCCGATCCAGGTGCAGATGTTCGAGCCCTCGTAGCGGGGCCGCAGCGAGACGGTCGTGGTGGTCACGTCAGCTCCAGGTGTTCGTCGACGACGTCGCGGACCAGGGCCGCGAGGCGGTCGGGTTGTTCGATCATCGGGAAGTGGCCGCACCCGTCCAGCGGCTCGAACCGGCCGCGGGGCAGGGCCTTGGCCAGGGCGCGGCCGTCGTCGGGGCGGGCGGCGATGTCGTCCACGCCGCTCACCACGAGCACCGGCGCGTCGACCCTGGACAGGTCCAGGAACGGGGTGCGCAGGTAGGTCTGGAACCACCGCGTCCAGCCGTACGGGCCGACCTGGTCGCGCAACGCCCTGGCCAGCCACTCGCGCTTGGCCTCGGGGAAGCGGGCGGTCTCGCCGACGCGCAGCGCCTCGGTGAACGTGCGGTGGAAGTCGTTGAGGTAGTAGGAGATCGTGGGCCAGTCGAAGTCCGCGGGCTCCGGCCGGTAGAACGGGCACACCAGCACCGTGGGCCGCGGCGGCACGCGGCCGTCGGCGTAGCACTCCAGCAGCAGGTTCGCGCCGAACGAGTGCGCCACCACGACGTCGTGCGCGGCCGACACCGCGTCGACCACGAACCGACCGGGGTCCGGCTCGTGGCTCCACGCCGGGTCGGCCATCCCGTGCCACGGCAGCTCCGGCGTGACGGCGGTGACCGGCAGGTCGAGCGCGCCCCACACCGCCGCCTTGCCCGCCAAGCCGTGCAGGAACAGCACCTCGACCATCAGACCGCGTCCCGGTACCGGCCCAGGATCAGCACCGAGTTGTTGCCCGCGAACGCCAGCGCGTTGTTCTGCACCACGTTCAGCGTGGCCGGCCGCGCCTGGTTGGGCACGCAGTCCAGCCCCACCTCGGGGTCGGTCTCGCGGTGGTTGATGGTGGGCGGGATGAAGCCCTCGGTGATCGCCAGCGCGCACGCCGCCGACGCCAGCGCCGACGCCGCGCCCATCGAGTGGCCGAGCATCGACTTGATCGACACGGTCGGCGGGGGCGCGTCGAACACCTGCCGGATCGCGCCGGACTCGGTGACGTCGTTGGCCTTGGTGCCGGTGCCGTGCGCGGAGATGAAGTCGACGTCCTCGGGCTTGACGCCCGCGTTGCGGTGCGCGAGCTCGATGCACCGGGCCAGGCTGTCCCGGTCCGGCGCCACGGGGTGGTTGGCGTCGCAGTTGAGGCCGTAGCCCAGCACCTCGGCGTAGATCCGGGCGCCGCGGGCCAGCGCGGACTCCAGCGACTCCAGCACCAGGATGCCGCCGCCCTCGCCGGTGAGGATGCCCTTGCGGTCCTTGTCGAACGGCGCGCACACCTCCGGCGCGATCGTGCCGAGCCGGTAGAAGCCGGTGAACGTCTTGCGGCACACCGCGTCCGCGCCGCCGACCAGCGCGACGTCCACCTCGCCCTCGCGGATGGCGTCGAAGCCGTTGCCGATGGCGTAGTTGCCCGCCGCGCACGCGGTCGGGATGGTCACCGCCTCCACGTCGGTCAACGCCAGCTCGCGCACGATGCTGGACGACAGGCGACCGGCCGTGGAGCGCCGCGCGACGACCGGGCTCCACGACTCGGGGCCGTGCTCGAGCTGCTGCGCCACGAGGTTGTCCAGGTCGCGCGACTCGGCGTCGGTCGTGCCGACGGACACCAGGGCCCGCTTGCCGCGCAGCTCCTCCACCGTGAGGCCCGCGTCGCCCACGGCCATGCGCGCCGCGGCGGCGGAGAACTGCCCGGCCCGGCCGAGCTCGTCGGGGTCCACCCGGGTGAGCCACGCGGCCGGGTCGAAGTCGGTGACCTCGGCGCCGTTGGCGTGGCTGAAACCGGTAGTGTCGAACGAGGTGATCGGCGTGATCCCGCTGCGACCCTCGCGCAGGCCGGCCAGGAACTCGGTGACGCCGATGCCGATGCTGGTGACCACGCCGAGACCCGTGATCACCACCCGGCGCGGCTGCCGCACTCCGTCGTGCATCGTGCCCTCCAAGTCCGGTGCCGGACCGCTCGACGGGTGAGGTGGCTACTTGGCGGCCTGGGCTTCGGCGACGACCGCGATGACGCCGTCGAGGTTGACCATCCGGGTCAGCTCGGCCTGGTCGATCTCCACGCCGAACGTGCGCTCCAACGCCGAGAGGATCTCGATGGCGCCGAGCGAGTCGGCGTCGTGGTCCTCCTTGAAAAGGCTCGTGTCGGTCATCTCCGCGGCGTCGATCTCGAGGATCTCCGACACGATCTCCTTGATCTTCGCCTTGCCGTCCGCGTCGATCCGCACCGAACTGGTCACTGGGCACCTCCGGGAACACGGGTTTCTGCCTACCGGTTCCCACCCTGCTTTTCGGGGCTATATCCGGCCTATGCGGCGGGCTATACGGCTCCCGCCCGCGCTACACCGCCACCCGGCGCGGCGACGCCAGCACGGGGTCCGCGGTGAGGATCGCCAGGTGCACCTCGCGCAGCAGCGAGCCCGGGTCGATGCCCAGCTCGTCGGCGAGCATGCGCCGGCCCTCCTCGTACAGCACGAGCGCGTCGGCCTGCCGGTCGCAGCGGTAGAACGTGGTCATGAGCTGGGCGCGGAACCGCTCCTGCAACGGGTGCTGGTGCACGAGCCTGGTCAGCTCGGGCAGCAGCTGGGCGTGCCGGCCCAGCGCGAGGTCGGCCTCGATGCGGCTGGCCAGCGCGGCGATCCGCGCCTCCTCCAACCGCGGCGCCTCGGCGTCCGCCAGGTGCTCCGACACCCCCGTCAACGCGGGACCGCGCCACAGCCGCAACGCCGCGCGCAGCAGCCGCGCCGCCTCCTCGTAGTGGCCGGCGGCGAGCGCGGACTGGCCCCGCGCCGCCTGCTCCTCGAACTCCCGCAGGTCGAACGCGCAGTCGGTGAGCCGCACCTCGTAGCCGCGGGAACGGCGGGTGATGCCGACCTCCCGGCGCAGCGTCTTGCGCAGGCGCGAGACGTAGGTGTAGATCTGCGCGTTGAACGTGGCGGGCGGGTGGTCGCCCCACAGGAAATCGCTCATCTGGGTGTCGGAGACAGCGCCGTTGTCGGCGAGCAGCAACGCCGTGAGGACGGTGCGCGGTTTCGACCCGTCCAGCGGCACCTCCTGCCCGTCGTGGTGCGCCTCGACCGGCCCCAAGACCCGGAACTCCAGCACTTCGCCTCCTACAGCAGTACCTGGTCGTGGACGAGGATCGCCTGGTAGAGCCGTCGCATCGCGCGGCCGGGCTCCAACCCGAGCTCGCTCGCCAGGCGCCTGCGCGTGTGGTGGAAGACGTCCAGCGCCTCCGTCTGCCTGCCGTTGCGGTACAGCGCGACCATCAGCTGCTCGCTGAACCGCTCCCGCTCCGGGTACTCGGCGGCGAGCTGCTTGAGCTCGGACACGACGCCGCGGTCCTCGCCGTTGGCGAGCTTGGCGGCGATGAGGTCCTCGCGGGCGCTGAGCCTGCGCTCGTCGAGCCGGGCGGCCTCGATGCGGAACCGCAGGCCGTCGCTCACGTCGAACAGCGCCGGTCCGTGCCACAGCCGCAACGCGCGTTCCAGCAGGTCGATCGCCTCGCCGGGCCGTTGCGGCACGAGGGCCGAGCCGCGGTCGGCCAGGTCGCGGAACAGCTGCGCGTCGACCGCCGCGCCCGGCAGGTCGAGCACGTAGCCGCTGCTCACCGTGCGGACCAGGCAGTCGCCCGGCACGTCGGCGAACTGCTCCAGCAGTTTGCGCAGCCGCACCACATTCGCCTGGAGCGCGTTGCGCGCGTTTCCCATCTGTTTACCGGCCCACAATTCCTCGACCAGCTGGTCGAACGGAACGGGGGCGCCCGGTGAAAGCGCCAGCAACGCGAGCAGGGTGCGCACCTGACGAGCGGCCACACCCATCCGACGATCCTCACGTGCGAGGGCGACAGCACCGAGAATCTGCACCCGCATGGTCACGACCCCCAGTCTCTAGACGGCGCAGAGCGCGCGGTAGCCGGCCATCCAACCTCGAAATCGGCCGACTAAAGCGTTTGACATGTTGCCGAGCCCGTCACGATGGGGGAAATATCATTTGAACCACTGGGACCGTGCCGCGGCGGTATGCCGCCGATCGGGGCAGCGCCGGACTCCGGCTGCTGCTTCCGGACTCGACGAACTTGGGCCCGACGGCGGTCACGGTCACGGCGCGTCACGACCACCTAGCCGCTTCGGGTGATCGGCGACTCCCCGCGACCCGTCCGCGCGCCGTCGGCCGCTGTGCGCGTGCTCGTAGGCCTCCAGCACGATCTCGGAGAGCCTGCCGCGGTCGGAGATCCGGTAGCCGTGCTCGCGCGCCCACTGCCGCACGACCTGCGCCAGGTGGGCATCGGCGCTGCGTACCGGTGTCGGAGCGGTGCCGGGGACCCGCCGCGCGGCACGCACGAACCGGTCCAGGACGGCACGCAGTCTGGCCGCGTTCGCGGCGCCGAGGCGGATCTCGAACCACACCCCGTCGAGGCCGAACGAGACCGGCCGGACGTCGTGCCCGGAATGCCCGTCCAAGTCGTCCACCGCCACGCGCACCACTTCCCACTGGTCGGAACTCACGCTGGGTATCGATCTCGCGGCACGCTACCGGTGAGTTGACCATGAAGGGGATGCCGATCGCCAAGTATAGGAGAGGTATAGCGGGCGGCCCCAGTGTGACCTCCGGGTGAATCCCCGGTCCCGACCGTGACGATCGGCCGCACCGGTGTTGCCCCGAGCGGCGGCCACGCCTCACCCGACTCCGCTTCCCGAAAAGCCTCGGACGTCCGCGCGCGACGCGATTCCCGCAGATTCCCGTATTCCCGACACTTCGGCCGACGCTCGACAACCGGCCGTCAACCGTCAATTTCGGACAATCCCCGGAGTCGACCGCCGATACGCCCGTGTGGTGCGTTCGACCCTTGACGGCGTGACTTCACCGCCGACTCCCCGACCCCCGGGCCACGCGATGAGCACGAGCCCGGGACCCGATCCGGACGGGCGCGACGCGATTCGCGGTGACTGCGGAATCCCGGACCCGACCGCGGCGCGCGACCCCCCTCACCGAGCGGTTCAGGGGCGATCAGCGAGACTTGAGGGCATGAACGACGAGCCCGACGACCGGACCAGCTTCGCCGACCTCGGGTTGCGCCCCGAACTGCTCCGGGCGCTGTCCGGCCTCGGCTACGAGGAGCCCACCCCCATCCAACGCGAGGCCATCCCGCCGCTGACCGCCGGCCGCGACCTGCTCGGCCAGGCCGCCACCGGCACCGGCAAGACGGCCGCGTTCGCGCTGCCCGTGCTGGAGCGCATGGCGGGCGGCGAGCGCGAGCGACGGGCGCCGTTCGCGCTCGTGCTGGTGCCGACGCGGGAACTGGCGGTGCAGGTCTCCGAGGCGGTGCACCGGTACGGCCGTGAGCTGGGCGCGCGGGTGCTGCCCATCTACGGCGGCCAGCCCATCGGGCGGCAGCTGCGGGTGCTGGAGCAGGGCGTCGACGTCGTGGTGGCCACGCCGGGCCGCGCGGTCGACCACCTCAACCGGGGCACGCTGAAGCTGGAGCACCTGGAAGTCGTCGTGCTCGACGAGGCCGACGAGATGCTCGACATGGGCTTCGCCGAGGACCTGGACACGATCCTGGCCGAGACGCCGTCGGAGCGGCAGACCGTGCTGTTCTCCGCGACCATGCCCGGCCGCATCGACCGCCTGGCCCGGACGCACCTGTCCGACCCGGTGCGCATCACCATCGGCCGCGAGCAGGCGGAGCCCGGCGAGGCGCCGAAGGTGCGCCAGAGCGCGTACGTCGTGCCGCGCGCGCACAAGCCCGCCGCCCTGGGCCGGGTGCTGGACGTCGAGGCGCCGACCGCGGCGATCGTGTTCTGCCGCACGCGCGACGAGGTCGACCAGCTCACCGAGACGCTGAACGGGCGCGGCTACCGGGCCGAGTCGCTGCACGGCGGCATCAGCCAGGAGCAGCGCGACCGCGTGATGACGCGGCTGCGCAACGGCACGGCCGACCTGCTCGTGGCCACCGACGTGGCGGCACGGGGGCTGGACATCGAGCAGCTGACGCACGTCGTGAACTACAACGTGCCGTCCGCGCCGGAGTCCTACGTGCACCGCATCGGCCGGATCGGGCGGGCGGGCCGCGAGGGCGTGGCGATCACCCTGGCCGAGCCGCGCGAGCACGGCATGCTCAAGACCATCGAGCGCGTCACCAAGCAGCGCATCCACATGGAGAAGGTCCCGACGATCGCGGACCTGCGGGCGCGCAGGCTGGAGCTGACCCGCGCCGCGCTGCACGAGAGCCTGCTGGAGGACGACCTGGAGAGCTTCCGGGTCGTGGTGGAGACGCTGACCGACCAGTTCGACGTCATGGAGGTGGCGCTGGCGGCGGTGAAGCTCGCGCACGAGGCCACCGGCGCGGCGGCGGACGAGGAGGAGATCCCGGAGTACGTGCCGCGGTCCGGGCCGTCCGGTGACCGCCGCGGGCGCGAGGGCGGCGGCGAACGCCGTGAGCCGCGCCGGCCGCGCCGCCCGTCCGCGGGCATGACCAGGCTGTTCGTCGGCGCGGGCCGCAGCTCGGGCATCCGGCCGCAGGACCTGGTGGGCGCGATCGCGGGTGAGGCGCGCCTCAACGGCCGCGACATCGGCGCGATCGAGATCGCCGACCGGTTCTCGCTGGTGGAGGTGCCGGACTCGGCCGCGCAGCAGGTCATCGCCTCGTTGCGGGGCGCGACCATCAAGGGCCGCAAGGTCACCGTGCGGCGGGAGCGCGACGACCCGCGCTGACCCACCACCCGGGACGCGATCCTCACCGCGATTTGTCAGTTCGTCCTACGAACTAGTATGGTTCGTAGGACGAACTACTGATCGCTGGGGAGTGTGCCGAGATGAGTCGTGTTGTCGTGGTCGTCGGCGGCGGGTACGGGGGCGCCGCGGTCGCCAAGGCGTTGGACGAGGACGCCGACGTGGTCCTGGTGGAGCCGAAGGACGCGTTCGTCCACGCCGCCGGATCGCTGCGGGCGCTGGTGGAGCCGGACTGGGCGGGCAACATCTTCTTCCCGTACGACGGCCTGCTCGCGCGGGGTCGGGTCGTCCGCGACCGGGCCGCGTCGGTCGACCCGGGCGGTGTCACGCCGGCCTCCGGCGAGCGGATCGCCGCGGACTACGTCGTGCTGGCCACCGGGTCGGACTACCCGTACCCGGCGAAGACGGACACCGAGTCGTCCACCGAGGCGTTGGACCGGCTGCTGGCCACCCACAAGGAGCTCGCCGACGCGCCGCGCGTGCTGATCGTCGGCGCGGGCCCGGTCGGCCTGGAGCTGTCCGGCGAGATCAAGGCGGTGTGGCCGGACAAGCGGGTGACCGTCGTCGACCCGGCCGAGCGGCTGGTGCCCGGGTTCGAGCCCGAGCTGCGCGACGAGCTGCACCGGCAGCTCGACGCGATCGGCGTGGAGCTGCGGCTGGGCACGGCGCTGACCGCGGCGCCGCCGACGGAACCGGCGCGGGCCGGGACGTTCACCGTCGGCACGACCGACGGCGAGCTCACCGCCGACATCTGGTTCCGCTGCCACGGCGCGCGCGTCAACGGCGGCTTCCTGGACGACGCGCTGGCCGCCGCGCGGACGCCGCAGGGCCGGGTCAGGGTGACCGAAACGCTCAACGTCGAGGGCCACCGGCACGTGTACGCGGTCGGCGACATCACCGACCTGGCCGAGGCGAAGATGGCCGGGTACGCGATGCAGCACGCCGAGGTGGTGGCTAAGAACATCGCGGCCCAGGTGCGCGGCGAGCGGCCCACGGCCACCTACCGCCCGTCCCCCGTGCCGTCGATCCTGCTGCCGCTGGGCCCGAAGGGCGGTGTGGGGCAGTTCCCGACCCCGGACGGCACGACGCTCCTGTCGCCGGAGGACGTCGCCCGCTACAAGGGGGCCGACCTGTTCACCGGGCGGTTCGTCGAGCTGTTCGGCGTCGACCCCGCCACCCGTTGACCCTGCTCGTTCAACACCATGAACACCGGCGGCACCTCGTTGTCCCGCACCAGGCGGGACAGGAGGTCCGCGAGGGTCTCACGCTCGGCGTCGGGCAGGCCCGAGGGCAGCCGCTCGATCCGGCGGCACGTCTCGGCGTAGAACTCGTCGGCGAGCCGGCTGCCCTCGGGCGTCAGCTCGACCCGGACCGCGCGGTTGTCGTGGGCGTCCGCCTCGCGGCGGACCAGGCCGCGCCGCGCGGTCCGGTCGACCAGACCGCTCAGGCTCGACTTGGCCAGGCCGAGCACCTCGCCCAGCTCGCCCATGCCGTAGGACCGGGGCATCAGCACGCAGAGCAACTGCCCCTGCTGCTGGGTCAGGCCGTACTCCCGGGCCGAGTCGGCGTACACCGCGTCCACCAGGAACGTGGCGCGCACCAGCGCGGTGACGATGCCCATCTGCTCACCCTCGGCCTTGGCCATGGGATCACGATACTCGTTCGCACCGCGAACCAACTACCGGGAAGGACATCACCTCGATGTCGCCACGCAAGCCGTTGTTCGGGATCGGCATCAGCACCGCCGTCGGCCGGGCCGCGGAAACCCTCCGGCACGCGGTCGCGGCCGACCGCGCGGGCCTGGACCTCGTCACCGCGTCCGACCACCCGTACTTCGGCGACCGGCTCGACGCCTACGCCCTCATGGGCACGGTGCTCGGCCGGACCACGGGCGTCACGGGGTTGGTGAGCGTGACCAACCTGCCGAGCCGGCCGGCGCCGGTGCTCGCCCGCACGGTGACGTCGCTGTCCGCGTTGTCGGGTGGCCGGATCGTGCTCGGCATGGGCGCGGGCGGACTGTGGGACGACATCGCCCGGTTGGGTGTCGGACGGCTGACGCCCGGTGCGGCCATCCGCGCCTTCGAGGAGGCGATCACGCTGGTCCGGGCGTTGTCCGGCGGTGGCGAGCCGGTGACGTTCGACGGCGAGTTCTACCAGGTCACCGCGTTGCAGCCGGCGCCGGTGCCCGCCGCGCCGGTGTGGACGGGCTCGGTCGGGCCGAAGTCGTTGGCGGTCACCGGCAAGCTCGCCGACGGCTGGATCCCCGGGCACGCGGCGGACTGGCTCAGCGAGCGGTACCGGACGTCCCGGCCCGTGGTCGACGAGGCGGCCAGGGCCGCCGGCCGGGATCCGCGCGACGTCGCCACCGTCTACAACCTGCCGGGCGTGATCACGTCCACGCCGCTCGCCGCGACCCGTGACGGGGACGGCCGGTGGGTCGGCGGCTCGGTCGGGCAGTGGGTCGAGGAGCTGACCGGCGCGGTCCTGGAGCACGACGCCGCCGGTTTCGTCTACTTCCCGGTGAAGGAGCCGGTGACCGACGTGGCGCTCGGGACGTGGGCCAACGAGATCGCGCCCGCCGTGCGGGAGGCCGTCAGGTGACCGGCTGCACGGGGTGGTCGACGGGCGCGGAGAGGTCCACGCCGCGCCACGGCTCGCGCCGGGCCTCGACGTCGTCGCCCCAGTGCCGGACACCGGTCCAGCCGGGGTCGCCGGTGGCGCAGAAGTCGACCCACGCCCGGAGCATCCGCCGGGAGAGCGCGCGCTCGGCGTCACCCGCGCGGCCACCGATGAGGAAGTCCGCGCCGTCGAGGTTGCCGAACGAGAACGGCACGTCCGCGGTGTGCCAAGCGGGCGGCCGGGTGAACCGCGCGAGGAACGCCCGGCCGTGCGCCTCGGCCAGCCTGGTGGTGGGTTCGGCGAAGACGAAGTCGCCCGCGAGCCGCACGTGCGCGTCCTCGAAGTGCTCGTACGCGGCCACGACGTGGTCGGGGATGCCCCAGGCGCGGCCGAACGCCCGCAGGTCCGCCGGCGGCCGGAACGTGCCCACCGCCTCGAACAGCGCGTACTCGACGTCCGTGTGGCACAGCAGGGCGTCGGTCGCCGCGGGCAGCGCGGGCAGCGCGTCGGCGACCGGACCGAACAGCACCGGGTCGTGGCTCAACGGCCCGGTGCGCTGCGCGGCGGCCAGGGCGTCGGCCGACGCGACCGTCGACTCCGGTGTGCCGGTGTCGACCCACTCCGCGACCCGGCGCGCGAACCCCGGCGTGTAGACCCGGTTCGGCACGCTGTGCGCGATGACCCGCCGCACCGGCTCCCACGCCGCCAGGAACAACGCCGACCCGGCGCCCGCGGACTGCCCGCCGACGGTGATGTTGTCGCGATCGCCGCCGAACACCGCGATGTTCTCCCGCACCCACCGCAGCGCGGCCCGCTGGTCGAGCAGCCCCCGGTTGGCCGGCTGCCCCTCCACGTGCCCGAAACCCTCGAACCCGAGCCGGTAGTTGCACGTCACCACGACCAGCCCGGCGCGGGCCAGCTCGGCGCCGTCATAGTCGGGCTGGGCCGACGAGCCGAACGTGTAAGCCCCACCGTGCACGTAGAACAGCACCGGCCAGGGCCCGTCCGATGTGGACGGCGTCCAGACGTTGAGGGTCAGCACGTCCTCGTCGCCCGGCCGCCACACCGGCGCGCCGGGCAACCGCGCGGACTGCGGCGCGATCGGCCCGAACTCCAGGCAGTCGCCCGCGAAGTCGGTCGGCACGGGTGCGGCGAACCGGCGGGCCCCGAACGGCGGCTCGGCGTACCGGATGCCGAGGAACGCGTCCACTCCGGCGTCGACCGCCCGACCTCGAAACCGCCCACGTCGTGTCATCAGCGCCTACTCTGCCATGATGGGTGATCCGCTGAACGCACGAGAGGACGCCGCCGAGGCGTTGGGGATGGTGGCGCGGGCCGCCGGGACGTACCTCGACGCGCTGCCGCACCTGCCGGTGCGCGACGCCACGCACGCCCACCTGATCAAGGACCTCGACGGGCCGTTGCCGGAGGCCGGTGACGGGACCATCGCCGCCGTCGCGGACCTGCTGCGGATCGGGACGCGGGCCGCCACTCACTCGTCCGGGCCCCGGTTCTTCCACTTCGTGGTCGGTGGCGCGACGCCGGCCGCGCAGGCCGCGGACTGGGTGACGTCGCTGCTGGACCAGGCCGGTGGCCTGTGGCCCGCCTCGCCGCTGGCCGCGCACGCCGAGACGGTGGTGCTGCGGTGGTTGAAGGAGCTGTTCGGGCTGCCCCCGTCGCACGGCGGCGTGCTCACGCCGAGCGCGACGTTCGCGAACCTGACCGGGCTGGCGTGCGCGCGGTACTGGTGGGCGCGGCAGCACGGGGTGGACGTGACCGCGGACGGCCTGGTGGGCCTGCCGCGGCTGCCGGTGTTCTCCAGCGGGTACGTGCACCCGAGCAGCCGCAAGGCACTTCAGATGCTGGGGCTGGGCCGGGACTCGGTGCGGACGCTGACCCGTGACGACGCGGGCCGGCTCGACGTCGACGCCCTGGACCGCGAACTGGCGTCGTCGGGGCCCGCGGTGCTGATCGGCAACGCGGGTGAGGTCAACGGCGGCGACTTCGACCCGTTGGACGAGATGGCCGACCTGGCCGAGCGGCACGGGGCGTGGCTGCACGTGGACGGCGCGTTCGGCCTGTTCGCCGCCCTCTCACCCCGGACGGCCGACTTGGTGCGCGGCGTGGAGCGTGCCGACTCGGTGGCCGCGGACGGCCACAAGTGGCTCAACGTGCCGTACGAGAGCGGGATGGCGTTCGTGCGGGACCGGGCGCTGCTGGGGCACGCGTTCGGCGCCTGGAACGCCCCGTACCTGCCGGAGCCGGACGACGAGTCCGTGAACTACAACAACCTGGGCCCGGAGTCCTCCCGCCGCGCCCGCGCGTTCCCGATCTGGGCGACGCTGCGCGCCTACGGCCGGGACGGCCACCGGGCCATGGTCGAACGCCACCAGGACCTGGCGCTGCGCCTGGGCCGCCGCATCGGGGAAGCGCCGGACCTGGAGCTGCTGGCCCCGATCACCCTCTTCATCGTCTGCTTCCGCTACCGCCCACCGGCCGTGCCCGAAGAAGACCTCGACGACCTCAACCGCCGGCTGGGCGAGGCCCTGATCGAGGACGGCCGGGTCTACGCGGGCACCACCGTGTACCGGGGCGTGGTCGCCCTGCGCCCGGCAATCGTGAACTGGCGTACCACGGAGGAGGACGTGGACCTGCTGGCCTCCGTGGTCCGCGAACTGGGCGCCCGCCTGCTCACCGCCGAAGCCTGACGACCACCCCGATCACGGCGGCAAGGGCTTGGAGTTGTCCTCGGCAAGCCGGCAGGCGCATGTCTTCCGCACGTACGCGACCGACAAACGCCTTGAACGGCTTCCGCTCCAGATCGGAAGCCGGGAAGTCCTCCACCTCGGCGACCAGCGCGGGGTCGCGCCTCGGCGGCTCGACCTCCTCCCCGCCGCACGCCACGCACAACGACAACACGAGTGCCGCCACCGCGGTCGAGCTGAAGCCTCAGTCCATCAGCCGCGCCACTCGGATCAACGCGAGTCCGGGCCCGACTCGGGACCGAGGTAGATCTCGCTGCCGTCCGAACGCCGAGCTCTGGTGTACCCGCCGGTCGGCGCGAATCACGAAACGCATGTCCGCCTCACAGATTGTCGCTGAAGTGCTCGTGCACGCCGCCGACCGTCAAGGCGCTTCGGGCACGCTACCGGTCATCACGGGTCCCGCCGGTAGGCACGTCCGAGGTGAGCCCCACACGTCACCGCCACCACCGCGGCGGACTCGACGCCGGGCCGCGCCGTACCATCGGAGGCGTGCGGAACTCGATCACCGAGGTGGCCGGTGTGCTGGTCGGGCACGCCACGCGGATCGGTGACGGCGCGTTGACCGGCTCCACGGCCGTGCTGTTCCCACCCGGCACGCTGTCCACTGTGGACGTTCGCGGTGGTGCGCCGGCGACCCGGGACACCGCCGCGCTCGACCCCCGCCACGGCGGCCGGGAGGTGCGCGGCGTGCTGTTGACCGGCGGGAGCGCGTACGGGCTCGCGGCGGCCGACGGCGCGGCCCGCGAGCTGGGGTCGTTCGTGCCCGCCGCCGCGCTGTTCGACCTCGGCCGCGGCGGTGACTTCCACGCCCGGCCGGGGCCCGCCGAGGGCGCGGAGGCCGTGCGGGACGCGGGCGTGGAGTTCGCCCAGGGCAACGTCGGCGCGGGCACGGGCGCGCTCAACGCCACGATGAGAGGCGGCCTGGGCACGGCGAGCGCCACGCTGCCCGGCGGCGTGGTCGTGGGCGCGGTGGCCGTCCTCAACGCGGTGGGCCCGTCGGTCGACCTCGACACCGGCCTGCCGTTCGCCGCGCACCTCGGCCTGCCCGGCGAGTTCCCCGCCTACCAGGGCGACGACCTCGACGCGGCCCGGACCACCGGGCACCCCCCGCCGTTCAACACCGTCATCGGCGTGATCGCCACGAACGCCCGCCTGCCGCACCTGTTCGCCCTGGCCAACGCCGCGCAGGACGGGCTCGCGACCGCCGTCCGCCCGGCGCACGGCCTCACCGACGGCGACACGGTCTTCGCCGCCACGACCGGGACCCACGACGCGGCCGACCCCCACGAGGTGCTCGCCGCCGCACGGCGGGTGTTCGCCCGCGCGCTGGTCCACGGCCTGCTCCGAGCCGAGTCCGCCACCACCTCCTGGGGCCGGCTCGCGGCCTACCGCGAGCTGTACCCGCGCACCGCAGCCGAGTACCGGGGGAACTGACCATGCACGCGATGCACTACGAGATCACCCTGCCCGCCGACTACGACATGGACGTCATCCGCACCCGGGTCGCCACCAAGGGCTCCGCGCTGGACGCCTTCCCCGGCCTGGGCCTCAAGGCCTACTGCGTGCGGGAACGCGGTGTCGACGGCTCGCCGGTCAACCAGTACGCGCCGTTCTACCTGTGGCGCACCGCCGAGGGCATGAACAGCTTCCTGTGGGGACCGGGTTTCCGGGGCCTGAGCGCCGACTTCGGCCGCCCCGACGTGCAGCACTGGACGGGCCTCGCCTTCGCCCGCGGCGCCGCCGGGACGCCCGCCGCGGCCACCAAGCGCACCTGGCGGCTGCCCGCCGACGCCGACGCGGCCGAGGCCGTCGACCAGGCGCTCGACCGGCTCGACGGGCTCAAGGACCACCCCGACCTGCACAGCACCGCGCTGGCGATCGACACCCGGAACTGGGAGCTGGTGCACTTCAGCCTCTGGCGCACGGCACCCGACACCGACGGCGAGGTGCGCTTCCGGGTGCTGCACCTGTCCCGGCCCGAGCTGGAGGACCTCAGCGCGGGCCGCCACTGGTAGGCCGCGACCGGCCCGTCCCGGGGTTGCGGGCGCGGTCGCCGTAGGGCACGGCGACGTAGCCGACGAGGTCGAGCACGCCGCCGCTGGTGCGGTCCAGCTCGCGGGCGAAGGCGAGGATGTCGGGGTCGGCGCGGTCCATCAGCCACGCCAGCAGCACGACCACGACGTCGGCGAGCAGACCGACCTGGAACGGCATGTCCTCCCGCCGGCCCGCGGTCACCGCGCTGGCGAAGTCGGTCATGCCGCGTTCGGTCAGCTCCAGCGGACCGGTCTCGATCGCCCGCTTCATCGAGTCGACCACCAGCGGCACGACCGACGCCCACACCTCGCGCGGCGCGACCTCGCAGATCAGGCCGCCGCTCAGGGCCGCGGTCCACAGCGCCTCCGGGTCGCCCGCCCGGACGGCGCCGACGGCCAGGTGCGGCAGCAGTTCCGCGCCGCGCTCCCACGCGCCGGTCGCGACGAGCTTCTCCACCGCGTGCCGGTAGTGCTCCAACGCCTTGCCGTGCTCGCCGCGCGCGGTCAGCACGCCGCCCAGGTCGTCGTGGAACGACGCCACCTCGGCCGCCGCGCCGACCTGCTCGGCCCGGGCCAGGCCGACGGCGGCGTAGTGCTGCGCGGTCTCCAGGTCGCCCCGGTCGCGGTGGCACGCGCCGAGCCGGCGCAGCGCGGCCAGCTCCCGCCGGTCGTCGCCCAGGTCCCGGAACAGCTCCACGGCGCGCGACCCGGCCTCGATCGCCTCGGCGAGGTCGCCGCGGTCGCGGCGCCGGTCGCACTCGGCGAGCGTGAACTCGGCCTCCCGGACGCGGTCGCCCAGCTCCCCGGCCAGGTCGCGGCCCTCGACGGCGTACCGGAGGGCGGTCTCGGGATCGGCGTCGCCGAGCTCGTCGAGCACGGTGATCGACTCGAGCCGCCCGGGCCCGTCCTCCCGCACCCGGTGCTCCTCGTACGCCAGCCGCGCCGCCTGTCCGGCTTCGTCGGTTCTGCCTTCGCGCATCAGCAGCCTCGCCATTCGCAGCAGGACGTCCGCTCGGTCGCGGCACGCGTCGCCCAGGCCCACACACCGTTCGAAGTCCGCGAGCGCGGCCCCGTATTCCCCGCGCCGCTCGGAGCGGGCGCCGGTGAGCTCGAACCTGGTCGCCCAGAGGGCTTCGAGCTCGTCCTCGGGCAGGTCGAGCCCGGTCAGCAGGGCGTCGACCCGGTCGACGAGGACGGCGGCCCGCTCCTCGTCGTCCTCCAGCCCCAGCTCGGCCAGCAGCACGTCGGCGTAGGCCGGGGTGTCGGTCGCGTCGCCGGTGTCGGCGACCTCGCGCAACGCCGTGAGCTCCCGGCGCAGCACGGGTGCGAGCGGGCCGGCCCGGTCGCGCGCGGCGGCGGCCAGCAGCTCGCACCCCGTCAACGCGGCCTCGGCGGCGGTGGTGGACCGGTCGCGCCACTCGTCCAACCGGCCGTTGACCGTGCCGACGTACAGGTAGGACCGCTCGATGCCGCCCGGCGTGCCGGTGTTGACGATGGCCCGCGCGGCCGGCGTCTCCTCGGCGGTGAGCCGCCGCACGACGGTGCGGGCGAACCCGGCGGCGAGGTTCGGCGGGATGGTCCACAGGGTGCCGATGTAGCCGCGGGCGCCGGCGCGGACGAACTCGCGGCCCAGCCCCGTCCACGACCGGCACGAGTTGTTGAACACGATCGGCCGGTGCCGCAGCGCCACCGGGATGTCGTCGTCCGGCAGCGCCTGCCCGCCCAGCGCGATCGCGTCGTCGGCGTCGTGGCAGTTGAAGAACACCAGCTCGACCGGCAGGTCCACGACCAGGTCGCGCAGCACGTCCGGCGAGGCGTCCTGCTCGGAAAGCACGATGGGGTGGGTGTGGTGCCGGAGAGCAGTCCCCGGCGCCGCGGTCCGGTGTTCGGCTCCGCCGGGGGTGAACGCACCGGCGTCGACCACGACGCTGAACGCGCCGGGCTGGCGCGCCACGCCCGCGCGGTGCAGCTCGGTGAGCACGACCAGCGCCGGGTCGGCCACCACGTGCCCGATCGGCTTGCGCGCCCAGTTCACGTCCTCGGTGTGCACGAACGAGTAGGGCAGCCCGGCGGTGAACGCGGTCAGCGCCCGGTCGCCCACCTCCGCGACCGCCTCGGCGGGCACCTGCGCGGTGACCGCGGCCTCGACCGCCGCGTACGGGTCGTGCCCGCCGCTGGACAGGTACCGCCACAGCGCCTCGACGAAGCCGATGCCCTTGACCGCGTCGCCGATCGCGCCCGCGGCCGCGGTGACCCGCTCCTGCTCCTCGGCCACCACCGCGCCCACCAGGGCCAGGTCGGGCTCGGGCACGATCACCAGCCGGGCGCCGCGGTGGTGCGCGTAGACGGCGGCCATCAGGCCGTCGGCCTCGCCGGCGCGGTCGATCAGCACGGCCTCGTCGGCGTCGTCCGGGTTGTGCTCGGCGAACGGCACGGGCGGCGCGTCCTCGTCCACGCGCAGCGCCGCGCCCGTGCGCAGGGCGGTGAACAGGGCGGCGACGAAGTCGGCGTCCGGCGCCACGTCGAGCGTGCGTTCGGGCTCGCCGCCGCCGCGCAGCAGCTCCCAGGCCTTCGCGGTCAGCCCGACGGGCTCCTCGCACGGCAGGTGCAGGCGTTCGGGCAGCGCGCCGAACAGCTCCTCGTCCGGTTCGTCGAGGAACACCGCGCGGCGCACGCCCGTGGCGTCGAGCAGGTGGGCCAGCAGCCGGTCGTGCCGGTGCGACGACGGGTGCCCGGGTCTCAGCGCGACGACGGGCGTGACGCGGTCCGCGGGCAGGCACGACACCACGACCGCGGCCTCCCGCAGCTGGTCCGGGCGGCACACCACGACCGTGTCGCCGACCTCGAACACGGGCTCGCTGGTCACCGTGACGTCCAGGTCGGACTCGCCCGCGGGCAGCCGCACGCACACGCCGCCGTCCACGACCTCGCACGGCTGCGAGCCGGACACCAGCAGCGTCACCGAGTCCGGCAGCGCGAACGACACCCCGTCGGCGGTCTCGGTGACGGGCGCGTCCACGGCGAGCCGCCACCGCGCGGGCGCGGGCAGGTCGAACCGCTGCCGAAGCACCGCGCGCTCGTGCCCGTCCCGGGTCTGCTCGACCAGCAGGTCGCGCGCGCCCGCCTCGGCGGTCAGCTCCTCGGCGGCGTCGACGGGCGGTTTGCGGTGCGCGTCGAGCAGGACGGCACGCAGCAGCCCCGCTTCGAAGCGGAAGCGGATGCCGTGCGGGGCACCGAGGTCCACTGGCTCACGACCCTTGCAAGCGAGGAGGTCCACCGTGTCGGAGGTGGCGGGCAGGAAACTACGCCACCTTCAGGCCCGACCTGTAGCAGATCTGCCGGGTAGTCGCGGTCGTTACACCCCGGGACGTTCGGACCGGGTCGCCGGCGTCCACCGGGCGCGGCGGCGCGCGCCCGCCGCCTGCACCTGGTCGCGGCCGAGCCGCTTCGCCTCGTACAGCGCCGAGTCCGCCGCCGCGAGCAGCCCGGACACGGTGTCCTCGGCGACCTCCGGCCACACCGCGATGCCGATGCTGACCGTGAGGCCCGCCACCACGCCGCCGTCGCCGTCGTCCACGAGGACCCGGTGGACCTCCGCGCGCACCCGCTCGGCGATCGCGGTCGCTTCCTCGTGGTCCACGCCGGGCAGCAGCACGGCGAACTCCTCGCCACCGAAGCGGCCCACCGCGTCGCCCCGCCGGACCGCGCTCTCCAACGCCGCCGCGATGCGCCGCAGCACGAGGTCGCCGGTCTGGTGGCCGTGCGTGTCGTTGATGTCCTTGAAGTGGTCGACGTCGATCATGAACAGGCCGACCCGCGCGCCGGGCGGCTGCTGACGGGTGCGCTGCAGCTCCAGGGTCGCCTGCAGGTGCCAGGCCTCGGCGTTGAGCAGGCCGGTCTTCGTGTCGGTGCGGGCGGCCAGCTCCAGCTGGTGGATGAGCACGGTGCGGTGCAGGGCGACGGCCGCGACGACCATCGGCAGCGCGAACCCGGGCCACCACGCCACGGCGAGGGCGACGAAGCCGCCCAGCGCGAGCTGGCCCGCTTCGAGCAGGTTGTCCGCGCCGCTGCCGAGGGCGTCCTTCACCGAGCGTGGCCGGACGGTCAGCAGGATCACCGCGGCCACCAGGGCGGTGTTGACCAGCCACTGCGCCGCGCCCGCGCCGACCAGGCCGACGAGGTCGAGCGGGCCGTCGGGCCGCCCGGCGCCGAGGTTCGCGCGCAGCCCGGTGACGCCCGCCACGGTGCTCGCGGCGAGCGTGGCCAGCACCATCATCGACGTGGTGAAGACGTTGCGGTGCGGTGGGCGTGAGGCGTCCCAGCGGCCGACGACCCACCAGCGGTGCGCGTACATCAGCACGACGAGCGCGACGGCGAGCGAGGGCGGCAGCACGAGGGCGCCGGCCAGGATCCAGATGCTGCACAGGTCGACGTGCGGCAGGTGGCTGTGGTCGCGGCGGATGCGCTCGATCCAGCGCGAGCAGTGCAGGTGCAGCGCGGCGCAGCCGGCCAGGACGGCGAACGCGGTCCACGAGTCGGCGGACACCGGCCACGCGGTCGTGGCGGCGAGCGCGAGGACGGCGAGCAGATCCACCGACAGCACGTACACCAGGGCCCGCTTGGGCAGGGACCATAGTGACCAGCGTCGATCGCCCGACGACGTCGAACCCGCTCTGCCCATGGTTCCTCACGACTGTCTACCCCGGACCGTCATGGCGTCCGGACGGAGGGTCACAGTAATGGTGACCTGTGTCGATGTCAGCCGCTACCGGGGTGACCAGGACCACTGGAGGTGATCGCGGTGCGCGACAAGATCTGGTGAAGCCCGCCGGTCGTAGCCGTGTCGAGACGGAGGCGAGGTGTCCTCGTGCGCGACAAGATCTGGTGATCACCCCGATGCCGCCGTTCCCGCTGCCCGCCACGTCGAGGGGAGGTGCGCCGCCATGCGCGACAAGATCTGGTGAAGACGGGTTCCCCCGAAGGTGACCGACACCTACCGAGGCCACGCGCGGGCCGCGGCGAGCACTCCGACTCCCGCGGCCGGCGCGCTCACCCGACGCGCGCCCGGACCAGCCACAGGCACGCCGTCGCGACGCCGAGGCCGCTGAGCACGAGCGTCGCCCGCGGGCCCACGGCGTCGCCGAGCAGGCCGCCCACCAGCGCACCGGCGGGCGCGGTGCCCCAGACCGCCGTGCGGATGGTCGCGTTGACGCGCCCGTGCAGGGCGGTGGGCGTGGCCTCGTACCGCACCGGCACCTGGTGCACGTTGTAGACCTGCAGCGCGAACCACATCACCGCCACCGCGCCGATCACCAGCTGGTCCACCGCGACCGCCGCCTGCCCCGCGCCGGTGACCAGGATCGCGACGACCATCGTCCGCCGCCTGCCCCACCACCCGCCCAAGCGGGCCGCGACGAGCGCGCCGACCAGCCCGCCGACCGCGCCCGCGGACAACGTCAGCCCCGCTTGGGCCGCCGACAGGCCCAACGCCGAGACCAGGTGCAGCAGCACCACGACGGTGAAGGCGTTGAACCAGAAGACCTGCGTCGCCGTGCACAGCGTGACCCGCCGCAGCCCCTGGTGGGCGAACACCGCCCGCACCCCGGCCCACATCCCGGCCCGCGCCTGCGGCCGTTCGACCACCCGGACCCACACCAACGTCACCGCCGCGACCAGGAAGCTGACCGCGTCGGCCACCAACGCGCCCGCCGCCGTGACCGCGCCGACCAGCCACCCGCCCAACGCGGGCCCGGCCACCTGCGCCGTCGCCTGCCCCACCTCCACGACACCTTGGGCGCGCGTCAACTCCCCCGCGGGCACCACCATCGGCACCAACGCCAACCCGGCGATGTCCCCGAACACGGCGAACGTCCCCGCCACGGCCGCCACCACGGCCAACAACCCGACCGACAACACCCCGAGCCCGGCCGCCACCGGCACGACCGCCAGGCTCACCGCCTGCCCGACGGCGCACACCCCGGCCACCACCCGCCTCGGCAACCGGTCGACCCACACCCCGGCCGGCAACCCGAACAGGAGGTACGGCAACCGCCCGCACGCGGTCACCACCCCGATCCCCCAAGGCCCCGCGCCCAACGCCAGCGCCGCCACCAACGGCACCGCGACCACCGTCACCTGCGACCCGACGAGGGACACCGACTGCCCCGCCCACAACAACAGGAACGACCGGTTGCGCCACAGCACGGTCAGGCGACCGCCGCGGGCGCCACGCGGGACCACGCGGTGGTGGCGGTGAGGGCCAGGACGGCGCCCGCGACGCCCGCCACGGCGATCGCGGTGGTCGGCGAGCCCGTCGCGGACGCCAGCAGGCCGCCCGCCGCGACGCCGATGCCCTGCGCGGCGACCAGGCCGCTGCGGGCGAAGCCCAACGCCTGGCCGCGCTGCTCGTCCGGCACCAGGCGCACGAACGTCGCGCCGGCCGTCACCTGGTACGCGCTGAACACGCCGCTCACCGCGAGCAACGCCACCGCGCCGACGAGGCCCGGCGCGAACAGGTACCCGACCAGCGGCAACGCGGTGGCGACGGCGAGCAGCCCGAGCGCCCGCACCCGCACCGACGCGGGCAGCAAGCGCAGCAGCACCGTGCCGAGGACCATCCCGGCCGGGTCCGCGGCCAGCAGCAGGCCGACACCCGCCGCACCCGCGCCGACCTCCGCCGAGAACGGCGCGGCCAGCCCTTCCGGCACCACCGTGAACAGCGCCAGCCACCCCAGGCCGACCAGCAGCCGCAGCCGCCGGTCCCGCCACACCAGCGCCGCGCCGGCCCGGATCCGCACGCGCGCGGCGGGCACGGACGCCGGGGCCGGCCGGTGGCGCAGGCCGAACCGCAGCACCAACGCCGACACCGCGAACGTCACCCCGTCGGCGAGCAGCGCGCCGGACGTGCCCAGCCACGCCACCACCAGCCCGCCGCCGACGAACCCCAGCAGCAGCCCCGCCTGGTGGGTGATCAGGTGCACCGACTGCCCGGCCTCGTACTTCCCGCCCAGCACGGACGGCAGCAGCGCGCCCTGCGCGGCGGCGAACGGCGGCTCGGCCAGCTGCGACAGCACCAGCAGCGCCGCCACCACCGGCAGCGGCACGCCCGGCACCGCCATCACGGCCAGCAGCACGGCCCGCACCGCGTCGGCGACCACCATCACGGTCCGCCGCGGGTACCGGTCCGCCAGCCCCGTCAGCAGCACCCCGGACACCAGCGCGGGCAGCATCGTCAACGCGTAGGTCAGCGCCGTCCACGCCGCGGACCCGGTGCGCTGGAACACCAGCACCGACAACGCCACCCTGGCCAGCTGGTCGCCGACGGTCGAGAGCACCGCGGCCGACCACAACACCCGGAACTCCGGCACCGCGAACACCGCGCGGAACCCCGTGCCACCGACCACCCGCTCCCCCGATCCGGCCGCGACCGATGAGTTTCCCGGGCCGGCCCCGTCACAACTTGTGCGGCGTGCGACCGGCACGTCACCGTACAAGCCCGGAGGGTGACCATGAGCGAGGTTGCGCAGATGACCGTCGACTTCACGCGCGAGGCCGAGCGGTGCCGGCACGAGCTGCGGGTGCACTGCTACCGGCTGCTCGGCTCGTTCGACGAGGCGGAGGACCTCGTGCAGGAGACGTTCCTCAAGGCGTGGCGCGCCAGGGACACCTTCGAGGGACGGTCGTCGTTCCGCGCCTGGCTGTACCGGATCGCCACGAACGCGTGCTTCGACGTGATCGACCGCCGTCCCGCGATCGGCGTGACCGACGAGCTGCCGACGGCCGACGTGCCGTGGCTGCAGCCGTTCCCGGACGCACTGCTCGACGCCGAGCCGGACGCGGAGGTGGTCGCGCGGGAGACGATCGAGCTGGCGTTCCTGGCCGCCGTGCAGCACCTGCCGGCCAGGCAGCGGGCGGTGCTGGTGCTGCGGGACGTGCTGGGCTGGCCGGCGAGCGAGACGGCGGCGCTGCTGGAGGACACCGTGCCCGCGGTGAACAGCGCGCTGCAACGCGCCCGCGTCACGATGCGCAAGCACCTGCCGCAACGGCGTGCCGACTGGTCGGGCGAGCCGAACCCGCGGGAGAAGGCGGTGGTCCGCAAGTTCGTCGAGGCCACCGAGCGTTGCGACATGGCGTTGCTGGCCTCGGCGTTGCGCGAGGACGTCACGTGGACGATGCCGCCGCAGCCGGAGTGGCAGTCCGGCCGCGACGCCGTCATGGAGATCTGCGCGTCGGTGATGGTGGGCCCGGAGGCGTTCGGCGAGTGGAAGGTGGTCGAGACCCGGGCCAACCGGCAGCCCGCGCTGGCCAACTACGCCCGCAAGCCCGGCGAGGAGCACTTCCGGCCGGTCGCGCTGGACGTGCTGCGGATCGAGGGCGACGAGGTCGTGGAGATCGTCACGTTCCCGTCGGACCGGTTCGCGCTCTTCGGCCTGCCCACGACGCTGTGAGCTTCGACGTCCGGCTGGTGACCGTGGCGGACGCCTGCCCGTACGACCCGCTCCAGTGGCGGGACGCGCTGGTGATCGTGCTCGGCGGCACGCTCGACCTGGAGGGCGAGCTGTTCGGTGAGGGCTCGGTGCTGGCCTTGGCCGGGCTGCCGCTGCGGGTCCTGCGCGGGCACGGCGGGCGGCCCGCCGTGCTCGCCGCGGTGACCCGGTCAGCTCCCCGCGAACACGCCGCGGGCGAGGGCGACGAGCCCGGGCGGCGCCGTCTCGGGGGAACCGGCCTCGTAGGGCGGCTGGGGGTCGTACTCGATGACCAGCTGGGTGAACCGGGCCCGCTCGTCACCCCAGATCCGGCCGACGAGGGTGAGCGCCAGGTCGATCCCGGCGGACACACCGGCGCCGGTGACGACGGACCCGTCGACGACCACCCGCTCGGTGCTGACCACCGCGCCGCGGGCGGCCAGCTCGTCGCGCAACGCCCAGTGCGTGGTCGCCGGACGGCCGTCGAGGATGCCCGCCTGCGCCAGCAACGTCGACCCGCTGCACACCGACGTGGTCCAGGTCGCGGTCGGGTGCGCCACCCGCAGCCACCGCGCGACCACCCCTTCCGCCAGCACCTCCGCCCAGCCACCGCCGCCGGGCACCACGATCACGTCGGCGCGGTCCAGCTCGGCGAACGTCGTCGTCGGCACGATCGTCAGCCCGGCGTCGGTGACCACCGGGTCGAGCGAGGCGGCGACGAAGTGCGCGGTCACCTCCGGCTGGTGGCCGAGCACCTCGTACGGCCCCACCAGGTCCAGCGCGGTCATCCGCGGGTAGAGCACGAAAGCCACGTCCATCTTGGTCCCCCTTGTCGTCATGCCGCACCGGTGGTGCGGAACCTGTCGCGGTAACCGCCCGGCGTCACGCCGAGCACCCGCAGGAATGCCCGGCGCAACGTCTCCGCCGAGCCGAAACCCGTGCGCCTGGCGACGACGTCCAGCCCTTCGTCGCCGGACTCCAGCAGCCCGGCCGCCGCCTCGACCCGGACCCGTTCGACGTACCGGGCGGGTGACACGCCGACCCGGCGCGGGAACACGCGGGCGAAGTGCCGCGCGCTCATCGCGGCGTGCCGCGCCATGCCCTCGACCGTCCAGCCGGCTGCCGGGTCGTCGGCGATCGCGTCCAGCACGGCCCGCAGCCCCGGTTCCCGCACCGGCGGCACCCGTGACCGCACGCTGAACTGCGACTGGCCGCCGGGACGTTGCAGGAACACCACCATCCAGCGGGCGACCAGCCGGGCCAGCGCGGCGTCGTGGTCGCGTTCCACCAGCGCCAGCGCGAGGTCGATGCCCGCGGTGACGCCGGCGGAGGTGACCAGCCGCCCGTCCTGCACGTAGATCGCGTCCGGCACCACGTCCACCGACGGGTGGTCGGCCGCGAGCCGGTCGCAGAACGCCCAGTGCGTCGTGGCCCGGGCGCCGTCCAGCAGCCCGGCCGCCGCCAGCACGAACGCGCCCGTGCAGACGCTGCCCACCCGCCGCGCACCGCCCGCGACCCGCCGCAGGTGGTGCAGCAGTTCGGCGTCACGGGCCGCGTCGGCGAACGTGAAGCCGCCGACCACGAGGACCGTGTCCACCCCTCCGGACACGTCCCGCAGGTCCTCGGCCTCCATCCGCAACCCGCCGGTCACCTCGAACCCGCCACCGATCCCGGCCAGCCGCACGCGGTAGCCGCCACGCGCCTGAGGGGCCCGTTGTCGCGGCTCACCGGCAGGCTCCCGGTCCGCCTCGCGCGGCCCGTCGTCGGCACGCAGTCGGTCGATGCCCCACGCCCGGTCGATCCCGCGCGACCGGTCGGACTTGTGCGGCCGGTCGGCCTCGCGCGGCGGGTCGGTCTCGTGCCGCCGGTCGACCTCGCGCGCCCGGTCGGCGCCGCACGCCCGGTTCGCGCCGGCGAACACGTCCGCCGGACCCGCGATGTCGGTCAGCGCCGCACCGTCGTACCCGACCACCAGGACCTCGCGTTCCACGATCCCCACCCTCCCCACCTCCCGGGACGGCGGCAACGACCGGCGACCCTCGATTCCCGCCACGCTACGTTCACCCGCGTGCTGAGGATCGAGATCGAGGGCGAGCCGCCGACCGTCGACCACTTCGTGCCCGGCCTGCTGGCCAACTACGGGCACTTCACCGCCATGCAGGTCCGCGACCGCCGGGTGAAGGGCCTGGACCTGCACCTGCGCCGCCTCGACCAGGCCAACCAAGAGCTGTACGGCACGCCGTTGGACGGCGACCGGGTCCGCGCCCTGATCTCGCACGCGCTGGCCGACGACGTCCGTGACGCGGCCGTCCGGGTCGTCGTGTTCGGCTTGGACGCGCCGACGGTGATGGTCGTGGTGCGCCCGCCTGCCACTCCCCCGCCGACGCCGCAGCGCCTGATGCCGGTCGACTACACGCGCCCGCTGCCGCACATCAAGCACCTCGGCGGCTTCGGCCAACTCCACTACGGGCGGCGCGCCGTCCGGGCCGGCTACGACGACGCGCTGCTCACCGCCGACGGCGTCGTGGTGGAGGGCGCGATCGCCAACATCGCGTTCTTCGACGACGGTGACGACGTGGTGTGGCCGCGGGCGGACTGGCTGCACGGCATCACGATGCAGCTGCTGGAACGGGAGCTGCCGTCGCGGCGCGAGGTGGTGCGGCTGGCCGACGTGGGCCGCTACCGGGGCGCGTTCCTGACCAACTCGATCGGCGTGGTCGCGGTGTCGCGCATCGACGACGTGGAGCTCGCCGTGGACGCCGAGGCGCTCGCCCGCGTCCAGGCCGCCTACGACGCGATCACCGCCGACCCCGTTTGAGTAGATCCACCGATGCCCGCCGCATCCCGGTCACGAGAGCGTGTGCGCATGATCGACTACCGGGTTCCCGTGCAGATCGCCGTGGTGTGGCTCGTCATGGGGCTGTCCGCGGCCTTCGTCGGCTGGCTGGTGCTGGTCGGGTTCTTCCTGCAGAGCGCCGTGCTGGTCGTGATCGGCATGGCCGGCCCGTTCGCCATGGCGTACCTGATCGGCACGTTCACCCCCCGCGGCAGCCCGCTGACGGCCAAGCCGCTGCCCCGGCTCGGCTGGGCGGCGCTGGTGACCGCGTTCGGGCTGGTCGGCGCCGTGTTCTACAACGCCGTGCTGGAGTCGAGCGAACCCTCCGAACCCGCGTCGTGGCTCGCGCTGCCCGCGCTCGGCGTGCCGTTCGCGCTGGTCGCGGCGATGCTGGCGCACGGCCTCGTGGTCCGGCTCGTCGCCGGCGGGGTGACCGTCGCCGCCGTGGCGTTCGGCATCTGGCTGCCCACCACGATGCCCGGCGACGACGCCGCGTCCCGCATCGCGCACGCCGACCTGCCCGGCGGCGTGCTGCTGATCGCCACGCCGGAGGGCTACCAGTTCCCCCGGCTGACCGTCTCCGACGGCCGGGCCACCCTGGACTACAGCCGGTCCGGCGACGGCGGCGAGCTGCACGCGTTCCCCCGGCTCGTGGTGCGGCCCGCCACCGCGGGGACGACGGAGCCGGAGTACCGGCCGGACCAGGTCGACCACGTGTTCGTGCGGCGGATCGGCGAGGTGGAGGCGGTCGCCGTGGTGACGAAGAGGGCCGACGTCGAGGCGGTGCGCGAGTTCGTGCTGTCCGTGCGGCCCGCGACCGACGACGAGGTCAAGCGCCTCCTGCCGGTGGCGCCCGACCGGCGTGACCGCGACGTGCTCCGGCGCTTCGCGAACACGTGGACCCGGCTGTTCTGAGGGGTGATCAGACCGCGGGCGGGCGGTCCTCGTACGGCGTGGACAGCACGACCGTGGTGCGGGTGGACACGTTCGCCACCTCGCGGATCTGCCTGAGCAGCTCCTCCAGCGCGTGCGGCGACGCCACCCGCACCCGCAGCACGTACGAGGCGTCGCCGGCGACGGAGTAGCACGCCTCGATCTGCGGCAGGTGCTCCAGCCGCTTCGGGTAGTCGTCCGGAGCCGCGGGGTCGATCGGGGTCAGGGAGATGAACGCGGTCAGCGGCAGGCCGACCTCGTCGCCGTCCAGCCGCGCCGCGTAGCCCCGCACCACGCCGCGCTGCTCCAGCCGCCGCACCCGCTGGTGCACGGCGGACACGCTCAGCCCGACCCGTTCGGCGAGGTCGGTGAAGCTGCACCGGCCGTCCGCGGCCAGTTCGCGCAGGATCGCCCGGTCGATCGGCTCCAGGTTCGTCACGTGGGCAACACCACCAGCTCGTGCGGTCGGTTGTTGACGCTCTCCACGCCGTCGGCGGTGGCGATCACGATGTCCTCGATCCGCGCGCCCCACCGCCCGGGCAGGTAGATGCCGGGTTCGACGCTGAACGCCATGCCCGGCTCGAGCGGCAGGTCGTTGCCGCCGACGATGTAGGGGTCCTCGTGCACGTCCAGCCCGATGCCGTGGCCCGTGCGGTGGACGAAGTACTCGCCGAAACCCGCGTCGGCGATGACGTCGCGCGCGGCGGCGTCCACCGCTTCGCAGGTGACTCCGGGCCGCACCGCGTCGACGGCGGCCTGCTGGGCGGCTTGGAGCACGCCGTAGGTCCGCCAGACGTCGGCGTCGCGCGGCTCGCCGAGCACGTAGGTGCGGGTGGAGTCGGAGTTGTAGCCCTCGGCCAGCGGTCCGCCGATGTCGACCACCACCACGTCACCGGCCTCGATCACCCGGTCGGACACGTCGTGGTGCGGTGACGCGCCGTTCGGGCCCGAGGCGACGATGACGAACTCGGCCAGGGCGTGGCCTTCGGCGACGATCGCGGCGGCGATGTCGGCGCCCACCTCGGCCTCCGTGCGGCCGGGGCGCAGCCACTCGGCCATGCGCGCGTGCACCCGGTCGATCGCCGCGCCCGCCTTGCGCAACGCGGCCACCTCGGTGTCGTCCTTGCGCATCCGCAACTCTCGCAACACCGGCCCGGCCAACACCTGGTCGGCGCTGACCGCGTCCCGCAACCGCAGGGTGTGCAGCGCCGGCATCATGTCGGAGACCGCCGTCCGGTTCCCCTTCAACGCCCGCTTGACCAGGGCGTACGGGTCCTCGCCGTCCACCCACGTGGCGACTTCCACGCCGAGCTCGTCGGTGGGGACGTCCGCGTAACCCGGGTGCTCCAACTTGGGCACCACCAACACGGGGACACCACCGACCGGCACCACCAGACAGGTCAACCGCTCGAACGACGTGCCGCCGGCTCCGATGAGGTAGCGCAGGTCCGAGCCGGGCGCGACGAGCAACGCGTCCACGCCCGCGACGGCGGCGGCAGCGGTAGCCCGGTCGAGGCGCGCGCGCAGGGCGTCCACGTCGACGGGCCCAACATGGGTCGACATGCAGGGAAGCCTAGTGGTGCGGAGCCCGTCCTACGCCACAAGCCACTGCACCACGAGCCCTATCCCTCGATCGGGGCAGCACCCCCACCTACCTGCCATTTCCCACCGACCTCCTCCACGACCGGGTGATCATTGAAAACCCGATGAAAAATAACGCCGTTTCCAACCCCCTAAAACGTCGGTTGAAACAATGAGGCCCGCCGCAACCACCCCCATGCCCCAACCCCTCCACCCCGCCCCACCCTTCCGCACACCTACCTCCCCTCCCACACATCAGCCCCTCGCCCTCGCATAAGACCCAAGAGCTGAAGTTGACCCAAGACGGAACCAGACCCGAGGACTGAACTGCACCTGGCGACCGGGTTATCCACAGGGACGGCCCGAGCGGTCTGCGATGTCGGTGGTCTCTGGCAAGCTGTCCCAGGTGAGCAACCCGCTGGTCCTGATGGACGCCGCCAGCCTGTACTTCCGGGCGTTCTACGCGCTGCCCGAGTCGATGACCGCACCGGACGGCACACCGGTGAACGCGGTGCGCGGGTTCGTCGACACGATCGCGAAGGTCATCACCGACCGGAAGGCGAGCCGCCTGGTCGCCTGCCTGGACGCCGACTGGCGCCCGGAGTTCCGCGTCGCCGCGCTCCCGTCCTACAAGGCGCACCGCGTAGCCGAGGGCGCCGCCGACGGCGAGGAAGAGGTGCCCGACACCCTCACCCCGCAGGTGCCGATCATCCTCGACGTGCTGGACGCGGTGGGCATCGCGACCGCCGAGGCCGCCGGCTACGAGGCCGACGACGTCATCGGCACCCTCGCCGCCCGCGAGACCGCCGACCCGGTCGAAGTGATCACCGGCGACCGCGACCTCTTCCAGGTCGTGCGCGACGAGCCGACCCCGGTGCGAGTCCTCTACCTCGGCCGGGGGTGGGCGAAGGCCGAGTTGCTCGGCCCGGTGGAGTTGGCCGCCAAGTACGCGCTGCCGGTGCACGACGCCGGGCGCGCGTACGCCGGGATGGCCGTGCTGCGCGGCGACCCGTCCGACGGCCTGCCCGGCGTGGCCGGCATCGGCGAGAAGACGGCGGCGAAGCTGATCAGCGAGTTCGGTTCGCTGCAAGCCGTCCTCGACGCCGTGCACGACGGCCGCGACCGCAAACTGACCACCCGCGCCCGCACCGCGCTGCTCAACGCCCAGGACTACCTTGCGGTCGCACCGACCGTGGTCAACGTGGCGACCGACGCGAAGATCGTCATGGACCGCCCGGACGTCGTGCCCGCGGCACCCGCCGACCCCGACCGCGTCGCCGAGCTGACCCGGCGTTGGGGACTCGGCAGCTCGTTGCCGAGGCTGCTGTCGGCGTTGGAGCGCCGCTAGCCGCACCAGGCCCAACCGCCCGCCGCCGCCCACCCGCCGCCGCCCGCCAGGCCCGACCGCCCGCCAGTCGCCGGCCGCCGCCGCTGGCCGCCCAGTCGCCGACCACCCGCCGCTGGCCGCCGGTCGCGAGCGCCAGCGGCGAGCTGCCACGGACAGATCGCCGGCTCCGGTCGGCCGGACGCGGCTGCTCGAAGTGGCTGCGGGTTTGCCGGAGGCGGCTGGCGGTGGTGGTAGCCGGGCTGTGCGGCTGGCGGTGGTGGCTGGCGGTGGTGGTGACTGGGCTGCGCGGCTGGCGGTGGTGGGGGCGGGTTGCTGGCGGCGTCGGTGAGGGCGGTGCGGCGGAGGTCGGGAGGCGCTGCGCGAGGGCGGCGGGGTGAGGTTGGAGGAAGGCGGGGTTAGAAGAAGGTGCCGCTCCACGGTGGGGTGGAGACCCGGAACAGGGCGTCGGCGCGGGCGGGGGCGTTGGGGGTGACGACGTCCAGGCGGCGGGTGGCGGCGAGCGTTGTGAACGACACGTCGCCCAGGTAGGTGGAACCGAGCACGTCGACGTCCAGCACCAGCTCGGGCGCGTCGTCGACCCGCGTCACGCCGTCCGCCGCGACGCGGTACGAACCCGCGTTCTCCGGCAGGTAGGCGTCGCGCACGCCGATCACCACCGGCTCGGCCTGGCGGTACGTTCGCGCCGACAGGGCGGCCGGGACGTCGAGCAGGCGCAGCCACGTCTCGTCGGTCTCCGCGGCCACCCGGCACGCGCGCCGGTCGCCCAGCAGCCACTCCACCGGCTCGTCCACCGGCCGACCGGCCGCCGACACCTCCACCACCAGGTCGACGCCGAGCACGAACAGCCACAGGTCGGCCCACGCCTCGGCGTCGCGCGCCCACAGGTCCAGGACCATCAGCGTGGTCGGCCTCTCCTCGCTCGAGTCGTGCCTGCCGGGCTCGACCTTGAACGCCACGTAGCCGTCGTCACCGGCCGCGCCCGAGCGCACCGCGAACTTGATGTTCTCGTCGGCCGCCACGCGCCGGACGTTCAGGCTCCACCACGCGGGCCACCGGGCGATCGTGCCCGCACGCCCCGGCGACAGCTCGTCGAACAGCCCGCGCGCGATCCGCTCCCCCGCCTCACCCTCGACCAGCCGCACCCGACCGACCGGGCGCGTGCGCGGGGCGGCCTGGCGCCGGTCGATGCGCAGGTTCCGGTACCTGGTGGCGACGCCGTAGCCGTACCGGCCGTAGATGGCGGTCTCCGACGCGCGCAGGGTGGCGATCACGTCGCCGCCCGACCGCAGCGCCCGCAGCTGCGCCCGCTGCAACGCGCTCAGCACACCGCGGCGCGTCCAGTCCGCCCGCACCCCGACCCGGCTCACGGCGGCGTGCGGCAAAACGGCCCCGCCCGGCACGGCCAGCCGGGACGGGAACGACTGCACCGTGCCGATCATCTCCCCGTCGCCGAACGCGCCGAACACGCGCCCCTCGTCGTACGACTCTTGCGCGAACTTCCACTGGTCGTCGGGGGCGGGCGCGTGGTGCAGCGTGCCGCGGAACAGGGTGTGCGCGGTCCGGTACTGGGAGTCGTCCAGCACCCGGATGTCGTAATCGGTCACCTCCGCATGGTGCCTCAGAGGTCACTCGCATTGCTAACGAGATTCACCGCGCCAAGCCAACGAGGCGCGAACCAACGAGGCGTCAAGCCAACGAGGCGCGAAAGCCGCGAGGCCACCCCCGCGTCGACAGCGGGAGTGGCCTCGGGGCAACGGAGCGGGAGGTCAGCCGGCGGGCTGGCCGACCTCGTACTCGCCGTCCTCGGTCTTCACGGTGATCTTGACCGTCTTGTCCTTGCCGCCGACCTTCACCTTGCACTCGAAGGTCGTGTTCGGCTTGACCTCCTGCTCGGCCGGGCAGGTCGCGCCCTCCACGTCGGAGATCTTGTAGTCGTCCTTCAGCACGCCGACGACACCGTTCTGCACGGCGGTCTGGTCGAAGACCTTGGTGTTGAAGAACCCTGGCGCGACGAAACCGGTGATGCCGACGGCCGCGACCACCAGCACGACCAGCGCGACCACGACCCACAGCACGGCGCTGGACTTCTTCGGCGGCTGCTGGCCGTACTGCCCCGGCTGCCCGAACTGACCAGGCCCCTGCCCGAACTGGCCGGGCTGGCCGAACTGGCCGGGCTGCCCGTACTGACCCTGCTGCGGCTGCCCGTACGGGTTCGACTGCGGGTTGTTCGGGTCGTACCCGGCGGGGTACTGCTGCGTGTACGGCTGCTGGCCCGGTTGCTGCCCCCACTGCTGCTGTTGCTGCTGCTGCGAGGGGTCCGGCTGCCCGTAGGGATTGGGCTGCTGAGCGGGGAAACCACCCGACGGCGTGCCCGGGTACCCACCACCGTAGGGCTGTTGCTGCTGGCCCCACTGCGGCTGCGGGTCGTTCCCTCCGGACGGTCCGTACGGACTGGTCATGCTCGGCCTCCGACGGTCGGTCTGGACAAGGTCGGTCTGCAAACGATCTGGACAAGCTGTTCAAGGCTTGCGGGCGCGATCAAACCACAGCCACCCGCACGGTACCCACCCGCCCCGCAAAGCTTTGTCAAACGGTGGCCATCGCCACCACCCCGCGGCGCAACGCGTCCACCGCCTTGCGCGCGGCGGCGCCCACCGGATCACCGCCGCCGACGACGTCCCGGATCTGGTCCAGGAAGTCGATCACCTGCCGGCACCACCGCACGAAGTCGCCCGCGCCGAGCTCGGCGCCGTTCTCCTCCGCCGCGGACAGCACCTTCTCCAACGACTCGCCGCGCGCCCACCGGTACACCGCCCACGCGAAACCCGGGTCGGGCTGCCGGGTCCGGTCGAGCCGGTGCCTGCGCTCGTCGTCCTCCAGCTCCGCCCACAGCCGCGCGGTCGCGGTCAGCGCGTCCGCCACCTTGCCCGGTGGCAGCCGGGCTTCCAGCGGACCGTCCCGGCGCGCCTCGTACACCAGCGCCGACACGACGGCGGCGAGTTCGGCCGGGTCGAGGTCGCGCCACACGCCGTGCCGCAGGCATTCGGCGGCCAGCAGGTCGGACTCGCTGTAGAGCCTGGTCAGCCGCTTGCCGTGCTCGGTGACCTCCTCGCCGGGCCCGTTCTCGTCGGCGTGCAGGTAGCCGCGTTCGCGCAGCAGGCCGCGGATCCGGTCGAACTCGCGCGCCAACGAGTGCGTGGTGGCGGCGACCTTGCGCTCGACCTGCTCGGTCTCGGCCAGCAGCCGGTGGTACCGCTCGCCCCAGCGGGCGTGCTCCTCGCGCTTCTCGCAGCCGTGGCAGGGGTGCGCGCGCAAGGCCCGCCGCAACGTGGCCAGTTCCGCGTCGTCGTCCGCCGTCGAACGGCGCTTGCGCATGGCCGGCGCGACGATCCCGGTGGCGCGCAACGACGCCGCCAGGTCGCGCCGCGACTTCGGCGAACGCGTGTCGACCTGCTTCGGCAGCCGCATCTTGCCCAGCACTTCCACGGGCATGGGGAAGTCCGCCGACGACAGCCGGCCGGCCCACCGGTCCTCGGTCACGACGAACGGCCGCGCCTCGCCGAGCGGTTCGAGCCCCGGGTCGATCACGACGGCCAGCCCGGACCGGCGCCCGGACGGCACCGCGATCACGTCACCCTTGCGCAGCCGCTCCAGCGACTGCGCCGCCTCGGCCCGCTTCGCGGAGGTGTTCTGGCGCGCCAACGCCTTCTCCCGCTCGGCGACCCGGCGGCGCAGCGACGCGTACTCGGTGAAGTCTCCGAGGTGGCACGTCATCGCCTCGGCGTAGCCGCCGAGCGCTTCGCGGTTGCGCTCGATCCGCCGGGCCAGCCCGACCACCGACCGGTCGGCCTGGAACTGGGCGAAGGACTGCTCCAGGATCTCCCGGGCCGCCGCGGCGCCGAGCTGGTTCACCAGGTTGACGGCCATGTTGTAGCCGGGGCGGAACGACGAGCGCAGCGGGTACGTGCGGGTGGACGCGAGGCCGCCGACGGCCTTCGGGTCGACGCCGGGCTGCCACACCACCACGGCGTGGCCCTCGACGTCGATGCCGCGCCGCCCCGCGCGGCCGGTGAGCTGCGTGTACTCGCCGGGGGTGAGGTCGACGTGCGCTTCGCCGTTGTACTTGACGAGCTTCTCCAGCACGACGGTGCGCGCGGGCATGTTGATGCCGAGCGCCAGCGTCTCGGTGGCGAACACGACCTTCACCAGGCCGCGGACGAACAGCTCCTCCACGGTCTCCTTGAACGCGGGCAGCAGGCCGGCGTGGTGGCTGGCGATGCCGCGTTCGAGGGCCTCGCGCCACTCCCAGTAGCCCAGCACCATCAGGTCGCCCTGCGGCAGGTCCTTGGTCTTCTCCTCGATGACCTCGCGGATCTGCTCGACCTCGTCGTTGGAGTTGAGCCGCAGCCCGGCCCGCACGCACTGGAGGACGGCCGCGTCGCAGCCCGCCCGGCTGAACACGAAGTCGATGGCGGGCAGCAGGCCCGCGCCGTCGAGCCGCTGCACGATGTCGACCCGGGACGGCGGCTTGAACCCGGAGCCGCGCGGCGGACGGCCCCGCTGGTCCTTGTTGTTGCGGTTGCGGCTCCACGGCACGTGGAAGCGGGCCAGGTCGTCGGTGTGCCGCAGCAGCTGGGGGTTGATGCGGGTGTGCCCGTCGGGGCCCTCGCCGGCGAACAGGTCCATCATCCGGCCGCCCGCCATCATGTGCTGCCACAGCGGCACGGGCCGGTGCTCGTCGACGACGACGGTGGTGTCGCCGCGGACCTCGACGAGCCACTCGCCGAACTCCTCGGCGTTGCTGACGGTGGCGGACAGGCCGACGAGCCGCACGGACTCGGGCAGGTGCAGGATCACTTCCTCCCACACGGGGCCGCGGAACCGGTCGGCCAGGTAGTGGATCTCGTCCATGACCACGTAGGCGAGGGTCTTGAGGGTGGAGGAGCCCGCGTACAGCATGTTGCGCAGGACCTCGGTGGTCATCACGACGATCGGCGCGTCGCCGTTGACCGACGTGTCACCGGTGAGCAGGCCGACCTTCGCGGCGCCGTAGCGGGCGACCAGGTCGGCGTACTTCTGGTTGGACAGGGCCTTGATCGGCGTCGTGTAGAAGCACTTGCGGCCCTCGGTCAGGGCCAGGTGCACGGCGAACTCGCCGACGACCGTCTTGCCGGCGCCGGTGGGGGCGCAGACCAGCACGCCGTGCCCGTCTTCCAGCGCCTCGCAGGCGCGTTCCTGGAACGGGTCGAGTTCGAACGAGATGACCCCCAGGAAGTCGGCCAGCTTGGGCCGGGAGGAGCGGCGGCGGAAGTCCGCGTACGAGTCGGCTGGAGACCGCGGAGTGCTTGACACCTGTCCAGGCTGTCATACGGGACCGACAAAATCGCTTCAGATCCGCAGTGGAACCCGGAACAGCGCCGCGACCGGGTCCGGGACGCTTCTTTTAATCAACACTGAAGTTATAAAGACCATGAATATGGACCATGGGGCAGACTCGGTAGCCGTGGAAGCGATCCCGTTGGCGGAGGGCGACCTCCGGTGGGTGTTCCCCGACCTGGTCGAGGTCGACCCGGTGCTCGCCGTGCTGAGGCTGGCCGAGGCGCGGATCGAGCGGTTGGCCGGCCACCTCGGCAGACCGGGCGCCGGGCTGGTGTTCGACCACCTGCCCGGCGCGCCCTACGCGGGGCTGTCGGCGCTCGCCGAGTTCGAGGAGGTGGCCTTCCTCGTGCACGTCTCGCTGCCGCGCGACCCGCACCGCAACGTGCTGCGACCGCCTCCGCCGTGGCAGGTGGAGGGTGAGATCTCGGTCCGCTGCGACGCGATCCGGGACTGCGGCAGGCACGAGATCGAGACCGTCGAGTCGGCGCACGGCACGCCGTTGGACGCGGCGGACGGGGTGCTGACCATCGCCGGCTGGCTGTTCGACCGGGGCACGACGGAGCCGCACGGCTCGTGGCGCAAGCGCGACGTGATCAGCCGGCACCGGTGACGGCGACGAGGGCGCCCGGGACGCACGTGGTGGTCAGCGGCACGCCGCCGAGCCGCTCGCCGTCGGCGTAGGCGACCCAGGTCGGCCCGGACAGCCGTGCGGAACGGGCCCGGAGCGTGCGCACGGCGGGGTGGTCCACGTGCCGGCCGGTGCGGAGGGTGGGCAGCATCCGCAGCAGGGTGCGGCGCGGCGTGGCGCGCACCACGGTCAGGTCGAACAGGCCGTCGCTCGTGGAGGCGTCCGGGCAGACCGGGATGCCGCCGCCGTAGCTGGTCGTGTTGCCGACCGCGACCAGCAGCGCGTCCAGTTCCAGCACGTCGTCCTCGGTCTCGACGACCAGCCGCTGCGGCCGCAGCGCCGCCAGCTCGGCCAGGATCGCCAGGTCGTAGCGGCGTGGTCCGGCGGGCCGGCGCATCGCGTTCGCGCGCTCGTTGACCGCGGAGTCGAAGCCCGCGCACAGCACGGTGGCGAACCAGGGGCCGTGCTCCACCCGTCCGAGGTCGAACCTGGTGCGGTGGCCCTCGCGCAACGCGGTCACCACGTCGTCCACGGAGGTCGTGCCGAGGGCCGCGGCCAGGTCGTTGCCGGTGCCGGCGGGCACCACGGCCAGCGCCGTCGCTGACTGCGCGCACGCCTGGACGGCCAGGTGCGCGCCGCCGTCGCCGCCGAGGACGACGAGCACGTCGACGCCGTCGGCCACCGCCCGGCGCGCGGCCTCGGCCGTGCCCTCGGCGCTGGACGCCACGTGGAGGTCGAGCCGGTCGACCACGCCGCGCAGCCGTTCCGCGACGGTGCCGGCCATGCGCGCGGCCCTGCCCCTGCCCGAGGTGGGGCACACCAGCAGGGCAGCCCGCGTTGACGTCGACATGGTCCGGCAGCCTACAAAGCCTTCACCGGATCGAGTGATCAGGTCACGTCGTCGTAGCGAACCTTGCCGGGCGGCGCCGGCGTCGGGTCGGGAGTGGGCACCGGTTCGGGTGACGGTTCCTCGACCGCCGACGGCGTGTAGTCGAACGGCGCGGCCTCGTCGTCCGCGAGGTCGTCCAGCCCCTCGGCCTTGCGCCTGCGCTCGACGCGCCGGTCGTGCACCCTGGCGATCTGGATCGCCAGCTCGAACAGCAGCACGAGCGCCACGGCCAGCGCGACCATGGAGATCGGGTCGGTGCCCGGGGTGGCGATCGCGGCGAAGATGAACAGGCCGAAGATGATGCCGCGCCGCCACTTGCGCAGCTTCTCGTAGCTGACCACGCCGACCTGGTTGAGCATCACCACGATCAGCGGCAGCTCGAAGCTCACGCCGAAGATCAGCAGCAGCGTCATGACGAAGCTGACGTACTCGCCGGCGGTGAGGGCGGTGATGAACTGCTCGTCACCGAAGCCGATCAGCACGGCCAGGCCCTGCGGCACGATGTAGAACGCCAGCGTGGCGCCCGCGACGAACAGCACCGACGCGCACGCCACGAAGACGATGGCGAAGCGCCGCTCCTTGGCGTACAGGCCCGGCGAGATGAACCGCCACACCTGGTAGAGCCACAGGGGCGCGGTCAGCGCCATGCCCGCGCCGGCACCGACCTTCAACCGGATCATGAAGGCCTCGAACGGCTTGGTCTGCAGCAGCTGGCAGCCCTTGCCCTCCTGGGTGAGGCGCAGGGTCTCCGGGATGCCGCAGTACGGGTCGATGACGATCGAGGCGAGGCTGGGCAGGCCGAAGGGGTACCAGCTCCACCAGATGAAACCGAAGATCGCACCGCCCGCGATGAACAGCAGCGCCAGACCCAGGCGGTGCCGGAGGTCGTAGAGGTGGTGCTTCAACGACATCGTGCCGTCCGGGTTGGCCCGACGACTCGTGATCTTGCGGCGCTCCCGGCGCTCGGCCCACCACCGGACCGGACTTGCCCCCACCGTGCGGACCGTCCTTAGGCTCTCGTCGACGCGGTTCTAGTTGGTGTTCTGCTTGTTCTGCAGGTTCTGCGCGGACTGCTCGATCGGCTGGGCCACCTGCGGCTGCGCCACGGGCTGGGCGACCTGCTGGGGCTGCGCGACCGGCTGCTGGGCCACCTGCGGCTGGGCGGGCGGCAGCTGCTGCGGCGCGGGCGCCTGCTGCGCCGTCGTCGTGCCCTGCTGCTGCGGGTCGTCCTCGCTGCGCAGGCCCTTCGTCTCGGCCTTGAGGATCTTCGCCGAACGACCGATCGAGCGCGCCATGTCGGGCAGCTTCTTCGCGCCGAAGAGCAGGATGATCACCACGGCGATGATGATCAGCTCGGTTGGTCCGAGGTTAGGCACGGTTGTCCTCCTGTCTCCCCCGGTCCACCGATGGTACGCGGGGCTTGCCCTCGCGGGCGTGATCCGGACGCCGTTCGGCGATGGCCACCCCGAGCGCGGCAGAGCGCGCCCGCAGCAGACCGACGCCGTCGCCGACCCTGTCACCCACCAGAGTGCTTGCGGCGCGGAAGCGACGCAAGGATCGGATGACTCGGACCGCGATCGGGACGAGCACCACCACCCCGAAGACGATCAGCACCAGGCTCGGCAAGTACGGCACGGCACCACCGTACTTGCCCTAGGTTGCCGGGAGGTGATCCGCCCGGCGCAACGCCGCCTCGGCCTGTCGGGCGACCTCGGCCACCAGGTCGGGCGGCTGCTCCACGTGCGCTTCGCCGCCCAACCCGAGCAGCAGCCGCACCATCCAGGCCGTGTCGGCGTACCGCATGAGCACCCTGGCGCGGCCTTCGGGCAACTCGACCAGGCCGTCGGTCGGGTAGTACTCGGCCACCCAGCGGGCGTCCGGTTCGAGCACCAGCACGGCCGTGCGCTGCGACGGGTCCGGCTGGAACAACCCCTCCGACGTGTCGGTGGGCGTCGCGTGGGGCGGCGGGGCGGCGGGCTCGGCCAGCACGTCGACGGCGTCGATCCGGTCGAGGCGGAACAGCCGCACGCCGTCCGCCGCGCGGCACCAGGCCTCCAGGTAGCCGCGGCCCTCCACCAGCAGCATCCGCATCGGGTCCACGACCCGGGCGGTGATCTCGTCGCGCGAGGGCGTGTAGTAGCGCAGGTGCAGGGCACGGCCGCGGCGCACGCCGTCGGACACCGCGTCGCGCACGCGTGCCGTCTCCGGCGCTTCCCGCAGGGCCAGTCCCACGGCCACGCCGGCGGGCTGCGCCTGGCCGACGGCGGCCTCGATCTTGGCCACCGCCCGCTGCACCGCGTCCTGGTCGGCCACTCCGGGCGTCTCGACCAGCGCGCGCAGCGCCACGAGCAGCGACGTCGCCTCGGCCGCGGTCAGCCGCAGCGGGCGGCTCATGCCCGCGTCGAACGTGACGGTGACCGTCTCGCCCTCGAACGACAGGTCGATCAGGTCGCCCGGGCCGTAGCCGGGCAGGCCGCACATCCACAGCAGTTCGAGGTCCTTGCGGATCTGCTTGGGCGTGACCTCGAAGTCGGCGGCGACCTCGTCGATCGGGATGCCGGGCCGGGCCAGCAGGTAGGGCACGAGGGCGAGCAGCCGGGGCAGCCGGTCGGTGGCGGCGTTCACGCGCGCACCCCCGCCCCGCGCAGCGCGCCGAGCAGCTTCTCCCGCACGGTCTTGGCCAGCACTTCCGGTTCGAGCACCACCACGTCCGGGCCGAAGCCCGCGATCCACCCGGCGGCCGAGTCGGGGAACCTCAGCTCGATCTCCAGCACGTCGCCGGGCTCGCCGTCGAAGTCCCGCGCGCCGACGACCTTCGCCCGCCTGCGCACGCCCTGCGCCCGGCCCCGCGCGACCCACAGCTTGGCGGTGGCGGGCTGCTGGTCGGCGGCGGGCTGGTTGCGGACCACGAACGACAGCAGGTCGAACTGCTCGGGCGGCGCCACGGCGCCCGCCTTGCCGACCGCGCGGACGTCGCCGACGATGCGGGAGAGCCGGAAGCAGCGCGGCGCGTCGCGGTCGCGGTCGTGCCCGACGAGGTACCAGCGGCCGCGCCAGGCGACCACGCCCCACGGCTCGACGGTGCGGGTGCGCACCTCGACCGACACGGGGCGGCGGTAGTCGAACTCGACCACGCGCGCCTGCTGGACGGCGGCGAGCAGCGGCGGGAACGCGGGTTCGCTGGTGCGGACCTTCGGCTCGACCGGCACGTGCACGTCCTGGTCGACGTCGACGCCCGCGGCGCGGAGCTTGATGAGCGCGCCGTGCGCGGCGCCGGTGAACTGCGGCGAGTCCCAGAGCCGGGCGGCCAGCGCCACGGCGGCGGCCTCGTCGGGTTCGAGGTCGATGTCGCCGAGCTCGTAGTCCCGGCGGGCGATGCGGTACCCGTCGATCGCGTCGAAGCCGGTGCTGCGGCCGGTCTCCAGCGGCACGCCGAGGTCGCGCAGCTCGGTCTTGTCGCGTTCGAACATGCGGAAGAACGCCTCGTCCGTCGCGGCGTCGGCATAGCCGGGGACGATGGCGCGGATGCGCTCGGCGGTCAGGTACTGCCGGGTCGACAGCAGGCACAGCACCAGGTTGACGAGCCGTTCGGCACGTGCGATGGCCACACCGGAACCCTAACCCCGGACGAACGCCCGGTGACGCCATCCCCGCCCTGAACGCGGATGAATGGTCCGTTCAGCCGATTGCCGGGCCGGACGCCGCGGCCCGGCGGGGCGCCTCCCGGGCTCCGTTCCGCCCGGGAAGCGCCCCGTCCGCGCAGGTCACGGCCGCGGGCCGGTCAGCCGCCGGTCAGCCGCCGATCGCCGCGAGGCCCGCGCGGGCGAAGCGCTCGTCGAGGTCGCCGCTGGGGGCGCCGCCGACACCGATGCCCGCGACGGGCGCGCCGTCGGACACCACCGGCACCCCGCCGGCCAGGAACAGCGTGCCGGGGATGTCGCGCAACGTCGCGCCGTCGCCGGTCACCCGGCCCGCGAGCGCCGACGTCGGCGCGTTGAACGACACCGACGTGAACGCCTTCCGGCGGGCCGACTCCTCGCTCTGCGGCCCGGCGCCGTCGCCGTGCAGGAGCACGACCAGGTCGCCGCCCCGGTCGACGACGGCGACCGTGACCCGCTGGCCCTCCTTCTCCGCAGCGTCCAACGCCGCCTGCGCCGCCTGGACGGCCGCGTCGACCGTGATGGTCGTCGTGGTCCGCACCGCGACGCCGCTGCGCCCGTGCTGCTGGTCGGCCACCGCGTACCCGCCGGCTCCCGCCACGGACAACGCCACCAGCACCGCGATCGTGGTCCTGCGCATCGCCACACCCTCCTCGTCCGGTTTCGTGCCGGTTCCGAGCCTGGCCGCGCCCGACCGCCCCGACCTGGTGGTTCCGGTCGACACCCGTTCAACCCATCGGTTGACCCCGCGGGCCGGAACCTGGCCTAGGGTCGGCCCCGTGTGGCTGCACCGGGCGATGCACGCGGGCTTCTACGTGCTGCTGACGGCGTCGGCGGCGCGGTACCTCGCGTACCACGGCGTCGCGCCCGTCGTGCTGCTCACCGCCGCCGTGCTGGGCGCGGCCTACCCGTTCGGGGTGCGGTGGACCGGCGCGCTGCCCGCCGTGCTCGCGCTGTGGTTGGCGCTGGTGTGGTTGGCGCCGAGCTTCGGCTGGTGCGCGATCCCCCTGTTCTTCCAGTGCCTGCGGCAGCTGCGGCCGCGGGTGGCCGTGCCGCTGGCCGGCGTGCTCACCGCCGCGGTGGTGCTCGCGCAGGTGCGGCTGGCCGAGACGGTCGAGCCGAGCCTGGTGCTCGGCCCGGTCGGCGTCGCGGTGATCACCGCGGCCGTGTTCTTCGACCGCCGCCGGCTGCTGCACCAGGCCGGTGCGCTGCGGGAACGGCAGCGGCTGGCCCGGGAGATCCACGACACGCTGGCGCAGGGCCTGTCCAGCATCACGCTGCTCCTCGAGCTCGGCGACACCGACCGCGCCCGCGAGGTGGCCAAGGAGAACCTCGCCGAGGCGCGCCGGTTCGTCCGCGACCTCTCGCCGTTGAGCGACCGCACGCTGACCGACGCGCTGCGCGCCCTGTGCGACCGGGTCGAGGTGGAGGGCGAGCCGTACCCGCTGCCGGTGCCGGTGGAGGTGGCGTTGCTGCGGGTCGCGCAGGGCGCGCTGGCGAACGTCCGGGAGCACGCCGACGCCACCACCGCCGTCCTGACGCTAACGTACCTGGGCGACGCGGTGACGCTCGACGTGCGCGACGATGGCCGCGGGTTCGACCCGGCCGCGGTCCGCCCGGAACCGGGCCGGGGCTACGGGCTGGACGCGATCCGCGACCGGGTCGCCGAGCTCGGCGGCACGATGACGGTGGAGAGCGCGCCGGGCGAGGGCACGGCGCTGGCCGTGAGCGTGCCGACGCCGTGACCGGCCTGTTGCGGGTGCTGGTGGTGGACGACCACCCGGTGGTCCGGTTCGGCCTGGCCGGGCTGCTGGCCCGCGACTTCGAGGTGGTCGCCGAGGCCGCCACGGGCGAGGACGCGGTCCGCCTCGCCGCGACCAGGGGCGTTGACGTGGTGCTGATGGACCTGCGGCTCGGCGCGGGCATCGACGGCGTGGAGGCCACCCGGCGGCTGCGCGCCCTGCCCGACCCGCCGCAGGTCGTGGTGCTGACCACGTACGACTCGGACGCGGACGTGGTGCGCGCGGTCGAGGCGGGCGCGACCGGCTACCTGCTCAAGGACTGCCCGCCCGACGAGCTGGCCGCCGCGGTCCGCCAGGCCTCCGCGGGCCGCACCGTGCTGTCCCCCGACATCGCCCGCCGCCTGCTGCGGCCGGCGACCACCCCCGCCGTGACCAAGCGCGAGGTGCAGATCCTCGACCACCTCGCCCGCGGCCTGTCGAACCGCGAGATCGCCAAGGCGCTGTTCATCAGCGAGGCGACGGTGAAGACGCACCTGGTGCGGATCTTCGACAAGCTGGGCGTGGACACCCGGACGGCGGCCGTGCGGACCGCCGTCGAGCTGAAGCTGATCCGCCTCAGCTCTCCGTGAGCATGCCCTCGGGCAGGCCGGGCACCTCCGGCCGCAGCCAGATCGGCCGCCAGTCGGGCAGCTCGTGGAACCGGCGCAGCTCCGCCACGCCCGACAGCCAGCCCGCCCACGCGCCGTACGGCGGCAGGTCGGTGTCGAACCCGCTCTGCACGAACGTCAGCCGGGTGCCGCCGTCGGACTCGGCCAGCTCCCAGGTCGACACCATGCCGCCCCAGTCGATGCCCATCCGCCTGCCGGGCTCGAAGTCGACCACCTTCGCGGGCTGCGGGTTCTGGTCGAACCCGCCCATGGCGACCCGGCCGCCCTCCCACGCCTCGATGTCGATCTTCGCGCCGAACCACCGGGTGTACTGCCCAGCGTCGACCAGCGAGTGGGCCACCGCGTCGACCGGCGCGCCGATGAGCACCTCGCCGCGCATCTCGGTGGTGGCGAAGTCCACCTTCGGCGTCAGCGGGCGGCCTTCGACGTGGTCGACCAGGTTGGCCAGCGACAGGCACCAGTAGGTGTACAGGTAGCCGAGCACGCTGGTCTCCACGACGGCCACGTCCCAGCCCGGGAAGTGGCTCTGCGACAGCGTGACCACGGTGTCGCCGCCCTCCTCGGCCCACCCGATCTCGACGGTGGTGTCCTCGCCGCCGACCCTCCAGTCGAAGCGCAGCGAGTCCTCGCCCACGTGCCGCAGCGTCTGGTGCGGCGCGTCGCCCTCGGGGGTGGTGCGGCCCCAGAACTCGAACCGGTCGGGCAGCTCCACGGCCGCGTGCTCGGCCAGCCACGTGCCCAGCTCCCCGGCGTCGGTCACGGCCCGTCGCACCCGGTCGACGGGCGCGGTGGTGCGGGCGCGAAGGACCACGGTCTCACTCATCGGTCTCCTCCTCCTTCGGGTAGCACGCCACGGCCAGCCGGAAGGCGTCGCCCTCCGCGCCGCCGTAGCGGGCGAACAGGTCCTGCAAGGTCGTCTTCAGGTCGTCGAAGAACTGCTGCCGCTGCTCGGGCCGCACCCGGATCTCGCCCGAGACGCCGAGCGACGGCAGCTCGGGCCGGGTCCGGTCGAGGCCCGCGATGTCCGCCTGGACCCGTTCCACGAGGTCCAGCAGGTACCCCAGGCTCAGCTCGTCCTGCGCCCGGCGCAGCCCGAGCCGGCCGACCAGGCCCGGCGACAGCCAGTACGAGCGCGCGCTCGCCTGGTACACGCCTTCGTTGATGCCGCGCACGCGCCGCTCGTTCACCTGCGTCACGAGACCGGCTTCGACCAGGCGTTTCACGTGGTAGTAGACCCGCTGCGGGGTCTGGTCGAGCGCGGCGGCCACCTCGGTGCACGACCGCGGCTCGGCCAGTTGCCGCAGCACCTCGATGCGCTGCGGCTTGAGCAGTGCCTCGGCCTGCTCGATCTGCTCCAGGTACAGGACGTCTCTCATCGCAAAAATCATGTTGTACGTAAAAATCTGTTTTGTCAATAGGGCCGAGAGAGACCCCGGGCCACGCGGCCCGGGGTCGTCCCGTCGTGCCCCGCCCGGCTAGAGCGAGGAGATCAGCCGTTCCACGCGCTCGTCCACGGCGCGGAACGGGTCCTTGCACAGCACGGTGCGCTGCGCCTGGTCGTTGAGCTTCAGGTGCACCCAGTCGACGGTGAAGTCGCGGCCCGCGGCCTGCGCGGCGGCGATGAAGTCACCGCGCAGCTTGGCCCGCGTGGTCTGCGGCGGGGTGTCCTTGGCGGCCTCGATCTCGCCGTCGTCGGTCACCCGCTCCACCTGGTCCTTGCGCTGGAGCAGGTCGAAGATGCCCCGGCCGCGCCGGATGTCGTGGTAGGCGAGGTCGAGCTGGGCGATGCGCGGGTTGGACAGGTCCATGTCGTGCTTGGCCTGGTAGCGCTCCATCAGCCGGTACTTGATGGCCCAGTCGATCTCGCGGTCGATCTTGGACAGGTCCTCCGACGCGACCGCGTCCAACGTGCGGCCCCACAGCTCCAGCACCCGTTCGGCCATGGGGTCCGGCGCGCGCTTGGCCACGTGCTCCACCGCGCGCTCGTAGTACTCGCGCTGGATGTCCAGCGCCGAGGCCTCCTTGCCGCCCGCCAGCCGCACGGTGCGCCTGCCGGTCAGGTCGTGGCTGATCTCGCGGATCGCGCGGATCGGGTTGTCCAGGCTGAAGTCGCGGAACTGGACGCCCTGCTCGATCATCTCGAGCACCAGGTTCGCGCTGCCCACCTTGAGCAGCGTGGTCACCTCGGACATGTTCGAGTCGCCGACGATGACGTGGAGCCTGCGGTAGCGCTCGGCGTCGGCGTGCGGCTCGTCGCGGGTGTTGATGATCGGGCGGGACCGGGTGGTGGCGCTGGACACGCCCTCCCAGATGTGCTCGGCCCGCTGCGAGAGGCAGTAGACCGCTCCGCGCGGCGTCTGGAGCACCTTGCCCGCGCCGCAGATGAGCTGCCTCGTCACCAGGAACGGCAGCAGGACGTCGGCGATGCGGGAGAACTCCCCCGCCCGCGCGACCAGGTAGTTCTCGTGGCAACCGTAGGAGTTGCCCGCGGAGTCGGTGTTGTTCTTGAACAGGAAGATGTCTCCCCCGATGCCCTCGTCGGCGAGCCTGCGCTCGGCGTCGACGAGCAGGTCCTCGAGGATGCGCTCACCAGCCTTGTCATGCGTGACGAGCTGGGCGAGGTCGTCGCATTCCGCCGTCGCGTACTCGGGGTGCGAGCCCACGTCCAGGTAGAGCCGAGAGCCGTTGCGCAGGAAGACGTTCGACGAGCGTCCCCACGAGACGACCCGGCGGAACAGATAACGCGCGACCTCATCCGGGGACAGCCTGCGCTGCCCGTGGAAGGTGCAGGTCACCCCGAACTCAGTCTCAATGCCGAAGATCCGCCGCTGCATCCCTCAACAGTAGGCGCATTCGGAGCTTTCCTCAGTGATCCAATCGGGCGTCGCGCCGATTTCGCGGATAACGTTCTTGTGTGCTCCGACGAGTGAACCGCCTGGACCTGGCCCTGATGAGCCGAACCGGGGAGCTGCGCGCCTCGCCCGTCGACGAGGGCATGAAGCGATTGTCGCGCGCCGCCAACCACAGCGTGTTGTGGCTCGCCGTCGCGGGCGTGCTGGCGGTGCGCAAAGGGGTGACGCGGCGCGCGGGGTTGCGCGGGGTGGCCGCGATCGGCGGCGCGAGCTTCTCCGCGAGCCTGGTCGCGAAACGCCTGTTCCCGCGCCGCCGGCCCGCCGCCGACCTGCTCCACGTGCCCCGGCGGCTGACGAGGCGTCCCACGTCGTCGTCGTTCCCGTCCGGGCACGCGGCGTCGGCGGCGGCGTTCACCACGGCGGTGGCGATGGAGTCGCCCGCGCTGGGGGCGGCGATCGCGCCGGTCGCGGCGGCGGTGGCCTACTCGCGGGTGCACACCGGCGTGCACTGGCCGTCCGACGTGGCCGCAGGCGCCGCGATCGGGGTCGGCGCGGCCCTGCTGACCAGGCGTTGGTGGCCGTTGGGGCGGACCGAGCCCGCGTCGGCGCGCGAGCACCGGGCGTTGGCGGCCCTGGTCGACGGCGAAGGTCTCGCGGTCGTGGTGAACCCGAGCGCGGGCCTGGTCGGGGGCGATCCGACGGACGAGATCCTCCGCGAATGGCCGAAAGCCACGATCGTGGGAATCGAGGATCTCGACACGGTGATCGCCGATCACGCTCCGCAGGCACTGGGGGTGGCGGGCGGTGACGGGTCGGTGGCCGCGGTCGCCGCGCTGGCCGCGGCGCACCGGCTGCCGCTGGTCCTGGTGCCGTCCGGGACGTTGAACCACTTCGCTCGTGACGTGGGCGTGCAGGGGCTGGACGACAGCGCGCGGGCGGTCACCGACGGCGACGGCGCGCTGGTGGACCTCGCGGCGGTGTCCGTCGACGGCGCCGGGCCGCGCTGGTTCGTCAACACCGCGAGCCTCGGCGGCTACCCCGACATGGTGCGGCTGCGGGAGAAGTTGCAGGGCAGGTGGGGCAAGTGGCCGGCGGCGGCGATCGCGCTGGCCCGGGTGCTGCGCACGTCGCGGCCGCTGCGGGTGGAGCTGAACGGCGAGCGGCGGCTGGTGTGGATGCTGTTCGTCGGCAACGGCCCGTACCGGCCGAAGGGCTTCGCGCCGACGATGCGGCCCGCCCTGGACGCGGGGCTGATGGACGTCCGGTACATCCGCGCCGACACCCGGTTCTCCCGGGCGCGGTTCTTCCTCGGCGCGCTGCTCGGCTCCCTGCACCGCAGCCGGACCTACGGTCACCTGGAGACGCGGTGGCTGGACGTGCGGCTGCTCGACGGCGCGGTGGCGATCGCGACGGACGGCGAGGTCGGCCCCACGGGCTCGACGTTCGAGTTCCGGTCCCGGCCCGCGGCCCTGGCCGTCTACCGACCACAGGGATAAGGTTGACTCCGTCAACGTTTCTGTTGAGGGAGTCAACGATGACGGTCGCGGACGTCCGCGCGTTCAACCGCTTCTACACCGGCGTGATCGGTGTGCTCGACCGCGGCTACCTGGCCTCGCCGTACTCGCTGACCGAGGTGCGGGTGCTGTTCGAGCTGGCCGCGGGCCCCCGCGAGGCGGCCGACCTCCGCGCGGCGCTGTCGCTGGACGCGGGCTACCTCAGCCGCATCCTGACCCGCTTCGACCGGGACGGCCTGGTGACCCGCACGGTGTCCGAGCGCGACTCGCGCCGCCACGTCGTCGCGCTCACCCCGCACGGCGAGTCCGTGTTCGCCGACCTGAACGCCCGGTCCGACGCCGAGATCGGCGCACTGCTGGACCGGGTGCCGCCGGCGGACCGGGTCGAGCTGGTGGCCTCGATGCGGAAGGTCGAACGCCTGCTCACCGGCACGCCCCGGTCGTACCTGCTGCGGCCGTTGCGCCCGGGCGACCTCGGGTGGGTGGTCAACCGGCACGGGGTGCGGTACGCGGAGGAGTGCGGTTTCGACCAGACCTTCGAGGCGCTGGTGGCACGGGTCGCGGGCGAGTACGGGGCGCGCCACTGCCCCGACCACGAGGCGGCGTGGATCGCCGAGGTCGACGGCGAACCGGTCGGCTCGATCTTCTGCATGCGGGTCGACGACCGCACCGCCAAGCTCCGCCTGCTGCTCGTCGAACCCGCCGCACGGGGCCTGGGCATCGGCGCGCGACTGGTCGACGAGTGCCTCCGCTTCGCCCGCCGGGCCGGGTACGAGCGGATGGAGCTGTGGACCGTGGCGGGCCTGGCGGCGTCGCGGCACCTCTACGAGAAGGTCGGCTTCACCCTCGACGAGAGCACGCCGGAACGCCTGTTCGGGCGGGACGTGGAGGCGCAGACCTGGTCGCTGCACCTGTGACGCGCCGCGATTCCAGCAGTTCGACATGGTCGAACGGTGAAGCGCTAGAGTGATCGCGTGCCCGGTCCCATCCAGTCCATCGAACGGGCAGCCGCGGTGCTGCGGCTGCTGGCCAGCGGTGCGCGGCGGATGGGGGTGGCGGAACTCGCCCGAGCCCTCGACCTGCCGAAACCGACCGTGCACGGCATCCTCCGCACGTTGCAGCTGGTCGGGTTCGTCGAGCAGTCGCCGGACACGGGCAAGTACCAGCTCGGCGCGGCGCTGTTCCACATCGGCAGCAGCTACCTCGACGGCAACGAGCTGCGCACCCGCGCGCTGAACTGGTCGGACTCGCTGGCCTCGCGCAGCATGGAGAGCGTCCGCATCGGCACCCTGCACGAGAACCAGGTCCTGGTCGTGCACCACGTCTTCCGGCCGGACAACTCCCGCCAGGTCCTCGAAGTCGGCGCGCTGCTCCCCTCGCACGCCAGCGCGTTGGGCAAGGTCCTGCTCGCCGACGACCCGGTCGGCCTCGGCCTCGCCGACGACGAGCCGCTCAAGTCCTACACCGCCGCCACGATCACCGACCTCGACCGGCTCGGCGACGCGTTGGAGCAGGTCAGGCAGCGCGGCTGGGCGTCGGAGGTCGAAGAGCTGGTCGAGGGCGAAGTGTCGCTGGCGGCCCCGATCCGGGACCGGCGGCTGGTGACGGTGGGCGCGGTCGGGATCTCCGGGCCCGTCGAGCGCCTGTGCGACGAGAAGAAGCAGCCGCGCACGGACCTCGTGTCCTACGTGCGCGAGGCCGCGCGGTCCATCTCGCGCGAGCTCGGCGCCATCCCCTGGTGACGAGGGCGTTCCGGAAGGGTTGACATCTTGTGAGCGTCGGCACAGGATTCACGCGCACCGTACGACATTGTCGAACGGCATTCAGGCCAGAGAGGGCGCGTGGATGACCAACCAGTCGATCTTCATCGGTGAGTTCCTGGGCACCGCACTGCTGTTGCTGCTCGGCAACGGCGTCGTCGCGGGCGTGGTGCTGGCGAAGTCCAAGTCGAACGGCGCGGGCTGGGTGGTGATCACGTTCGGCTGGGGCTTCGCGGTCCTCGCGGGTGCCTACGCGGTCGCGCCGCTGTCCGGCGCGCACCTCAACCCGGCCGTCACCGTCGGCCTGGCCATCCACAACGGCGAGTGGAGCACCGTCCCGCTCTACCTGCTCGCCCAGCTCCTCGGCGCGTTCACCGGCGCCGTCCTGTGCTACCTCGCCTACCTCGGCCAGTTCCGCGCCAACACCGGCGACGTGCTCGGCGTCTTCGCCACCGGCCCCGAGGTCCGCCACCGCGCGCAGAACCTGACCACCGAGGTCATCGCCACGTTCGTGCTGGTGTTCGTCATCCTGGCGACCGGCCAGACCAAGGGCCTGGAGACCTCCGGCACCGGCGTGCTGATCGTCGCCCTGCTGGTCGTCGGCATCGGCATGTCCCTCGGCGGGCCCACCGGCTACGCCATCAACCCCGCGCGCGACCTGGGCCCCCGCCTCGCGCACGCCGTCCTGCCGATCCCCGGAAAGGGTGGATCGGACTGGGGATACGCCTGGATCCCCGTCGTCGGTCCCCTGATCGGCGGAGCATTGGCCGGGCTCGTCGACATCGCCGTCTACTGAGGAGCGTCCCACCGTGAGCACCTACATCGCCGCCATCGACCAGGGCACGACCTCCTCACGCTGCATCGTCTTCGACCACGGCGGCGCGATCGTGTCCGTGGCGCAGAAGGAGCACCGGCAGATCTTCCCCAAGCCCGGCTGGGTCGAGCACGACGCCGAGGAGATCTGGGCCAACGTGCTCGACGTCGTGCACGGCGCGCTGCAGAAGGCCTCGCTGACCGTGCACGACCTGGCCGCCGTCGGCATCACCAACCAGCGCGAGACCACGCTGGTGTGGGACAAGGCCACCGGCAAGCCCGTGCACAACGCGATCGTCTGGCAGGACACCCGCACCGACCAGCTGGTCAAGGAGCTCGGCGAGCAGGACCGGTTCCGCGAGAAGTGCGGCCTGCCGCTGGCCACCTACTTCTCCGGGCCCAAGGTCCGCTGGCTGCTCGACCACGTCGACGGCCTGCGCGCCCGCGCCGAGGCGGGCGAGGTGCTGTTCGGCACCATGGACACCTGGCTGATCTGGAAGCTCACCGGCCGCCACGTCACCGACGTCACCAACGCCAGCCGCACCATGCTGATGAACCTGGAGACGCTGGACTGGGACGACGAGCTGGTCGACGCGATCGGCGTGCCCAAGGCGATGCTGCCGGAGATCCGCTCGTCCGCGGAGGTCTACGGCACCGCGACCGGCACGCTGGAAGGCGTCCCGGTGGCCTCCGCGCTCGGCGACCAGCAGGCGGCGCTGTTCGGCCAGACCTGCTACTCGCCCGGCGAGGGCAAGTGCACCTACGGCACCGGCAGCTTCCTGCTGGTCAACACCGGCGACAAGCCGGTGGTGTCGGAGAACGGCCTGCTGACCACGGTCGGCTACAAGATCGGCGACCAGCCGGCCGCGTACGCGCTGGAGGGCGCGATCGCGGTCACCGGCGCGTTGGTGCAGTGGTTCCGGGACAAGATGGGGCTGATCTCCAGCGCGCCCGAGATCGAGACGCTCGCGCGGTCGGTGCAGGACAACGGCGGCGCGTACTTCGTGCCCGCGTTCTCCGGCCTGTTCGCGCCGCACTGGCGGTCCGACGCGCGCGGCATCATCGCGGGCCTCACCGGCTACATCGACAAGGGCCACATCGCCCGCGCGGTGCTGGAGGCCACCGCCTGGCAGACCCGGGAGGTCGTGGACGCGATGAACGCCGACTCCGGCGTGGAACTGGTCGCGTTGAAGGTCGACGGCGGCATGACGGCCAACAACCTGCTCATGGGCTTCCTGTCCGACGTGCTGGACGTGCCCGTGGTGCGGCCGATCGTCGCCGAGACCACCTGCCTGGGCGCGGCCTACGCGGCGGGCCTCGCGGTCGGCTACTGGTCGGACACCGAGAGCCTGCGCGAGAACTGGCACAAGGCCGCCGAGTGGCTGCCCGGCATGGACGCGAAGACCCGCGACAAGGGCTACCGCAAGTGGAAGAAGGCGGTCGAGCGGACCGTCGGCTGGATTGACGAGGACGACAACGATGAGTGAGCAACGGGCCAGGGCGCGCGAGGCGCTGGGACACGGCGCCTTCGACCTGGTCGTGATCGGCGGCGGCGCGCTGGGCATCGCCACCACGTGGGCGGCGGCCCGGTCGGGCCTGCGGGTGGCGCTGGTGGAGGCGGGAGACTTCGCGGGCGCCACGTCCAGCGCGTCGTCCAAGCTCGTGCACGGCGGCCTGCGGTACCTGGCGATGGGTCCGGGCGCGGTGCCGATGGTGCGGGAGAACCACGCCGAGCGGCGCGCGCTGGGCGACCACCTGGCGCCGCACCTGGTCCGGCCGCTGCCGTTCCTGGTGCCGGTGTACCGGGGCGGGCCGCACTCGCGGTCGGTGCTCGGCGCGGGCGTGGTGCTGTACTCGGCGCTGTCCGGGTTCGGCGACGGCGTCGGCAAGGTGCTGTCGGCGCGGCGGGCCGTGGAGCACGTGCCCCACCTGCGGACCGAGGGCCTGCGCGGCGCGGCGCTGTACTACGACCACCAGATGAACGACGCGCGCGTGGCCATCACGGCGGCGCGTGCGGCGGCCGAAGCGGGCGCCGTGCTGCTGAACCACGTCGAGGTGACGGGCCTGCGCAAGCGCGGCGGGCTGGTGACCGGGGTCGAGCTGCTCGACAAGGTGGACGGCGGCGAGTTCGGGCTGGACGCGTCGGTGGTGGTCAACGCGACCGGGCCGTGGCTGGACTCGGTGCGGCGGATGGAGGACGCGGCGGCCGCGCCGAGCATCCGGCTGTCCAAGGGCGCGCACCTCGTGCTGAAGACGGACGAGCCGTGGCGTGCGGCGATGACCATCCCGGTGGACGACGTGCGGGTGTCGTTCGCCATCCCGTGGGAGGGGCAACTCCTGCTGGGCACGACCGACGAGCCGTACGAGGGCGACCCGGCCGACGTGCGGTGCTCGCCCGCCGACGTCGACCAGATCCTCGGTGAGGCGTCGGTCGGCATCGTCGCGTCGGCGTTGGACCGGTCGCGGCTGGCGTACGCGTTCGCCGGGCTCCGGGTGCTGCCCGGCGGGTCCGGCGACACCAGCCACGCCAAGCGGGAGACCGTGATCACCCGCGGTCGTGGCGGGATGATCAGCGTGGCGGGCGGCAAGTGGACCACGTTCCGGCGCATCGGCGCGTCGGTGCTGGCGCGCGTCGGCGAGGCGCTGGGCCGGGACCTGTCGCACGCGTTCGACGGCGTGCCGTCGGCGTTGCCGGGCGCGGCCCTGCCCGACCGGGTGAGCGCGCAGCTGGGCCGCGAGCTGCCGTCGGTGCCGGACGACGTGCTCCGGCACCTGGCCACGCACTACGGCACGGTGAGCCACGAGGTGCTGGCGCTGGCGTCGGACGACCCGTCGTTGCTGGACCGGGTGCACCCGGACGGGCCGGACATCTGGGCGCAGGTGGCGCACGCGCAGCGGTACGAGTGGGCGACCGAGGTGGACGACGTGCTGCGGCGGCGGACCACCGTGGTGGTGCGCGGGCTGGACACGCCGTCGGTGCGCGAGCGCACGGGGCGGTTGCTGGCCAAGGCCATCGCGTAGGCCGACCACGCCCGACCACGCGAAAGGGGCACTCTCCCGAGTGCCCCTTTCGCGTCAGCTCCGCCGTCCGATCCCTCTGCCGGACCCGGACGCCCGTCGCGCGATCAACGCGATCAGCCCGAGCAGGCCGATCTGACCGACGACCAAGCCGACGGTCGCCCACACCGGGAAGTCCACCGGGACCGCCCGGAGCGTGGCCACGGGGCCGACCACGGCCCCGACCATCACCATCGCGAGGACTGCGGCGGTGAGCAGTCGGGGAGCCTGGCTGGAGGGCACGGCCACTTCCACCCTGAGTCCCGACTTCTCCACGCGCACCCGCGCTTCGCGACTGGGTTCACCCCAGCCCTCTTCCGTGCCGGACCCGGACAATGCCCGATCCGGCGTTGCGGCACTCATGGGTGAAGTGCCCTTTCCTCTCCGGACAGGTACGCCCACTGCGGGCACAGCACGCCGGAGAACCACCTTGGGAGGTATCCGCTGCGCGAGCTCCCCCCGGAACTCCGAACAGCGAGCTGCCTCCCCCTCCTCGTCGCACCCCGTGCGACGAGGATGAAGTCCTCGTGGCTGCCCCGCGTCGGAACGGTGGTCGATTCCGAGGCCGGGCGACCCCTGTCAGGGGCCTTCGCGTGCGCCGAAGCACAAACGAGTCACGAGAACTCCTCTCGCCGGGGCGCGAACGCCCCTCGTGGTCCTGGCCACCCAGTGGTGACATGACCTACAGTACCGCTTCCGCAGCCGTGCGCAACCGGTTCGCCACATTTTCGCCACTGGAAATGTGGTTGATCGCTGCGGCGTCTGCGACAATGGTGGGCAGGGGGCAAGTCGGAGGAAGGTGCACATGTCGTCGGTCGAGCGGGCCACGTCGGACAAGCCCGCCGTCGCGGATCGGGTGAACGTCGCGCTGATCGCGGAGGCGGTCGAGGCGTTGGGCAAGTTGCAGGACCGGACCGGGCTCAAGAAGGTCGACCTGGTCAACCGGGCGTTGCTGATCTACGAGTTCGTCGACTCGGAGCTGCGCGCGGGCAACCAGGTGGTGCTGCGCGACCACGAGGGGCGCGACCAGCTGGTCAAGATCTTCCTGTGAACGCGGCGAAGGCCCCCGACGCGGTGTCGGGGGCCTTCGCCGTCAGTGGCGGAACCTACGGCTTGTCGTCGTTCGGCGGCAGGTTCACGTCCGTCACGGGCTTGCGCTTGGTGCCCTTGGCGGGTGGTTCGGCGGCCTTGGCCTCGTCGGCGGGTGCCGCGTCGTCGCCCGGGAGGAGGGCGGCGAGAGCGGCGCCCGTGATGCGGCGGAACGCGCGACGCGGCCGGGAGCGTTCCAGGACCGCGACCTCCAGCTTGCCGCGGTCGAGGAGGTCGGGCTTGCCGTTGCCGGTGGTGGTGCTGCCGGCGCTGAGCGCCTTCACCGCGGTGCGCACGGCGTCGGCCAGCGGCTGCGCCTCGGTGTAGGCGTCCTTGAGGGCGGTGCCCGTGGCCTCGGCCTGGCCGCCCATCACGACGTACTGCGGCTCTTCCACGATCGAGCCGTCGTAGGTCAGCCGGTACAGCGTGTCCTGCTCGGGGTCGACGCCGACCTCGGCCACGCAGATCTCCACCTCCAGCGGCTTGATCTGCTCGGCGAAGATCGAGCCCAGGGTCTGGGCGTAGACGTTCGCCAGCGAGCGGCCCGTCACGTCGCGCGGGTCGTTCTGGTACCCGCGGATGTCGGCGAACCGGATGCCCGCCTGGCGCAGGTTCTCGAACTCGCTGTAGCGGCCGACCGCGGCGAACGCGATGCGGTCGTAGATCTCGGACACCTTGTGCAGCGTCGCGGACGGGTTCTCCGCCACGAACAGCACGCCGTCGGCGTACCGGAGCACGACGACGCTCCGGCCTCGGGCGATGCCCTTCCGGGCGTACTCCGCGCGATCGCGGAGGATCTGCTCGGGTGAGGCGTACAACGGCATCGTCACTGCTGCGGCTCCCGGGCTCGGCGGATGCGGGTGGGGATGGGGGTCGACACGGCGCTCAGCCCGCCGGCCTGGCCTTGCGGCCCTCGACGACCGACTCGGCCAACGTCGCGGTGTCCGCGTCGGGCAGGTGGGCCGCGCCGTCGGCGGTGATCGTCACGACGACCGGGTAGATCTTGCGGATCACGTCCGGGCCGCCGGTGCCCGAGTCGTCGTCGGCCGCGTCGTACAGCGCCTCGATCGCGGTCCTGGTGGCGGCCTCGGCGTCCGCGTCCGGGTCGTACAGCTTCTTCATCGCCGACTTCGCGAACAGCGAACCGGAGCCGACGGCCTGGTAGCCCTGCGACTCCTCGTACCGCCCGCCGGTCACGTCGTAGGAGATGATGCGGCCCGCGCGGTCCGGGTCCGGCGCGTCGATGTCGAAACCCGCGAACAGCGGCACGACCGCCAGGCCCGCGAGCGCGGCGTCGAGGTTGCCCTTGATCATAGCGGAGAGCCGGTTCGCCTTGCCGTCCAACGACAGCGAGACGCCCTCGATCTTCTCGTAGTGCCGGAGCTCGACCGCGTAGAGCCGGACGATCTCGACCGCGATGCCCGCCGTGCCCGCGATCCCCACCGCCGAGTGGTCGTCGGTGATGAACACCTTCTTCATGTCGCGCTGGGCGATCACGTTGCCCATCGTGGCGCGCCGGTCGCCCGCGATCACCACGCCGCCCTTGAACGTGAGGGCGACGATGGTCGTGCCGTGCGGGGCCTGCACCGCGCTGCCCTCGGGCAGGGTGCGGCTCGACGGCAGCAGTTCGGGGGCCTGGGCGCGGAGGAAATCGGTGAACGACGACGACCCCGGCCTGAGGTAGGCCGGGGGCAACGACGCGGCCGGGTAGTGCCCGGTCGAGCTGTGGTCCATGTGTGAGTTTCTCTCCTGTCCCGCCGGCGGCTTCTTACTCGCCGCCCTTTTGCACGTACGCGCGGACGAAGTCCTCGGCGTTCTCCTCGAGCACGTCGTCGATCTCGTCGAGGATGGCGTCGACGTCCTCGCCGAGCTTCTCCCGGCGTTCCTGGCCGGCGCCGGCCGCGCCGTCGCCGTTCTCGTCGCCGTCACCGCCGCCTTGGCGCTGAACCTGTTCCTGGGCCATGTCGACCTCCCGGTCTTCGGGTCCTGCGAGTTAAACACTACCCACCAGGTACGACATCCTGCGCCTGCCACTCGGGTTTGTTGATCAGCCCCGGGTAAGCGCCTCCACCAGCTGCTCGGCCGTGTCCGAGGCCTCCAGCAGGGCTCCGACGTGCGCTTTCGTGCCGCGCAGCGGTTCCAGGGTGGGGATCCGGACGAGTGATTCCCGACCGAGGTCGAAGATCACCGAATCCCACGACGCGGCGGCCACCGAGGTGGGGTAGCGCTCCAGGCAGCGACCGCGGAAGTAGGCGCGGGTGTCCTCCGGCGGCGACAGGATGGCCGCCCGCACCTCCTCCTCGCTGACCAGGCGTTTCATCGAGCCGCGGGCCACCAGCCGGTTGTACAGGCCCTTGTCCAGCCGCACGTCGGAGTACTGCAGGTCGACCAGCGACAGCCGGGGCGAGCCCCAGGCCAGGCCGTCCCGGGCGCGATAGCCTTCGAGCAACCGCAGCTTCGCCACCCAGTCGAGGCGGTCGGCGCACTCCTGCGGGTCGCGGGCCAGCGCGTCGAGCACCTCGCCCCACACGCGCAGCACGTCCCGGTCGCCGTAGCCCTCCTGCTCGACGAACGCGGCGGCGCGCTCGTAGTAGGCGAACTGCAGGTCCAACCCGGTGAACTTGCGCCCGCTCGCCAGCTCGACCTTCACCTTGAGGGTCGGGTCGTGGCTGATCTGGTGCACCGCCCGGACCGGCTCCTGCAACCGCAGGTCGTCGAACCGGCGGCCGGCCTCGATCATGTCGAGCACCAGCGACGTGGAGCCGCACTTGATGTAGGTGGAGTACTCGGCGAGGTTCGCGTCGCCGATGATGACGTGCAGCCGGCGGTACTTGTCCGCGTCGGCGTGCGGCTCGTCGCGGGTGTTGATGATGCCGCGCTTGAGCGTGGTCTCCAGGCCGACCTCGACCTCGATGTAGTCGGAGCGCTGGGACAGCTGGTAGCCCGCCTCCTCGCCCGCCGCGCCGATGCCGACGCGGCCGGAGCCGACCACGACCTGGCGGGACGCGAAGAACGGCGTGAGCCCGGCGATCACCGCGGTGAACGGCGTGCTGCGCTGCATCAGGTAGTTCTCGTGGGTGCCGTAGCTGGCGCCCTTGCCGTCCACGTTGTTCTTGTAGAGCTGCAACCGGGGCTGGCCGGGGACGGTGGCCGCGCGCATCGCGGCCTCCTCCATCACCCGCTCCCCCGCCTTGTCCCAGATCACCGCGTCGCGCGCGTTGGTGACCTCGGGCGCGGAGTACTCCGGGTGCGCGTGGTCGACGTAGAGGCGCGCGCCGTTGGTGAGGATCACGTTGGCCGCGCCCAGGTCCTCGACGTCGCTGTCGCCGGGGTGGCCGCCGGGCGTGCCGAGGTCGAAGCCGCGCGCGTCGCGCAGCGGCGATTCGACCTCGTAGTCCCAGCGCGCCCGGCGCGCCCGCGGTATGTCGGCGGCCGCCGCGTAGGCCAGCACGACCTGTGTCGAGGTGAGCACCGGGTTCGCCGTCGCGTCACCCGGCACCGAGATGCCGTACTCGACTTCGGTTCCCATGATCCGCCGCATGTACGCAGACTACGACGTTCCACCGACACACCGCCCGGACCCAGGTCACGTTTCAGCCGGCCGCGAGTCCCGCGGCGGGCCTGATCCGGGACGCGCCGCGGGCCGGCCCGAACGCCGCGAGCACCGCCAGGACCACCACGCCCGCGCCCCCGACCAGCAGCGGGAGCACCGCCGCCGTGGGCCACACGAACACGCCGACGGCGGCCAGCGTCAGCTCCGCGTAGACGAGGCCGAACACACCCCCTCCCAGCACTCCCACCAGCGCCAACAGCACCGCTTCGGCCACCACGCCACCTTGCAGGCCGCCCTTGGTCACGCCGAGCGCGCGGCGCAGCGCCAGCTCCTTGCGGCGCTCCTGCACGGAGATCGTCAACGCGGTCCCGATGCCGGTCACCGCGACCGCGACGGACAGCCCCAGCAGCACCATCAGCAGCACGATCCCCAGGTCGAGGTAGCGCTGGTTCTCGGCGTTCGCCTCGGCCCTGGTCTTCACCAGAACGGTGGGCGAGTCGGCCAGCGCCGCCCGCACGCCCGCCTCGTAGGCGGCGGGGTCCGCGCCCGGTTCGAACGCCACCAGCACCTTGGACGCGGGCGCCAGGTCCGGTTCGGCCAGCACCACGTCGGCGCCGTCGAGCAGGGAGCCGGCGAACGTGCCGACGACCGTGGCCGTGCGCGGCCCGCCGGGCAGTCCCTCGACCGTGAACGGCCGGCCGACCTGCGCGCCGAACCGCTCGGCGTACCACTCGTCCAGCAGGACGGCGCCGGGCGCGAAGTCCTTGGCGTTGACGTCCTGCCTGGTCAGCCACTCGCGCAGGCGTTCGGGGTCGGCGCCGGCGAGCTGGGTCGGGAACGTGCGGCCCTCGGCGTCCCGCTGCTCGGTGACGACACCGTGCAGCACGACCGTGCTCGCCGCTTCCGGCCGGTTGGCCGCCGCGCCGACACCGCCGGCGAGCGCGCGTCCGCCGGAGTCGGCGACCACGGCGTCGGGCCGCGGCTCGTTGCTGAACTCGTCCTCCATGCGCTGCGCCGAACCCACCGTGACGGCGAAGAACGTGACCATGGCGGCGGCCAGGAGCAGCGGCATCGCCACCGACGCGGACCGCTGCGGCACCCGCCGCACCTCGGCGGCGGCCAGCTTCCACTGCGCGCCGCCGAAGCGGCTCGCGACCGTGCCGAAGATCCGGCCGAGCGCGGGCACGACCACCGGCCCGAGCACGCCGAACAGGCCGAACACGGCGGTGATGCCGGAGAACAGGACCAGGAAGATCGCGGCGAGCGAGCCGGCGGCGAGAACCGCGAGCGCCGCCATGACCGTCGCGGTGACCACCAGGCCGATGCCGAAGAACCGCCGGCGGCGCACCACGGCCCGGTCGGGCGTCTGGCCTTCGGACGTCCGCAGCGCCGCGAGCGGCGAGATGCGCGCGGCGGCCAGCGCGGGCCGGACCGCGGCGAACGCGCTGAGCGTGGCCGCCGTGACGACGCCGATCACCAGCTGGCCGGTCGAGGGCAGCAGCGGCGGGCTCAGCTCGACCGCGCCGAGCAGCGAGGACAGGCCGGTGGTGTCGAACAGCCTGGCCAGCAGCCACGCCACCGACCCGCCGAGCACCGCGCCGAGGACGCCCGCGACCGCGCCGGTGAGCAGCGCCTCGAAGAGGTTCGCCCAGACCAGCGGGCCCCGGTGCGCGCCGAGGCAGCGCAGCAGCGCGGTGTGCCGCTGGCGTTGCGCGTAGACGGCGCGGTAGGTGGCGGAGGCGACGAAGACGGACGTGGCCAGCGCCAGGATGCTGAACGGCAGCAGCACGGCCGCCAGGTCGTTGTCGGGCGGCTCCGCCGCGATCGCCGCCCTGGTGTCCACCGGGAAGCCCTCCCCCACGGCCCGGGCGACGGCGTCGCGGTCGCCGCCGACCACGTAGATCGCCTCGACCCGGGGCTCGCCGCCGAGCTTGGCGGCCAGGCGCTCGCCGACCACGATCACCGGCTCCTCGCCGAACGAGCCGCGTTTGGTGATGCCCCGGACGACCACGTCCACCGGCTTGCCCGCCGCGTCGGCCACCCGCACGGAGGAGCCCGGCTTGAGGCCGTGCTCGTAGGCGGTGACCCGGTCGAGCGCGATCTCGCCGTCGGGGCCGGGCGAGCGGCCCTCCAGGATCGGCACGCGGTGCAGGTCGGCGCGGTCGGGCTCGATGTCGGCGGTGGCGCGCCGGTCGCCCGCGCGCCCGCCCTCGATCAGCAGGTCGACGCGGACCTCGCGGATCGGTTGCGCCACCGTCACCCCGGCGACCTGCGCCACCCGATCGGCGGTCGCCTGGTCGAGAACCGCGTCCGAGTAGAGCGGCGGGCGGACCACGAGGTCGACGCCGGCGGGCACGGTGGGCGCGCCCTCGTTCGCGGCGCGCACCATCGCGTCGCTGAGCATCAGGGCGGCCAGCAGGCAGGCGACGCCGACCACCAGGGCGACGCCGGGCAGCGCGGCGCGACCGGGCCGGTTGCGGAACTCGGCGACCGCGAGCCGCAGGGATGTGGGCACAACTCCTCCTCGTGACGCGAACGCCACGACGTTAGGAACCGGGGGCGTCGGCAGGCGTCGGCCCGAGGTAGCACGGCCCGGTGCTACCAGGGGAGGATCTTGGCGTGGAGCACGTGGTAGTGGTGGACACCGACGGCACGCCCATCGGCACGGCGACGCGCGCCCGGATGCGCGCGGAAGGCCTGTGGCACCTCTGCGCCGTGATCGTCGTGCGCTCGCTCGACGGGACCCGGCTGTACGTGCACCGGCGCACCGACACCAAGGACGTCTACCCTGGGCTGTACGACCCGACGTGCGGCGGTGTCGTCGCGGCGGGTGAGACGCCGGACGAGTGCGCGGTGCGGGAGTTGGCGGAGGAGCTGGGGGTTTCGGCGGCGCCGGAGTTCCGGTTCAGCACGCCCTTCGTGGACGGAACCATCCGCTATGTCGCGCACGTTTACGAGGTGCGCAGCGATGGACCGTTCGTGCACCAGCCGGAAGAAGTGGCGTGGGGCGGCTGGCTGGGGGCGGACGAGGTGCGGGCGTTGGCGGAAGACCCCGGGTGGCCGGTCGTGCCGGACGGTCGGGCCCTGATCCGGGAGTGGTTCAGATGGGCATGATGTTCGCGATGTCGATCCCCGGCCTCGCCCTGCTGCTGCTCGCGCTCGCTTCGGGCGAGCGGCTGTGGAAGTGGGTCCGCCGGCGCCAGGGTCACCCGGTCGTGTCCGCGACCGCGATGGACGAGTTCACCACCCTGTTCCACGGCAGCAAGCACATCGAGCTGGAACAGCGCCAGGTGACGCTGATGCTGGGCGAGGACGAGGAGTCGGGCGCGCCGCCGCGCGGGCCGGTGGACCTCGACTCGGGCGCCGTCAGGCTCATTCCCAGGCCAGCGACGCCCGAGTAGCCCAGTACCGCTCGGCGGGCTCCGCGCAGTCGGCGAGCTCGTCCGGCGCCAGGTCGACGTCCCGTGCCGCAAGGTTGGCCCGCAGCTGCTCCGGGCTCGCCGCGCCCGAGAGCACCACGTCGGCCCACGGTTGGGCGAGCACGGCGGCCAGCGCGACGGCGTCCGGGCCGACGCCGTGCTCGTCGGCCAGGTCGCGCACGCGGGGCGGCGGGTCGACGGCCAGCCTGCCGTTGGCCAGGCCCTCCTTGACGAACACCTCCGCGCCGGACTCCTTGGCGAACGCCAGCGCCGGTCCCGCCGAGGTCTCCAGGACGTTCCAGGTGGATTGGACGCTGTCGAACAGCCGCCGCCCCTCGACGGTGAGCTCCAGCGCGCGGCGGATCGTCTCGCCCTGGTGCGGGCCGGAGGTGGAGAAGCCGACGCGGACGCCCGAGTCGCGCAGGCCGCCCAGGGCGAGGAGCAGGTCGAGGTCGCCGAACAGCGGGCTGTCGGAGGTCAGCGAGTGCACGTCGTAGAGGCCGACGTGCGCGCCGAGCAGGTCCTCGGTCTCCCGCCACTGCCGGGTGAACCGCTCGACCGAGTGCTCCTTGACCTCGTGCGTGTCCGCGTCCCGCCGCCAGTCGGCGACGTAGGCGTAGCCCCACTTGCTCGACACCTGCACGTCCTGGTGGCCGCGTGCGGCCAGCCACTGGGCCAGGAACTCCTCCGCGCGGCCGTAGGAGCGGGCCGCGTCGACCCGTCGCACGCCCGCCGCGTAGGCGGCGTCCAGGACGGCGTGGCACTGGGCGCGCATGGCGTCCACGTCGCGGTGTTCGGGCAGCGCGTGCTCGCGGCCGAGGTTGATGTAGGCGGGGCGGCCGAGCGCGGCCAGGCCGAGGGCGAAGTCGGGCACGTCCGACACGGTAACGGGCGGCCTTCCGAGCCGCCGGACGCCGTGGCGGGGTGCTGCCGTGTCGGTGTCGCCGAACCGCCGATGCCACCGGGTCCGCCTCCGAACCCGGTGGCCGCGGGTTCCCACGCCCCCGCATCGCTGATGCGGGAGACCGGTGCCGCAGAAGGTGGTCGACGTGTCAGGCGTCGCGGCGGAGGAGGGCGAGGGCGCCCGCTCCCAGCGCCAGGGCCAGGTAGGCGAGCATGACCAGGCCCGCGCCCAGTGGCGACAGGGGTGCGTCCGGTGACTCGGCTGCCAGTTGGGGTGCCAGGACCGGCAGCATCACGGAGTACACGCGTTCGTTCCAGGGATCCGGCAGGATCAGGGTCAGGGACGGCAGCACGAACAGCAGGGCGCACAGGGAGACCAGGGCGCCCGCCGTGGAGCGGAGCAGGAAGCCCAGGCCCAGGCCGAGCAGGGCCAGCAGGACCAGCGACGCGGTGTTCGCCAGGAGGGTCGGCAGGGCGTCGGTGAACGAGCTGTACGCCGAGATCGGTTCGGGGCGGTCGCCGGTGATCAGTTCTCCGGTCTGGTAGGCGAGCAGGACGGTCGCCAGGCCGATCAGCAGCGACGCGCCGGCCACCACGACCGTCTTCGCCAGCAGGTAGGCCCCGCGCCGCGGCACGGAGACGAGGGCGGTGCGGATCATCCCGCTGCCGTACTCCGAGGTGACCGCCAGGGCGCCCAGCACGCCGAGGCAGAACTGGGTGAACGGGACCACCATCACGCTCGGGTCGGCGGCGCCGAACTTCTGCTGGAGCTCCGGCGGCGAGGTGTCCCAGTCGGCCGTCATCAGGTACGACACCAGCGCGCCGCCGAGCAGGCACACCGCGATGGTCGTCAGGACGTAGGTGGTCGAGCGGACCGAGCGGAGCTTCAGCCACTCCGAGTTCAGCACGTCGGTCATCGGGCGGTCTCCCGGGTGCGGTACTCCACGCTGTCCTCGGTCAGCTCGAGGTAGGCGTCCTCCAGGGACGCGCTGCGCGGGGTCAGTTCGTGGATGGGGATGCCGTCGCGCGCGGCGAGGTCGGCGATGTCCGGGGCGTCCAGGCCCTGGACGAGCAGGGCGCCGGCGTCGGACCGGGTTCTCGCGCCTGCGGCGGCCAGGGCGGTCACCAGGGCGTCCGGCGCGGGGGTGCGCACCAGCACGTCCCTCTTGAACTTCTCCTGGAGGTCCTGCATGGACGCCTCCAGGATCAGCTTGCCCCGGCCGATCACGATCACCCGGTCGGCGGTCAGGGCCATCTCGCTCATCAGGTGGCTGGACACGAGCACGGTGCGGCCCTCGCGGGCCAGGTCGCGCATCAGGTGCCTGATCCAGCGGATGCCCTCCGGGTCGAGGCCGTTCACCGGCTCGTCGAACAGCAGCACGCCGGGGTCGCCGAGCAGGGCCGCCGCCACCCCGAGGCGCTGCTTCATGCCGAGCGACAGCGAGCTCACGCGTCTCTTCGCCACACCCGCCAGGCCGACCTGCTCCAGGGTGGCGACGGCCCGGCTGTCCTTGATGCCGTTGCTGCGGGCCAGCACGCGGAGGTGGTCGTAGGCGGACCGGCCGCCGTGCACCGCGCCCGCGTCGAGCAGCGCGCCGACGTGGTGCATGGGCCGGCGGATCCCGGCGTACCGGCGACCGTCGACGAGCGCCTCGCCGCTGGTCGGCCGGTCGAGGCCGAGGATCGCCCGCATGGTGGTGGACTTGCCCGCGCCGTTGGGGCCGAGGAAGCCCGCGACGTAGCCGGGTTTCACCTCGAACGAGAGGCCGTCCACCGCCCGGGTGGCGCGGTAGCTCTTGGTCAGTTGCCGTACTTCGATCATGGGGAGGAGCCTGCCGGGGCGGGGGCGCGGGCGGATCGGACCGAGGTCCTCGGTTCGGGGTCGGACCGTGGTCCGACGCCACCGGCGGCCACGCCGGTTACCGTGCCGTCCGTGATGTCGCGAGTCCTGCGGATGCTGCCCACCGCCTACCTGTACGCGCTGGACGTGGCCGCCGCCGTGGTGCTGGTCATGGTGTACCTGGACTTCGCCCGGATGTCCGACGTGCCGGCGTGGCTGGGCTACCCGGTGGCGGTCCTGGTCGGGGCGCCCCTGGCGCTGCGCCGCAAGCGGCCACTGCTCACGCTCGGCATCGTGCTCACGGCGCAGAACGTGGCCACCATCGCCCACATCACGCTGGAGCCCTACAGCGCCACCGCGTTCGCGATCTACCTGGTGGCTTCGGCCTGCTCGTCGCGGGTGGCCGTGGGCGCGCTGGCGGCCACGCTCGGCTCGGCCTGGGTGGCGGTGTTCATCGGCGAGGCGTGGCCGGAGTCGGCCGGGCTGTCGATCTTCCTCACGCTGGTGGTGTGCGCCGCGTGGGCGTTGGGGCGCGCCACGCGGATCCGCCGGTCCTACGAGGCCCGCCAGGCCGCCGAGGCGTCGTCCAAGGCGGTCGCCGAGGAACGCCTGCGCATCGCCCGCGAGCTGCACGACGTGGTCGCGCACAGCCTGAGCCTGATCACGGTCAAGGCCGGGGTCGCGGCCCACGTGGCGCCGTCGCGGCCCGAGGAGGCCCAGGAGGCGCTCCAGGTCATCGAGAGGGCCTCGCGCGGCACCCTGGTCGAGATGCGGCGACTGCTGGGCGTGCTGCGGTCGGAGGACTCGGAGGCCGAACTGGCGCCCATGCCCGGCCTGGCCGACTTGCCCGAACTGGTGACGCGGGCGTCCCTCGCCGGGGTGGACGTGTCGCTGTCGGTGACGGGCTCGCTGCCCGAAGGGCTGGGGCTGACCGTGTACCGGATCGTGCAGGAGTCCGTCACCAACGTGGTCAAGCACGCGGCGCCGGCCGCCTGCGAGGTGTCGATCGTCGTGGGGGACGCTTCGGTCGAGGTGCGGGTGGTCGACGACGGGCCCGGCGAACGGGTGTTGGCCGGTGGCGGAGGGGGGCACGGGTTGATCGGGATGCGGGAACGGGTGGCGGTCTACGACGGGACCTTCTCGGCCGGTCCGCTGGCCGGCGGCGGGTTCGCGGTGCGCGCCGAGGTGCCGCTGTCGTGATCGACGTGGTGGTCGTGGACGACCAGGCGCTGCTGCGCGGCAGCTTCCGGGTGCTGGTGGACTCGGCGGACGACCTGCGGGTGGTCGGCGAGGCGGGCGACGGCGCCGAGGCCGTGTCGGTGGTGCGGTCGACGTCCCCGGACGTGGTGCTCATGGACGTCCGGATGCCGGGGGTGGACGGGATCGCGGCCACCCGCGAGATCGGCTCGTTCAGCGCGGCCCGGGTGCTGATCCTGACCACGTTCGACCTGGACGAGTACGTGTACTCGGCGTTGCGGGCGGGTGCGAGCGGGTTCCTGCTCAAGGACACTCCCCCGGCCGACCTGCTGGCCGCGATCCGCGTGGTGGCCGCCGGCGACGCCCTGCTGTCACCCTCGGTGACCCGCCGCCTGGTCGCCGAGTTCTCCCGCACGCCCGCGCCCCGCACGATCCGCCTCGACGGGATCACGGAACGTGAGCAGGAGGTGCTGCTGCTGATCGCCCGCGGGTTCTCCAACGCCGAGATCATGGGCGAGCTGCACCTGTCCGCCGGCACGGTGAAGACCCACATCGGCCGCCTGCTGCACAAGCTCCAGGCGAGGGACCGGGCACAGCTCGTCATCGCCGCCTACGAATCCGGCCTGGTCAGCGCCCGCTCCTGACGACCGGCCCCGATCGTGGCCCGCCCGGCTCGGCCAAGTCGTCCGGTGGTGTCGAAGCCATGAGGGGCCGGGCGAGGGCAGGTGCTCGCCGGCCCCGCGATCCCGTTGTGGCCCGGTTCGGCGCGGGTCTTCCGCCGGCCCGCGATCCGGTCGTGGCCGGGGGACCTGCCGCCGTCCGAACGGCTCCCGTGCGGCCGGTCCGACCTGCGCAGGACGAGACTGGACCTTCTGAACCGATTCACGCCCAGGTCGCGAGCGGTGGCCGCGTGAGGTGCGCCGGGTGGGTGAGGGTGTCCGCTCCCGCCCTGAACGCGGAAAACCCGCCCGGCGCGGTGGCCGGACGGGTTCTCCAGGCGGGTTGATGGATGGCAGTGCGGTCCTACAGGTACTGACCGGTGTTCGTGGCCGTGTCGATGGCGCGACCCGACTCCTGGTTCTTGCCGGTCACCAGCGTGCGGATGTACACGATCCGCTCGCCCTTCTTGCCCGAGATCCTGGCCCAGTCGTCCGGGTTGGTCGTGTTGGGCAGGTCCTCGTTCTCGGCGAACTCGTCCACGATCGCGTCCAGCAGGTGGCGCACCGACAAGCCCGGCTGCTTGGTGTCCAGCAGGCTCTTGATGGCCGCCTTCTTCGCGCGGTCGACGATGTTCTGGATCATCGCGCCCGAGTTGAAGTCCCGGAAGTACAGGACCTCCTTGTCACCGTTGGCGTAGGTGACCTCGAGGAAGCGGTTCTCCTCCGACTCCTCGTACATCCGCTCGACCGTGTGCTGCACCATGCCGTCGATGCAGGCCACCGGGTCGCCGCCGAACTCGGCCAGGTCGTCGGCGTGGATCGGCAGGTCGGGCGTGAGGTACTTGTTGAAGATGTCCTTCGCGCCTTCGGCGTCCGGACGCTCGATCTTGATCTTGACGTCGAGCCGGCCCGGCCGCAGGATCGCCGGGTCGATCATGTCCTCGCGGTTGGAGGCGCCGATCACGATCACGTTCTCCAGGCCCTCGACGCCGTCGATCTCGCTGAGGAGCTGGGGCACGATCGTGGTCTCGACGTCGGACGACACGCCGCTGCCGCGGGTGCGGAAGATCGAGTCCATCTCGTCGAAGAATACGATCACCGGCGTGCCCTCGGAGGCCTTCTCCCGGGCGCGCTGGAAGATCAGCCGGATGTGCCGCTCGGTCTCGCCCACGAACTTGTTGAGCAGCTCGGGGCCCTTGATGTTGAGGAAGTAGCTCTTGGCTTCGCGGTGGTCCTCGCCCCTGGCGGCGTGGACCTGCTTGGCCAGGGAGTTCGCCACCGCTTTCGCGATGAGCGTCTTGCCGCAGCCGGGAGGGCCGTACAACAGCACGCCCTTGGGCGGGCGCAGCTTGTACTCGCGGAACAGGTCGGCGTGCAGGAACGGCAGCTCCACGGCGTCGCGGATCTGCTCGATCTGCCGGTAGAGGCCACCGATGTCCTCGTACCGGACGTCGGGCACCTCCTCCAGCACCAGGTCCTCGACCTCGGCCTTCGGCACGCGCTCGTAGGCGAAACCCGCCTTGGAGTCGACCAGCAGGGAGTCGCCCGCCTTCAGCGGCGAATCCATCAGCGGCTGGGCGAGCCAGACGACCCGCTCCTCGTCGGCGTGGCCGACGACCAGGGCACGGCCGATCGAGCTGTCGGTGGTTTCCGACGCCAACACCTCGCGCAGCGTGCAGACCTCGCCGGTTCGCTCGAAGTCGCCGCCCTCGACCACGGTCAACGCCTCGTTCAGGCGCACCGACTGGCCGAGGACCAGCGACGGCGTCTCGACCGCGGGCGATACCGAGACCCGCATGCGGCGGCCGGAGGTGAACACGTCCACCGTGCCGTCGTCGAACCTGGCCAGGAACACGCCGTAGCCGCTGGGCGGCTGCGCGAGGCGGTCCACTTCCTCGCGCAGCGCGAGCAGCTGGCTCCGCGCTTCTCGAAGGGTGTCGATGAGCTTCGTGTTGCGCTCGGTCAGTTGGCTGACGCGCTCCGTCGCCTCCGCCAACCGCTGCTCCAGCAGGCGGACGTGTCGTGGGGATTCCGTCAACTTGCGGCGCAGCAACGCGATCTCGTCCTCCAGGAACCTGATCTGCGCTGTCAGCTCACCAGAGTTATTGCCCTTGTTCAGCTCGCCACCCTCATCGGGCTGGCTGCCGGGATGACCGTGCTGCATGTCGGCACCCTCCTCCCGTGTTCGTACGACAACGGTACCGGCGATCACCGACAAAAGCGGCCACCCAGCGGGTTCGGAGGCGTCGTGTGATGACACAAACCGCCCGCTCGGCGGGGTCAACTGCTCCATACCGGTGTCAGCCGGAACCTCCCACCCGCTACCGTGCGTCCAGTACTAGTCCCACGTGAGTGGTCCGGGCAGTGTCCACTGCCACCAGCGGAAAGTTCTAGGAGAACGTGATGTCCGTCCCGCCGCAGCAGCCGGGTCCGTACGGTCAGCAGCCGGGTCAATTTGGCCAGCAACCAGGCCAATTCGGCCAGCAGCCGGGATACGGCCAGCAGCCCGGCGGGTACCCGCCGCCTGCCCAGGGGTTCCCACAGGGTGGGCAGCAGCCCGGCTACGGCACGCCACCCGGCGGTTACCCGCAGCAGGGCCAGCCCGGCCCCGGCCAGCAGCCGTACGGCCAACCCGGCCAGTTCAACCAGCCCGGTTACGGCCAACCGGGTGGTTTCGGCGATCCCTACGGCACGCCGCCGAAGAAGAGCCCCCTGCCGTGGATCTTGGGCGGGGTCGGCGCCCTGGTCGTGATCGGTGTCGTGGTCACGCTGGTCATGACGCTGGGAGGCGGCAGCAACGGCACCGCCAAGGACGCCGCCGACAGCTACGTCGCGGCCGTCAACTCCCGCGACTTCGACAAGCTCACCGCGCTGACCTGCGACACGAGCAAGAAATCGATTGACGACATCAAGAAGGCCACCGACCCGGGCGCCTTCGCCGCCGAGCTCGAGAAGGAGCTGAAGGACCTGCCCCCGGAGTTCCAGGAGCAGATCAAGGCGGCCCAGGAGGCGGCGAAGAGCATCAAGGTCAACCTGACCGTCGACAAGGTCGAGGAGAAGAGCGACACGGAGGCCACGGCCACCATCTCGGTCAAGTTCGACGGCGTGCCCGACAGCATGAAGGAGTTCGTCAAGGACGACACCGACACGCTGCCGTTCAAGAAGACCGACGACGGCTGGGTCGCCTGCCCGAAGAGCTGACCCGCACGACCGGTGGACAACGGCCCCGCACACCACGTGCGGGGCCGTTTCAGCTGGTCAGGCGCTCGATCAGCCCTTGGACGGGCGGCGCTGCGGCCGGGGCGGCGTGACGCCGTCGGCCAGCCTGCGGGTGGTCAGCAGGAACGCGGTGTGCCCGATCATCCGGTGCTCCGGCCGCACGGCCAGGCCCACCACGTGCCACGGCCGCACGAGGGTCTCCCACGCGTGCGGCTCGGTCCAGTGCTGCTGCTCCCGGATCGCCTCGGTCACCTTCGACAGCTGCGTCGTGGTCGCCACGTACACCACCAGCACGCCGCCCGGGATGAGGCTGCGCGACACGGCGGGCAGCACGTCCCACGGCGCGAGCATGTCCAGGACGACCCGGTCGACCTCGCCCTCGTGCTCGTTCACGTCGGCGACGGTCAGCGACCAGTTGCCGGGCCGCTCGCCGAAGAACTGCTCGACGTTGCGGATCGCGTGGTCGGCGTGGTCCTGGCGGACCTCGTACGACGTCACACTGCCCTTCTCGCCGACCGCGCGCAGCAACGAGCAGGTCAGCGCGCCCGACCCGGCGCCTGCCTCCAGCACCCGCGCGCCGGGGAACACGTCGCCGTACATGACGATCTGGGCGGCGTCCTTGGGGTAGATCACCTGGGCGCCGCGCGGCATGGACAGCACGTAGTCCGGCAGCAGCGGGCGCAGCGCCAGGAACGACGTGCCGCCCACCGAGACGACCACGGACCCCTCGGGCTGCCCGATCAGCTTGTCGTGCGACAACGCGCCGCGGTGCGTGTGGTACTCCTTGCCCGGTTCGAGCACGATCGTGTAGTGCCGTCCCTTCGGGTCGGTCAACTGCACCCGGTCTCCCGGCTGGAACGGACCACTGGCGGTGCTCACCGCGGCGAACCTCCTGCTTAAACGCGCGTCAACAGCGCACGATGGTCGCACGGAGGCCGCACACGGCCCGTAGCGGCCTACCGACCGTCCGACCCGCGTTCACTCGCCCTTGTCGGTGACCTTCTCGGTGAACCGGCCCTTCGCCAGCTCGGTGACCGTGTGGTACACGGGCCAGCCCACCAGCCAGATCGCGCCGATGAGCGTCATGGTCGCCATCTGGCCCCACAGCGCCTGCGTGCGCTCCGGCGTGCCGACGACGAACATGAGCAGCAGCATCACCGAGCACGCGATCGCCCACGCCACCGCGAACTTGCCCCACTCGCGCCACTCGTGGCGCACCTTCGCCAGGCCGTGCTTCGGCGGCTTCACCGGCGGCGGACCACCGGCGAACCGGTGGGCGACGCGCTGGTCGGCCCACCGCATCATGCTGTGCCCGAACGCCACGCTCACCCCCAGGTAGATCGCGGCGAGCCCGTGCACGCTCGTCGCCTCGCCCCCGGACCTCAGGTCGAACACGGTCGCCACGAGCAGCACCACGTCCACCAACGGGGTACAGGCCAGCAGCACCGCGCCGAGTCTGCGCATCCGCAGCACGTACCGGGCCAGCAGCCCCGCGCCCAGCACCACCCAGAACCCGATCTCGCACGCCACGATGAGGAACACCAACGGTTCGACCACGTCCTCAATGCTGCCGCCCGCGGACCTCGCGCGCGTCGGCGGGCCGACCGATCCCGGGTCATCAGTTCGTAGGACGCTTCGGGCCTTGCCCTGTGCTGTGATGACGTGGTGGAGCTCCGCCCGAAACACCGCGACGTGCTGACCGCGGTGGCCTTCTTCGCCTTGGGGCTGCTGATCCACCGGCTCGGCCTGGACCAGGTGACGGGCGACCGCGGCGGGTCGACGCCGCTCGGGGTGCGGGTGGCGATCCTCGCGGTGGCGTGCGCCGGTCAGGTGTTCCGCCACCGGGCGCCCGTGGTGGCGCTGGGCGTGGCGGGCGCGGCCACGGCGGTGGACCTGCACTTCGGCCTGAGCATGCCGGTGATGATGGTGTGCATCGACGTGCTGTTCGTGGCCACGCTGCACGGGCCGCGCGCGCTGCACCGGGTGCTCGTCGCCGTGGTGGCCGCGGCGACGGTCGGCATCACGGCGACGTCCGCCGCGACGGGCGACTGGCGGCAGTCGTTCTACACCGGGTTGCTGCTGTTCTCGCTGCTCGTGGTGCCCGTGTGGTGGGCGACGAACGTGCGGCGGCACCGGGAGAGCGCCGAGCAGGTCGCCCGCATCGCCGAGCTGGACCGGCGGGCCGCGGTGAACGCCGAGCGCAACCGGATGGCCCGCGACCTGCACGACGTGGTGGCCGGGCACATGTCCGCGATCGCGATCCAGTCCGAGGCCGTGCTGTCGCTGCGCTCGGGCGACCCGGAGACCGCGCGCACGGTGTTGAAGTCGGTCCGGGAGAACAGCGTGCGCGCGTTGGCCGAGATGCGGACGATGATCGACGTGCTGCGGGCCGACGAGCCGGCGGACGAGCCGGTGGCGGTGCGGCTGGCGGACGTGGGCGCGCTGGTCGAGTCGGCCGCCGCGGCCGGGCTGGACGTGGAGCTGCGCGGCGCGGACGTGGGCGAACTGCCCGTGGGCGTGGACGTCGCGGCGTACCGGATCGTGCAGGAGGCGTTGACCAACGCGGTGAAGCACGCGCCGGGCGCGCGCACGTCGGTGGTGCTGGAACGGCAGGTCATGCGGTTGGTGGTGGTCGTGCGGAACGACGTGGTGGACGGTGCGCGCGGCACGGGGACGGGAACGGGGTTGGTGAGCATGGCGGAACGCGCCCACCTGGTCGGCGGGGTGTTCGCCGCGGGTCTCGACGGGGCAGGCGGCTGGGTCGTGCGGGCGGAGTTCCCGCTGTGATCCGGGTGGTGGTGGCCGACGACCACGCGGCGATCCGGGCGGGGCTGGTGATGATCCTCGGCGACGCGGAGGGCATCGAGGTGGTCGGCGAGGCCGAGGACGGCGCGACGGCCGTGCGGCTGGCCAAGCGGCTCGAACCCGACGTGGTGCTGATGGACATCCGGATGCCCGGCGTGGACGGCATCGAGGCGACCCGGCGGCTCAGCGGCGTGTGCGACGTGCTCGTGCTGACGACGTTCGACCTGGACGAGTACGTGCGCGGCGCGCTGCGGGCGGGCGCGGCGGGGTTCCTGCTCAAGTCGGTGGAGGCGTCCGCGCTGGTGGACGCGGTGCGGCAGGTCGCGGCCGGTGACGGCGTGCTGGCGCCGAGCGTGACGCGGCGGGTGATGCGGGAGTTCGCCTCGGCCGCGCCGCGAGCGCGCCCGGCCGCGCTGGACGCGTTGACCGACCGCGAGGTGGAGGTGCTGCACTGCCTCGGCGAAGGGCTGTCGAATCACCAGATCGGGCGAAAGCTGCACATCGGTGAGACGACGGTGAAGACGCACGTGTCGCGCGTGCTGACGAAGCTCGACCTGCGGTCGCGGGTGCAGGCGGCGATCCTGGCGCAGGAGGCCGGGTTGGTCGGCGGGCCGGGCGAGGACGACCAGGTCAGCGGCGGTTCAGCGCGGCCTTGAGGTCCTCGCGGCGCAGCACGCCCGCGGGCCGTCCTTCGAGGTCGACGACCAGGTACTCCCAGGCGGCGGTGCAGTGCACGCGCTCGACCACCTCGGCGCCCGTCTCGTTCTCCAGCAGCACGGTCTCCGGCCGGATCGGCACGGCGGCCTGCTCGGCCGGGGCGTGCGGCGAGGTGCTGGCCAGGCGACGTGCCATCTCGCGGTCGAGCAGGCCGGCGGCGACACCGTCCGCGCGGACCAGGACCACGCCCCGGCCGGCGGACGCGGTGAGCGCGCCCGACACCGGGCTCTCGGCGGGCAGTTGGAGCACCGGTCGGACGAGCTCGCCCAGCGTGAGGCCGTCCGGCCAGGTGCTGCGGCGCTCGGCGGTGAACTCGCCGCGCGCGCCGGCCAGCACGAACCACGCGGTCAGCAGGCACACGCCGAAGCGGAGCCAGCGGTCCTCGGCGCCGTCGAGCACGCCCCAGACCGCCCAGACGACGAGCAGCGCGGCCACCACGCCGCCGCCGATCACGGCGGCCTTCGTGCCCGTCGCACGCCGGCCGGTGACGGCCCACACGCCCGCGCGCAGGATCCGGCCGCCGTCCAGCGGCAGGCCGGGCAGCAGGTTGAACACCGCGACGGCGGCGTTGGCGAACGCGGTCTGGGCGATCAGCAGCCAGACCGCGTCGGGCTGCGGGATGGTGGAGGCGGCCACCGCGAACGCGCCCGCCAGGACGATGGAGACGATCGGGCCCGCGGCGGCGATGGCGCCCTCGTGGCCGGGGCGGGTCGGGGTGCGCATCACCTCGGACACGCCGCCGAGCAGGAACAGGCGCAGCCGGCGCACCGGCAGGCCGAGGCGGAGCGCGACCAGGCTGTGGCCGAGTTCGTGCGCCAGCACGGACAGGCCGAGGAAGACCGCGAACGTGGCGGCGAGCAGCACGCCGGTGAGGCCGCCCGTGCCGGGCGCGATGCGGCCGACCAGCGGCGCGTAGAGCACCACGATGGCCGCCGAGCCCAGCCACCAGGACGGCGCGAGCAGCACCGGGATGCCGGCCACGCGGAACAGCGGCAGCCCGCCGTCCCGGCCGACCTGCCGTCGCCAACCACTCGTCGTCGCCACGGGACGAGCCTAGGCGGCCGGGTGTATCAGGACTGTGTTGGATCAGCGCCGGGTCGGGCCCGCGTCGGGCTCGCGTCGCCGATCCGGGCGCGCAGGCCGTCGAGGATGAGGTCGAGGCCGAAGCCCAGGGCCTCGTCCTCGCCTCCCCCGGCCGCCTCCGCCAACGCGGCCCGCACCGCCGGGTACCGGTCGCCGCGCTCGCGCACCACCTCGGCCACGATCGCGCCGAACTGCGTGCCCGCGTCGCCGCCCGGCGCCGTCGCCGCTTGCTGGGCGATGTTGCGGACGTGCCCGGCGAGCACCGCCAGCACGTCCATCCGCTCGGCGCCGCCCAGGCCCGCGCCGTCGAGCACGGCCAGCGCGGCCTCCATCCAGGCCAGCTCGTTCGGGCCGATCACGCGCGGGCCCGTGGTGGCCTCCAGGACCCACGGGTGGCGCACGAAGCCGGGCAGCAGCCCCAGCGCCCACGCGCGCAGCCGTGCGAACCGGTCGCCCTCGCCGAGGTCGGCGGGCGGCGTGCCCATTGCCAGGTCGGCCATGAGCGCGACCAGCTCGGACTTGCCGGGCACGTAGCGGTACAGCGACATCTTGGTGAAGCCGAGGTCCGCGGCGACCCGCTGCATGGAGACGGCGGCGAGCCCCTCGGCGTCGGCGATCGCGATGCCGGTGCGGGCGATGAGCTCGTGGGTGAGCGCGGGCTTGGGGCCGCGGCGAGGGCCGGGGCGGTCGCCCCACAGCAGTTCGAGGCTGCCCGTCAGGTCCATCGCCACCTCCGGTGTTGCCGTCGCGAAAAAACTGTGTCTACGATACACAAATAGAACTGCTTCCGATGGACACAGTTAGGGGCGGACATGGCCGACAAGCAGGTCCTGATCTCCGGCGCGAGCGTCGCCGGACCGGCGCTGGCCTACTGGCTCGCGCACTACGGCTTCGAGCCGACCGTCGTGGAGATCGCGCCCGCGCTGCGCGGCGGCGGGGCGGCGGTCGACTTCCGCGGCGAGACGCACCTCGCCGTGCTGGAGCGGATGGGCGTGCTGGACCGGCTGCGCGAGGTCCGGACCGGCGGCAGCCCGATGACGTTCGTGGACGAGCGCGACCGCACCGTGCTCCACCTGCCGGCGGAGTTCGCGGGCGGCGACGTCGAGGTGCTGCGCTCGGACCTCTCGCGGGTGCTCTACGAGCACGGCAGGGCTCGGGCGGACTACCTCTTCGGCGACTCGATCGCCGCGTTGGCCGAGACGCCCGACGGCGTCGACGTGACGTTCGCCTCCGGCGCTCAGCGCACGTTCGACTTGGTCATCGGCGCCGACGGCATCCACTCCCGGGTCCGCGCGCTGGCCTTCGGGCCGGAGGAGCGGTTCGTCAGCCACCTCGGTTACTACGTCGCGAGCTGGGACCTGCCCGCCGACTTCGACGCGCCGGCCGAGCCGGTGAGCTACAACGCGCCGGGACGGCTCGTGTCCACCGGCGGCGGCCCGGACCGGCCGGGCGCGTTCGTGGTGTTCAAGTCGCCGCGGCTGGAGTACGACCGGCACGACGTGGCAGGGCAGCGCCGGCTGCTCCACGACGCGTTCCGCGGGGTGGGGTGGCGGACGCCCCGGTTGCTGGTGACCTTGGAGCACACGACGGAGCTGTACTTCGACTCGATCAGCCGGGTGGACGTCCGGCCCTGGTCACGGGGGCGGGTCGCGCTGGTCGGCGACGCGGCCTGCGGCGCCACCATCGGCGGCATGGGCGCGGGCACCGCCGTGGTCGGCGCGTACGTGCTCGCGGGCGAGCTGGCCACGGCGGACGGCGACCACGAGACGGCGTTCCGGCGTTATGAGGACCGGATGCGCGACTACGCTCGGCGGTGCCAGAAGGGCGGTGACCGGACGGGGAAGTTCCTGGCGCCGGCGAGCCGGTTCGCCCTGCGCGCGCGCAACGGGCTCCTGGGCACCAAGTTCCTGCTCGACCTGATGCTGAAGGCAGGCAAGGACATCACGAACAAGATCGACCTGCTGGACTACGCGCGCGCCGCCGCGTAGCGCCTCGCGCGGTTCGGACCCGATCTTGTCGGGGGGTTGGCCTATGGTTCTGGGCCATGGCAGTGCCGACGATCACCGAGCGCCCTGTTCGCAGGCCAGCGCTGTCGCCCTCGCGAGCGGGCGACTTCAAGCAGTGCCCGCTGCTCTACCGCTTCCGCGCCGTCGACCGGCTGCCCGAGAAGCCGACCAGGGCGCAGGTGCGCGGCACGGTGGTGCACGCGGTGCTGGAGGACCTGTTCGGCCTGCCCGCCGACGAACGGCTGCCGGAGACGGCGCGGGCGCTGGTCGGCCCGGCGTGGGAGCGGGTGCGGGCCGAGCGGCCGGAGTTCGCCGAGCTGTTCGCCGAGGGCGATCCGGAGCAGGAGCGGTGGCTGGCGTCGGCGGAGGAGCTGCTGGACGGCTACTTCGGCCTGGAGGACCCGCGCCGGTTCGACGCCGACGCCCGTGAGCTGCTGGTGGAGTGGGAACTGCCCTCGGGCGTGCTGCTGCGCGGGTACATCGACCGCGTCGACGTGGCGCCGACCGGCGAGATCCGGGTGGTCGACTACAAGACGGGCGCCGCGCCGCGCGAGGTCGGCGAGGCCAAGGCGTTGTTCCAGATGAAGTTCTACGCGCTGGTGCTGTGGCGGCTGCGCGGCGTGGTGCCGCGCCAGCTGCGGCTGATGTACCTGGCCGACCGGCAGGCGTTGGCCTACCAGCCGGACGAGGCGGAGCTGACCCGGTTCGAGCGCACGTTGGAGGCGATCTGGGACGCCATCCTGCGCGCGGCGAAGTCCGGCGACTTCCGGCCGAACCCGGGCAGGCTGTGCGACTACTGCGACCACAAGGCGCTGTGCCCGGCGTTCGACGGCACGCCGCCGCCGTACCCGGGCTGGCCGGAGCCGGACGCCGGGGTGGAGACCGCGCTGGACCGGGCCGACTGACACGCGGTGTCCGGGCCGAGCGGTTCGTCGTCGAAGGGTCGTGTCGAGGGGGTTGTGCTGAGGGGATCGTGCTGATGGACGCGTTCTACGAACAGCTGGACTCCGACCGGTTCGCCGCCACCGGGCACACCACCGGTCCGTGGGGCAACGACAGCCAGCACCTGGGGCCGCCGTCCGCGCTGCTGGTGCGGGCGTTGGAGCGGTGCGCGCCGCGGCCGGAGGCGGTGCTGTCCCGGGTGGCGTTCGAGGTGCTCGGCCCGGTGCCGGTCGCGGAGCTGACCGTGACGGCCTCGGTGGTGCGGCCGGGGCGTTCGGTGGAGCTGTTGTCGGCCGAGCTGGCGCACGGGGGCCGCCCGGTGCTGCGGGCGAACGCGTGGCGGATCGTGGCGGGCGACACGGCGGCGGTGGCGGCCGGCGCGGGTGAGCCGCTCGTCGCGCCGTCGACGTGCGAGCCGATGGCCGTCCCGGAGCACTGGCGGGGCGGCTACCTGGCCGCGATGGAGTGGCGTTCGGTCAGCGGCGGCATCTTCGCGCCCGGTGACGCGGTGGTGTGGGCGCGGCCGCAGGTGCGCGTGGTGGCCGGCGAGGAGCCGACCGCGGCGCAACGCCTGTTCACCGTGGCCGACTCGGCGAGCGGCGTGTCCAGCCGGCTGGACATCCGCACGTGGTACGCGATCAACACCGACCTGACCGTGCACCTGCACCGCGAGCCGGTCGGCGAGTGGTTCGCCCTGGACGCGCGCACGGTGATCGGACCGTCGGGCGTCGGCGTGGCGAGCAGCGTCCTGCACGACGAGCACGGCCCCGTGGGGCACGGCGCGCAGTCGTTGTTCGTGCGGGAGCGCTAGGCCCACGGTCGCAACCGGCACGCGGCGCGCGCACCATGGGGTCATGAGGTTCGCGGACCGCTTCGACGCCGGACGGGTGCTCGCCCGGGCGCTGGCCGGCGAGTCGTGGACCGATCCCCTGGTGCTCGGCCTGGCCCGCGGCGGCGTGCCGGTGGCGTTCGAGGTCGCCTCCGCGCTGGGCGGTGAGCTGGACGTGGCCGTCGCCCGCAAGATCGGCGCGCCCGGCCACCCCGAGTACGGCATCGGGGCGGTCACCGCGAACGGCGAGCCGATCTTCGACGAGGACGCGCTGCGCATGCTCGGCCTCACCCGCGAGGACCTGGCCGAGACGTGCGAGGCCGAACAACGGGAGGCCCGGCGGCGGCTGGAGCTGTACCGGGACGGCCCGGTGCGGCTCGAAGGCCGGGACGTGCTGGTCGTGGACGACGGCCTGGCCACCGGCGTCACGGCCCGTGCCGCGCTGCGCGAAGCCCGCGGGCAGGACCCGCGACGCCTGGTGCTCGCGGTGCCGGTGGGCGCGGCGGACTCGGTGCGCGCCCTGCGCGCGGACGCCGACCTGGTGGTCTGCCCGCACCCGCGGACGGATTTCCGGGCGGTCGGCCGGTTCTACGGTCACTTCGACCAGACCACCGACGACCAGGTGGTGGAACTGCTGCGCCGTCAGAGGGCGCGGTAGTGCTCGACGGTCGGGAACGGGTCGTAGAAGTGGTGCAGCAGCGCCTTCCACCGCGGGTACAGCGGCCCCTGCCGGAAGCCGACCGTGTGGTCCTCGAGCCGTTCCCACCGCACGAGCAGCAGGTACCGGGACGGGTGCTCGACCGACCGCCGCAGGTCGACCGAGACGAACCCGGGCGACTGCGCGATGACCTCGCGAGCCTGGTCGAACGCCTGCTCGAAGTCCGCCTCCAGACCGGGGCGGACGTCGAGGGCGGCGACTTCCAGGATCACAGGTGCTTGTAGACGTCTTCGAGGGTGAGACCGCGCCCGAGCATCAGCACCTGCACCCGGTACAGCAGCTGGGAGACCTCTTCGGCCAGGCGCTCGTCGGACTCGTGCTCCGCGGCGATCCAGACCTCGCCGGCCTCCTCCAGCACCTTCTTGCCCTGCGCATGCACCCCGGCCTCCAGAGCCGCGGCGGTGGCGGAGCCCTCAGGGCGGGTGCGTGCGCGTTCGCTCAGCTCGGCGAACAGCTCGTCGAAGGTCTTCACGGGGTCTGATCCTCCCATCCCCCGAACGGTCGCAGGCACCCAGGACCCCGGTCCGGCGGGCGCGGGCGCTAGATCCCGTAGTGCGGGTCGGTGAAGGGCCACACCTGCGCGATCCACTTCGGCACGAACGCGTCCAGCGCGCGCTCCAGGTCGGTGCCCACGCGGTCGTCCACCACCCACCACGAGATCTGCGCGTCGGCGCTGCGCCCGGGGTCCTCGACCGGGTCGATGTAGACGCAGCCGTACAGCTCGGTCTCGTCGGCGTTGAAGAGGGCGTAGTTGAACGACTCGTGCGCGTCCTGCTCCCGTTCGTGCCGGGCGAGGTCGACGCGGTCGTGCTCGTAGGTCATGTCGGCGGGCGGCCAGCCCCACTTCTCGCCGTACCGCGACCACAACCGCTCCTGGGAGCCCATCACGGCGGGGTAGTCGACGTCCACATCGGACTCGCGGATGGGCCGCAAGTGGTGTTCGGCGTCGAGCGGGACGTGCGTCGGGTGGGCGAAGTCAGCGGGCAGCCACGGCATGGCGCGGATTCTGCGTCGGCCGGGGCGCGACCGCCACCGAAAAACCGATGGCGCGATTTCCGACACACCCCACACACTGCACCGATGACCGATGGGCTGGTGCTGCGGACCGCGCGCCCCGAAGACCTCGAGCAGATCGGCGCGCTGCTCGTCGACCGCGGCGAACCGGCCGACGCCGTCGACCACCGCCTGGTGGTCCAGGACCCGGACGCGGGCTGGGAGGCGTGCGCGGTCGTCGTGGACGGCGACAAGGTCGTGTCCACCGCGACCCTGCTGGACGAGACGCTGGTGCTCGACGGGCTGGAGATCCCGGCGGGCCAGGTCGAGCTGGTCGCCACCGACCGCGCCTACGAGGGCCGCGGGCTGGTGCGCGCGCTGATGGGGTGGGCGCACGAGCGGTCCGCCGCGCGCGGCCAGCTGGTGAACGTGATGCTCGGCATCCCGTACTTCTACCGCCGGTTCGGCTACACGTACGCGATCCCGATCTCGGCCACCCGGCCGGTGACGGGCCGTCCCGACGGCGGTGGGCACGCGTTGCGCGAAGCGGGTGCCGAGGACATCCCGGCGATGGCCCGGCTCCAGGACGCCGAGCAGGCGCGGGCCGACCTGCGGATGCCGCACTCCCCCGGCCTGTGGCGGTGGTTGGTGGCCCGCGACGGCAGCACGCAGTGGCTGGTGGAGCGGGACGGCGTGCCGGTCGCCACGGGTCGCACCACCCCGCCGGACGAAGGCGCGCGGCTGTGCGAGGTGGCGGCCGTCGACGAGGCGGCGGCGCACGCGCTGCTCGCGTTGACCGGTGCCGAGGAGGTGACCGAGCGGCCGGGGTCGGTGGCGGGTGAGGCGCTGGAGCCGTTCCTCGGGCCCGCGGAGCCGGACGCGGCCTCGTACTACGTGCGGATCGGCGACCCGGTGGCGGTGCTGGAGCACCTGCGGCCGGTGTTCGGGCGGCGGTTGCGGGAGGCCGGGCTCGGCGACCGGGAGGGCGAGGCGGTGGTCTCGTTCTACGGGTCGCACGTGCGGCTGCCGTTCAAGGCGGGCGAGGTCGGTCCCGTGGTGGCCGGCGGGCGGATGCAGGCGCCGGGCGCGGCGGGTGGCGGCGGCGTGGCGCCGGACCTGCTGGCGTCGCTGCTGTTCGGCCCGCACGGTCTGCGCGGCCTGACCGCGCGGGAGCCGGACGTGTACCCGGGCCCGAACGCCGAGCTGATGCACGCCCTGTTCCCGCCGGTGCGCGGCGACCTGATGACGTTCTACCTGCCGTAGGTCAGGCGGCGGCCAGGTCAGGGGGCGGCCAGGTCAGGGGGCGGCCAGGTCAGGGGGCGGCCAGGTCAGGGGGCGGCCAGGAACAGCTCGCGCGCCTCGGTGATCGCCCGGGTCAACGCCTCGGGTTCCGGCCGCAGTCCCGCGACGATCTCGTCGACACCGCGCAGTCCGGCCTCCTGCAACAGCCGCTTCTCGTTCGTCGTCCACTGACCGCGTGCGGCGAGCACGGCGTGCGCGGTCTGGAGCGCGGCGGTGACCAGCGTGGCCGCGACCTCGGCCAGCCGGCCGCTCGGCGCGTGCGCGGAGAGGGCGTAGTCCAGCGTCAAGGCCGCCTTCTCGCGCCAGACCGCGGGCGCCGCCGCGCGCAGCGCCTCCGGGTAGGTCGGGCGGGGCAGGTCGCCGCGCAGCACCCGGTGCCGCGCGAGCTCGCCGACGACCAGGTAGCTGGGGATGCCGGCGAGGTGGAACAGCAGCGGCTCCCAGTGGAAGCGGCCCTGCTCGGCCTCGGCGAGTTCGCGCTCGACCACGTCGAGGTCGCGGTAGTGGACGTCGACGCGCCGGCCGTCCACGGTGAGCCAGGCTCCGCCGTTGAAGACGCCGCCGCCCCACTCGCCGATCTCCGAGACCTGCCCCTCCCACCCGACCGCGCGCAGGTCGGCGGGGTCGAAGGCGCCCCGGTAGTAGACGGCGAGGTCCCAGTCGCTGTCCGGGGTGCCGGTGCCTTGGGCACGCGATCCGCCGAGGGTGACGGCGTGCACGGCGGGCAGGGCCGCGAGCCGGTCGGCGACGTGGTCGAGGAACGTTTCGTCGGTCATGGGCACGGCGACATGCATAGCCGCCGGCCGGGGGCCGCGTCAGCCGAATTTCGCGGTCAGAGGGTCGCGAACTCGACTCCCATCGCCACGCCCGCGAGCACGAGCAGCACGCCGGTGGCGGCGAGCGTGCGACGGTAGCCGGTGTCGCCGAGCCTGCGGCGTCCACGTGCGACGAGCAGGGCGATCACGACCTTGCCGCCGACCAGGGTGAGGTAGAACCCGGTCAGCAACGCCACGCCCGCGACCGCTGACGTGCGCCAAGTGGTGATGGTGAGGGGGCCGAGCGCGGTCGCCCACGCGATCCACGGGTGCGGGCTGAGCAGGTTCACCAGCACCGCTCGGCGCAGGGCCGCGGCATCCGGCGGAGGTTGGTCGGGCGAGGGCTGGGCGGTCAGTGAGGCCGAGCGGGCGTCGCGGACGGTCTGCACGCCGGTCCACACGACGAACACCGCGCCGACGACGCCGAGCACGCCCAGCGCCCGCCCCGGCAGGCGGTCCAGCAGGAGCAGGGTCACGGCGACCACGGCGGCGTCCGACAGCAGCGGCGCGCAGGCGGTCAGGGCGCCGGCCCTCCAGCCCGACCGCAGCGCCGACGTCACCACCAGCACCAACAGCGGACCGGGGCTGATGCTCGCGGCCAGGCCGAGGGCCAGTCCCAACCCCAGTGCGTCCACGGCGGCAGACTAGGTCACGTGTCCGAGTTCGCCCGAGTCCTGGCCACCCTGCGGCAGGTCCGCGGCCTCAGCCCGTTCTTCGCCCTGGACGTCGGCCGGCCCGACGACAGCTGGCACGACGGCGTGGCCCTGTCGCACGGCCCCGCCCTGCCCCACGCCCTCGACCGGATCTCCGCCCGGTACCGCACCGGGGAACGGCGGGTCGCCGCGTCGTTGTTCTTCCTCGGCTACACCGCGCGGCTGCTGAGCCCGGTCGTCGCCGCACGCGCGGTCGGCGGGGACGTGCCCGACATCCGCCCGGCCAACCTGTGGTGGCGCTACACCCCCGAAGGGCTCCAGGTCCGGCTCAAGGACCCCGTCGCCGGCGTCGGCATCGCCGAGTCGCTGGAGCCGGTGGTCGAGGCGGTGCACGCGGTCACGCCGGTGGCCCGCGGCCTGCTGTGGGGCAACGCGGGGTCGTCCATGGCGGGCGCGCTGCGCACGATCAGCCGCAGCGGCGTCGACTGCGACGCGCTGGCCGCCGAGCTGTTCGCCGACCCACCGCTCAAGGACACCGGCGAGTTCATCCCGTTCCCCGGCGAGATCGCGTTCCGGCGGCGCAGCTGCTGCCTGTACTACCGGCTCGACGGCGGCGGCACGTGCGGTGACTGCCCGTTGCCGGCTCGTCGGAGGTGAGCGACGACAACTCGTCTGGTCGGTTGTGCCGGCCCTCGATCCACCTCTACGGTCGCAGCGCCGCAGTGGACGGGAAGCCGGTGTGAATCCGGCGCGGTCCTCGCCACTGTGACCGGGGAGCCAACCCGCCGAGAACGTCACTGGCCGCGCTCAGCGGCTGGGAAGACGCGGGGACGGCGTCGATCCGGGAGTCAGGAGACCGGCTGCGGCACGAGTTGTTGTTGACCTTCCACGAGGTATGGAGGAGGCCGTCATGACGAGCCCCGCGCACCCCCTTTCCACTCCCGTCCCCAAGTGGGCCTACGCCGTCGCGCTGGTCGCGTTGACCGTGACCTGGCTGGTCCTGCAGGAGAACGGCATCGCGCTCGGCCACGCCGCCGAGACCGTGCACGAGTTCTTCCACGACGGGCGCCACGCGCTCGGCGTCCCGTGCCACTAGGCGCGGGCGCCATGTCGACGAACACCTACAAGGGCCTGTTGCTGCGCGGTCTCGGCGCGGGCGCGGTGGCCGGGCTGCTCGCGGGCCTGGTCGGCGTGCTGGTGGTCGAGGCGCCGATCCGGGCGGCGCTGGCCGTCGAGCAGGCCCGGCCCGCGGCGCCCGACGCGGGTCACGGGCACGGCGAGCTGTTCAGCCGCGGCACGCAGGTGGTCGGCGGTGTGCTCGCCGCGGTCGTGGTGGGCGTCGCCGTCGGCGCTCTGTTCGCCACCGCCTACGCGGGGTCGCGGCGCTGGTTCGCCTCGAAGGCGCCGTTCGTCCGGGCGGTGGCGCTGTCGGCGGCGGCGTTCGGGGCGGCGGCGCTGCTGCCCGCGGTGAAGTACCCGGCCAACCCGCCGGCGGTGGGCGACCCGGACACGGTCGAGTACCGCACCGTGCTCTACCTGGGGCTGATCGCGGCCGGGCTGCTGGTCGCGGTCGGGGCGAGCTACCTGGCCTCCCGGTTGGGCCGCCTCGGCACGCCGGTCCGGGCCACCGCCGTGGCCTCGGCCGTGGTGGCGGCGGTGGTCGTGCTGCTGGTCGCGTTCCCGGCGACGCCGGACGCCGTGCCGTCCGACCTGCCGGGCAGCGTGCTGTGGGAGTTCCGGCTGGCCTCCCTCGCCGAGACGGCCACGCTGTGGCTCGGCCTCGGCGTCGTGTTCGGCCTGCTGGTCGACCCGGCCACGAGACGGGCCAGGTCGGCCGTCTAGCAGGCTGGTCGGTCTCAGCCGTCCAGCAGCCGGGCGAGCGCCTCCAGGTCCACCCCCACCAGGGACTCCCGGAACACGCGGCGCTCGCCCGGCTCGACCGGCACGTCGCACGGCACGACCAGGACCGTGCAGCCGGCGGCCACGGCGGAGGCGACGCCCGTCGGCGAGTCCTCGATCGCGACGCACCGGGTCGGGTCGACGCCGAGCAGCCGGGCGGCCTTCAGGTACGGCTCGGGCAGCGGCTTGTTGCGGCGGTCCACCTCGTCGCCGCACACCGTGACGTCGAACAGGTCGCGCCCGATGGTGTCCAGCGCGACCTCGGTCAACTGCCGCTCGGTCGACGTCACCAGCGCCATCGGCACGCCCGAGTCGCGGACCGCGCGCAACGCCTCACGCGCGCCCGGCCGCCACGGCAGCCCGGCGCGGAACACCTCCTCGGTGCGCCGCATGATCCACGCCGCGCCGTCGGCGACGTCCTCCTCGGACGGCCGCTCGACGCCCACTTCCGCGAACAGCATCGACATCGTCCGGGGCACGCTCGACCCGACCATCGCCTGCCTGGTCGCGAGAGACAGCGTGCCGCCCAGCTTCTCGACGAACTCGTAGAGCGGGATGTCCCACAGCTTCTCGGAGTCCAGCAGCGTGCCGTCCATGTCCCACAGCACAGCCTCGACCGTCATGTACGTCCTTCGTTGATCACGCGTGGTCGTGTCCTTCACCTGTTCGACGCAAGTATCCCGGACTGTTACGCACGGAGCGTGACCGAGGGTGGGAGGGTCGGCGCCCGGTCCGGCCGGGTCGAGGACGAACCCGGCGCCGTGCCCGGCACGGCCTCACGTGCGAGTTCGGCACCCCGACGTGACAATCCGACGATCTTCTCCGTGACGTCCCGCTCGACGGGATCGGCCCCGAAGGTGTTGGTCTTCACGACGTCCGCGCCGGCTTCGTGGTGGCCGCGGCGGGCTTGGCGCGCGACATCGGACGTGATCACGTCCACGATCTCGTCGCACCCTCGTGACCTGCGAAATCATCGTGGTTCGGATCGGCGGGCCGGGGCTCGGGGCCCGTGACGCCCGCCGTGAGGTGGACGCGGTCGGCGGGCGCGCCCGGGGAAGGCGGCGGGACACGAACCGACATGCGCCAAGCCTACGGCGTCGGGTGTGCGGCAGGGGTCGTAGTCTGGCCGCGTGACCGATCCGGACCAGGCCGCCCAGACCCCCTTCGACCCCAGCAAACCGCTCACCAACCCGATCATGGTGGCGGCGTTCGAGGGGTGGAACGATGCTGGCGACGCCGCCAGCACGGCGATCGAACACCTGCAACTCACGTGGGACGCGACGCCGTTGGCGGAGATCGATCCGGACGACTACTACGACTTCCAGGTGACCCGACCCACCGTCCGACTGGTGGACGGTGTCACCCGACGGGTTGAATTCCCGACGACCCGCCTGTCGGTCTGCCGCCCGCCCGGGTCGTCCACCGACGTGGTGCTCGTGCACGGGATCGAACCGAACATGCGGTGGCGGAAGTTCGCCGCCGAGCTGCTCGGCCACATCGAGGACCTGGGCGTGACCACCGTGGTCACGCTGGGTGCGCTGCTGATGGACACCCCGCACACCCGGCCGGTGCCCGTGACGGGGACGGCGTACGACGAGGCGGCGGCGGCGAAGTACGGGCTGGAGCGGTCGCGGTACGAGGGGCCGACCGGGATCGTCGGCGTGTTCCAGGACCTGTGCGTGCAGGCGGGCGTGCCCGCGATCTCGTTCTGGGCGGCCGTGCCGCACTACGTGTCCCAGCCGCCCTCGCCGAAGGCGACGCTGGCGCTGCTGCACCGGGTCGAGGAGGTGCTGGACGTCGAGGTGCCGCTCGGCGCGCTGCCCGAGCAGGCCGAGGAGTGGGAGCGCACGGTCAGCGAGATGGCCGACGAGGACGAGGACGTGCGCAACTACGTGCGGGCGTTGGAGGAGCGCGGGGACGCGGAGCTCCAGATCACCGAGGCGAGCGGTGACGCGATCGCGGCCGAGTTCGAGCGGTACCTGCGGCGGCGCGGCCGCGGTCCGGGCCGCGGGCCGACCGGGATGTGACTCCGCCCGACCCGACGACCCGGACCTGCCGGACCGCGCGGCTTCGCGGAGGTACTCGCCGAGGGGACCCCTGCTTTTACCCTGCCACGCAGGACCGACGATGTCGCCGGTGAAATCGGCTCCTGTGGACAAGTCCCGGGTCCGGGTCGCGGCGTTGTACGCCGGTGGGTTCCTCGGGCCCTTCGGTGGCGCGATGACGACGTCCGTGCTGCCCGAGGTCGGCGGGGACTTCGGCATCTCCGCCGGCGCGGCGGCGGCCACGCTGACCGGGTACCTGGTGCCGTTCGCGCTGCTCATGCTGGTCTCCGGCACGTTGGGTGAGCGGTGGGGCGCACGACGGACCGTGCGCATCGCGTACGCCGTCTACGTCCTGGCCTCGGCGTTGTGCGCGGTGTCGTGGTCGTTCCCCGCGTTGATGGGCGGGCGGGCCGTGCAGGGTGCGGCCAACGCGTTCACCACTCCCCTGCTGCTGGCCGCGATCGCGGCGGTGACGCCGAAGGCCCGGTTGGGGCGGGCGCTGGGCGTGTTCGCGTCCATGCAGGCCGCCGGGCAGACCTCCGCGCCGTTGCTGGGCGGGTTGGCGGCCGAGGCGTCGTGGCGGTGGGCGTTCGTCGGCGCGGCGGTGGTGGCGGGCGCGTTGGCGGTGGTCGGGTTGCCCGCCGACCTGCCGCGCGACGCCGCACGTCCCCGGCTGCGCAGCGCCTGGCGGGCCCGGACGTTGCGGCCGGCCGCGGTCGGGTTCGTGGCCTGGGGTTGCCTGGGCGGGCTGTCGTTCCTGGTGGCACTGCGGTTGGGTGACTCGTTCGGGTTGAGCGCGGGGCAACGAGGGCTGGTGCTGACCGGGTTCGGGCTGGTCGGGATCTTCACCGCACGGCTGACGGGGTGGTCGATCGACCGGTTCGGCGCGCGGCGGTGGGCGGTGGTCGGCGCGGCGGTCGGCGGGGTGCTGCTGGTCGGCGTCGGCGTGCTGCCGTCGGTGGTCGCGGTCGGGCTGTCGTGGGCGGCGGCGGGCGCGTTCAGCCAGGCGGTGGTCGTCGGGCTGAACGCGCTGGTGCTGTCCTCGGACGAGGCGAACCGGGGCGGGTCGGTGTCGGTGGTGCAGTCGTTGCGGTTCCTGGGTGGCGCGGTGTCGCCGGTGGCGTTCGTGCCGCTGTACGCCCTCGACCCGGTGAGCGCGTTCCTCGTGCCCGCCGGGCTGGTGCTGACCGTCCCGCCCGTCCTGCTGCTCAGCCGCCGGTCACGCCCCTGGCCGGAACCCGGGCGCCGAGGGTGAGCAGCGCCAGCACGCCGGCCGCCAGGTAGAGCGCGGCCTGGCCGTTGAGCAGCGCGGACAGGCCGAGCACGGGCGTGAGGGCGCCGGCGAGCACCATGCCGAGCGCCTGACCGCCGTCGTAGAGGCTGACGAACGTCGCCATCACCCGGCCGCGCACCTCGTCGGAGGCGTGCAACTGGAGCACCGACATCATCCCGGCGCCCGCGATCACGCCCGGCACGCCCACCACCACGAACGCGGCCAGGTAGAACACCAGCGCGGTGGTCACGTGCGGCCCGTTCCAGCCGAGCGCGGCGACCGCGGCGAAGCCGACCAGCGACACGCCCAGGAGCCTGCCGGGCTCGAGCCGGCGGGCCAGCGCGCCGACCAGCAGGCCGCCGAGCAACCCGCCCACCGCCTGCACGCCGCGCAGCAACCCCACCTCGGCCGCCCCGCCGCCGAGCCGTTCGGTCACGAACACCACGAACAGCACCACGAACAGGCCCTGGCCGGTCGCCATCAACACGACCACGGCGACCATCGGCCGCAACGGGCCGCGGATCTCCCGCAGGCCGTCCAGCCAGGCCCGCCACGCGGGTTTCCCCGCCGCACGGACGGGGTCCTCCGTGCCGAGGGTCGCCAGCAGGGCCGCCGCGAGCAGGAACGACGCCACGTCCGCCAGCACCACGCCCGCCAGCCCGGTGTACCCCAGGAGCAGGCCGCCGAGCGAGGCGCCGACCAGCCGCGCCAGGTTGGCGTTCAGGCCCACCAGCCCGTTGGCCGCCGGCACCTGGTCCCGCGGCACCAGCGTAGGCAGCAACGCGTTCTTGGCCGGTTCGAACAACGCCGCCAACGCGGCCTGCACCGCCGTGACCACGTTCACCAGCACCAGGTCGCCGGTCAGCAGCGGCAGCAGGGCGACCGCCTGCGCGAGGCTCACCAGCAGCATCAGCTTCCGCCGGTCCCACCGGTCGGCCAGCACGCCGGCCAGCGGCGACAGCGCCAGGCTCGGCAGCAGCGCCACCACGAACGTCGTCGCGGTCGCCGCCGCCGAGCCGGTGCGCTGGTACACGTAGACCGGGAGCGCGACCAGCAGCACCCAGTCGCCGATCTCGGAGACGAACCCGGCGACCCACAGCCGGCGGAACGCGGGCACACCCAGCGGCCCGTTCACCGCGGGAACGCCCGGATCCCGACGTGCGCGGGCAGCGCCCCCTCGGGCACGTCCCGGCGCACCGGCACCAGGTACGGCCGCAGGATGTCGTCGATCATGCCGAGCAGGCCGGAGAGCTCCTCGGCGGTCACGTTGACCGTGTAGCCGTGCATCGCGGAGGCTTCCAGCCACTCGCGCGGCAGCTCGTGCTGCCGGTCCAGGAAGCGCTGGACCAGCCGGTTGTCCTCGTTGAGGCCCAACGCGATCAGCGCGTCCTGCTGGGTGCGCACCTCCGGGTCGTCGTCGAACGCGCCGACGTCGTAGCCGACCGAGGTGGCCCGCCACGGCCGTTCCCGCCCGTCGCCCGCCTCGACCCGTTCGACGAAACCGGACTTCGCCAGCTGCCGCAGGTGCCAGCTGCAGTTGGAGGCGGTCGACCCGACCGCCTCGGCGCACTCGCTCGCCGTGCGGGGACCGAACGCCAGCAGGTGGTTCAGCAGCGACACGCGCAGCGGGTGCGCCATCGCCTTCAGCGCGTCGGCATCGGTGACCCGTCGGGGCCCTGGGAGATCCATGGCCCCGACGGTATACCTGAAAGAGTTCTTTCGAAAGAGTCCTTTCAGATCCTCAGCCGACGTCCCGCCGCCGGAACCCGACGAAGCCGACCGCCACCAGCGCCGCCGCGACCAGCGTCAACCACAGCAGCGGCGTCGCGGTCACGTCCGCGCCCGGAACCTTGGGGATGTGCGTGAACGGCGAGAGGTCCATGGCCCACTGGTCGAGCTGGAGCAGCGGCCCGAGCTGGCCGAGCACCAGGAACACCACGATCACCGCCCAGCTCGCCGACGCCAGCTTCGGCGCCAGCGCGAACAGCGCCAGCGCGAGGCCCGCGACCACCCAGACCGCCGGGACGTGCGTCAACGCCGCGCCGACCAACCGCACGACCTGGCCGCCGACGTCCCCGACGCGCGCGCCGTGCACCAGCCCCGCGCCCAGGCCCGCGGCGGCCAGCACGACGGCCGTGCCGACGGTCGCGAACAGCAGGTGGCCGCCGACCCACGCGAACCGGCTGACCGGCGTGGCCAGCACCGGCTCGGCCCGGAACTCGGTCTCCTCGGTGCGCAGCCGCAACGTCGACTGCACCACGTAGATCGCGCTGAACAGGGCGATGATGCCGATGATCGACGCCAGGTAGACGTCGACGATCGCGCCGGCGCCGCCCAGCTGCGCGATGATCTTCTGCAACGCCGGGTTGGCCTCCAGCATCTGCTCGACGCCGCGCGCGACCGACCCGTAGACGGCGCCGAGCACGAACAGGCTCAGCGTCCAGCCGATCAGCATGCCCCGCTGCAACCGCCAGGCCAGGCCGAACGCGCTGCCCAGCGAGCCGGGCGCGCGGGCCGGGCCGAGCCGGGTGGGCAGCAGGCCGCCGCCGAGGTCGCGCTTGGTCACCAACGTCGACGCGACCGCGATCAGCACCGCGAACAACGCCACCGGCAGCAGCAGCACCCAGTACCGGTCGCCCGCGAACGCCCTCGTCAGCTCCAGCCACCCCAGCGGCGACAGCCAGGTCAGCCACGTCGGCCCCTCGTCGCCCGCCGCGTCGCCGACGGCCCGCAGCAGGTAGGCGACACCGAGCACGGCGCCGGAGATCGAGTTGGCCGTGCGCGCGCTCTCCGACAGCTGCGCGCTGACCGCGCCGACGCCGGTGAACACCCAGCCGACGGACGCGAACGCGAGGCCGAGCGCGAACGACCCGGACGCCGACTCGCCGAGACCGGTCAGGCCGAGCGCGACGAGCAGGCCGATCACGGTGCTCGCCAGCAGCGCCACCACCACGGCGGCGGCCAGCGGCGCGTGCCGGGAGACGACGGCCGAGCCGATCAGCTCCAGCCGGCCCGACTCCTCCTCCGCCCTGGTGTGCCGGGTGACCAGGAACAGGCACATCAGGCCGACGAGCAGCGCGCCGAACACGCCCCACCGCCAGGCCAGCACGCCGCCGGTCGTCGACGCGTCGTAGAGCGGGCCGAGCATGGCCAGGAACGCCGGGTTGCTGCCCGCCGTCGCGCCCAGCTGCTGCCGCGACTCGGGCGAGCCGTACAGCTCGCCGACGGTCGACGCGGTCGACAGCGTGATGCCGACCAGGCCGAGGGTCCAGACGGCCAGCAGCAGCCGGTCGCGGCGCAGCGCCAGGCGCACCAGCGAGCCGAGGCCGGTCACGACGACATCGCCCCCTCGGCCTGCCCGGCGGGCAGCTCGTCCTCGTAGTGGCGCAGGAACAGCTCCTCCAGCGTGGGCGGCTGGCTGGTCAGCGTGCGGACCCCGCTGCCGACCAACGCGCGCAGCGCCGCGTCCAGGTGGTCGGTGTCGACCTCGAACCGCACCCGGTTCCCCTCGACCACCAGGTCGTGCACGCCGGTCAGCCCGGCCAGCCCGGACGGCTCGCCGACCACCTCGGCGGAGACGCTGGTGCGGGTGAGGTGGCGCAGGTCGGCCAACGTGCCGGTCTCGACGGTGCGGCCGTTGCGGATGATGCTGACCCGGTCGCACAGCGCCTCGACCTCGGCCAGGATGTGGCTGGACAGCAGCACGGTCCGCTCGCCGCGCAGCTCGTTCACCGCCTCCTGGAACACGGCCTCCATCAGCGGGTCGAGCCCGGAGGTCGGCTCGTCCAGGATCAGCAGCTCCACGTCCGAGGCCAGCGCCGCGACCAGGGCCACCTTCTGCCGGTTGCCCTTGGAGTAGGCGCGGCCCTTCTTGCGCGGGTCCAGCTCGAAGCGCTCCAGCAGCTCGGCGCGGCGCTTCTCGTTCAGCCCGCCGCGCAGCCTGCCCAGCAGGTCGATCACCTCGCCGCCGGTCAGGTTCGGCCACAGGCTCACGTCGCCGGGCACGTAGGCGAGCCTGCGGTGCAGCTCGGCCGTGTCGCGCCACGGGTCGCCGCCCAGCAGCGACGCGGAGCCCGCGTCGGCGCGCAGCAGGCCCAGCAGGACGCGGATGGTGGTTGACTTGCCCGACCCGTTGGGGCCGAGGAAGCCGTGCACCTCCCCCTCGCGGACGGTCAGGTCGAGACCGTCGAGCGCACGCGTCGGGCCGAAGGTCTTGACCAGGCCCGACACGGATATGGCAGCAGTCATGGACGGTAAGTTACAGTCATTTCACAAAGTCGTGAAGTTAAGGAAGCGTATAAACTGCCACCCGGTCAGCGGACCTCGAAGGGATGATCCGGCGGTGACACAGGTGGACGAGCGGGACGACCAGGCCGTGCTGCGCTTCATCGAGCGCTTCTCCTCGGTGTTCACCGAGTCCGGCATGGCGAGGATGCCCGCCAGGGTGTTCGTCGCGCTGCTCGCCGCCGACTCCGGCGAGATGACCTCCGCCGAGCTGGCCGACCTGCTGCGCGTCTCCCCCGCCGCCATCTCCGGCGCGGTCCGGTACCTCACCCAGGTCGGCCTGGTGAGCCGGGAGCGGGAGACGGGCACGCGCCGCGACATCTACCGCGTGCTCGACGACCTCTGGTACGAGGCGCTGTTCCGCCGCGACGAGATGCTCCGCCGGATGACCGGGCCGCTCAAGGAGGGCATCAGCGCGCTCGGCGCCGACACGCCCGCGGGCAGGCGGATCACCGAGACCCTCATGTTCTTCGAGTTCTTCCACGCCGAGCTGCCGAACATGCTCAAGCACTGGCGGACGTACCGGGACGAGCGACTGGGCGCGCCGGGTTCACCCGACCGGCCCTCCGAACCCTCGTGATCGTGCTGGATCGAACCTGATTCGACGTAGTTACGACTATCGGCGCTAACGGGCGACCGGTTTTGTCCCGACCATGCATGTGACCAGGTCGCTCCACCCGTTCGCGCGGACGTTCCCATCCCCTGCATCGCACGGCCGACCGGCGCACCCGCCCGGCACGGCCGCGCAGCCCTGCCCAAAGGGAGAACCCTCCATGGGAGACGCCCGAACCACCAGAAGACTGGCCGTGCTCGGCCTGGCCGCCGTGTCGGCCGCCGCGCTGGCCTTCGCGAACGTCGGCGTGGCGGCGGCCGAGGGCGACGTGCTCGGCGCCGAGCGCGCCGACGCCGTCCCCGGCTCCTACATCGTGGCCCTCAACGACGCGTCGTCGCCGAGATCCGCCTCCGCCTCGACCGCGTCCTCGCTGGTCGACAAGTACGGCGGCCAGGTCCGCGTGGCCTGGCAGCACGCGCTCAACGGCTTCCACGCCACCATGTCCGCGGCGCAGGCCAGGCGCCTGGCCGCCGACCCGCGGGTCGCGTTCGTGCAGGCCGACCTGCCGATCTCGATCGACGCGGTCCAGCCGAACCCGCCGTCGTGGGGCCTGGACCGCATCGACCAGCGCAACCTGCCGCTGGACAGCGCCTACAACTACGCCACGACCGCGAGCAACGTGCGGGCGTACATCATCGACACGGGCATCCGGACGACCCACTCCGACTTCGGCGGCCGGGCGACCTGGGGCACCAACACGGTCGACACGAACAACACCGACTGCAACGGCCACGGCACCCACGTCGCCGGCACCGTCGGCGGCACCGCGCACGGCGTCGCCAAGGGCGTGCGGCTGATCGCGGTCAAGGTGCTCAACTGCGCCGGCTCCGGCACCACGGCGGGCGTGGTGAACGGCGTCAACTGGGTCACCCAGAACGCCGTCAAGCCCGCGGTCGCCAACATGTCGCTCGGCGGCGGCGTCGACACCGCCCTGGACACCGCGGTGCGCAACTCCATCGCCGCGGGCATCACCTACGCGGTCGCGTCGGGCAACTCCAACGCCAACGCGTGCAACTACTCCCCGGCGCGGGTCGCCGAGGCGCTGAGCGTGAACGCGTCCACCAACACCGACGCGCGCGCCTCGTTCTCGAACTACGGCACCTGCACCGACCTGTTCGCGCCCGGCCAGAACATCACCTCGGCGTGGATGACCAACGACACCTCCACGAACACGATCAGCGGAACGTCGATGGCCTCGCCGCACGTCGCCGGCGCCGCCGCGCTGTACCTGGCGGACAACCCGACCGCGACCCCGCCGACGGTGAACGCGGCGATCGTCGCCGCCGCCACCTCCGACAAGGTCACCAGCCCGGGCACCGGCTCGCCGAACAAGCTGCTGTTCACCGGCACGTCGACCCCCGGCGGCCCGGCCGTGACCAACCCGGGCAACCAGTCGACCGTCGTCGGCACGGCGGTCAGCCTGCAGCTGTCCGCGAGCGGCGGCACCGCGCCGTACACGTTCTCGGCCACCGGCCTGCCGGCCGGCCTGTCGATCAGCTCCTCGGGCCTGGTCAGCGGCACGCCGACGGCCACCGGCACGTCCTCGGTGACGGTGACGGCGACCGACTCGGCGTCGCGCACCGGCAGCACCACGTTCACGTGGACGGTCACGTCCACCGGCGGGTCCTGCGACGCGGTCACCAACGGCACCGACGTGACGATCGGCGACAACTCCGACGTGAGCAGCCCGATCGCGCTGACCTGCGCCACGAACGCCTCGGCGACCACGAGCGTGCAGGTCGACATCGTGCACACCTACATCGGTGACCTCGTCGTCGACCTGGTCGCGCCGGACGGCACGGTGTACAACCTGCACAACCGCAGCGGTGGCGGCACCGACAACATCAACCGCACCTTCACCGTGAACGCCTCCTCCGAGGCCGCCGCGGGCACCTGGAAGCTGCGCGTCCGCGACCAGGCGTACCTGGACACGGGCTACATCAACAGCTGGACGCTCGACGTCTGAGCGTGACGTGACCGGCGGGGCCGCCCCACTTCGGGACGGCCCCGTTCGCGTGTCGCCACTACGCGCGGCAGGAGGTGCGGGCGGGTCCGGTCAAGCCCCTTCCGCGGGGCTTTAGAGCTCCACGCCGAGCAGCGAGTCGGCCGCGGCGCGGAACAGGGTCGGGCCCGTGTGGTCCGAGCCGCCGGTCGAGAGGGCCTCGGCCGCCCACGCGTCCAGCGCGGCCAGCGCCTTGGGCGTGTCGAGGTCGTCGCCGAGGTGGTCGCGCAGGCGGGCGACGGTGGCGACCGCGCTCGGCCCCGTCGACAGGGCCGCCGCGAGCCGCCACTTCGCGAGCCTCGCCTCGGCCTCGGCCAGCAGGCGGTCGCTCCACGTCCGGTCGGTGCGGTAGTGGCCCGCGAACAACGCCAGCCGCACCGCGTTCGGGTCGACCTTCTGCGCCCGCAGCTTGGACACGAAGACCAGGTTGCCGCGCGACTTGGACATCTTCTCGCCGTCCAGCCCGATCATGCCCGCGTGCACGTAGTGCCGGGCGAACGGGTGCTCGCCGGTCGCCGCCTCGGCGTGCGCGGCGGAGAACTCGTGGTGCGGGAAGATCAGGTCCGACCCGCCGCCCTGCACGTCGAACGACGTGCCGAGCCGGTTGAGCGCGATGGCGCTGCACTCGATGTGCCAGCCGGGGCGGCCGGGGCCCAGCTCCGACGGCCACGACGGCTCGCCCGCCCGGGCGGCGCGCCACAGCAGCGCGTCCAGCGGGTGGCGCTTGCCGGGCCGGTCCGGGTCGCCGCCGCGCTCGGCGAAGTACTTGGCCATCGTCTCCAGGTCGTAGTTCGACTCGTAGCCGAACCGCCCGGTCGCCGTGTGGTCGAAGTAGACGTCCGGGTGCTCGGGGTCGTCGACCCGGTACGCCGCGCCGCCGGCCAGCAGCTTCCCGATGACCTCGACCACCTCGGGGATCGCGTCGACCGCGCCCACGTAGTCGCGCGGCGGCAGCACCCGCAGGCTCACCATGTCCTCGCGGAACAGCGCGGTCTCCCGCATGCCCAGGACCACCCAGTCGTCCTGGTCGCGCTCGGCCCGCTCCAGCAGCGGGTCGTCGATGTCGGTCACGTTCTGCACGTAGTGCACGTCGTGGCCGTTGTCCAGCCACACCCGGTGGACCAGGTCGAACGCCAGGTAGGTGGCCGCGTGCCCGAGGTGCGTGGCGTCGTACGGGGTGATGCCGCAGACGTACAGCCTGGCGGTGGCGCCGGGGGCGGTCGGGCGCACCTCACCGGTGGCGGTGTCGAACAGCCGCAACGGGCGCGGCTCCCCCGCTACCCGCGGGACAGGAGTGGATGACCAGGTCTGCATGTGAACGACCCTAACTCGCCGGTCGGACGGGCCACGAAGCGTCCGCACCGCGGGACGCGGGCGTACCCTCTGACCAGGGGACCTGGGAGATGGTCGCGATGATCCTGGACATCGTCATCGGCGCGCTGGGCCTGTTCGCCGTCGGCCTCGCGAGCAGCGCGCGCATCGTCAAGCAGTACGAGCAGGGCCTGGTGTTCCGCTTCGGCAGGGTGCGACCGGCGCTGCGCGGGCCGGGGCTGACCATGGTCGTGCCGGGCATCGACCGGCTGCGGAAGGTGAACCTCCAGATCGTCACCCAGCCCATCCCGGCTCAGGACGGCATCACCCGCGACAACGTCACCGTGCGCGTGGACGCCGTCGTGTACTTCAAGGTGGTCGACGCGGTGCGCGCCGTCGTCACGGTCGAGGACTACCGGTTCGCCATGCTCCAGGTCGCGCAGACGTCGTTGCGCTCGATCATCGGCAAGAGCGAGCTCGACGACCTGCTGTCCAACCGGGAACGCCTCAACCAGGGCCTGGAGCTGATGATCGACAACCCGGCGGTGTCCTGGGGCATCGAGATCGACCGGGTCGAGATCAAGGACGTGGCGCTGCCGGAGAGCATGAAGCGGTCCATGTCGCGGCAGGCCGAGGCGGAGCGGGAGCGGCGGGCGCGCATCATCACCGCCGACGGCGAGCTGCAGGCGTCGAAGAAGCTGTCCGAGGCCGCCGCGGCCATGTCCGCCACGCCAGCCGCGCTGCAGCTCAGGCTGCTGCAGACCATCGTCGAGGTGGCGGCGGAGAAGAACTCGACCCTGGTGCTGCCGTTCCCGGTCGAGTTGCTCCGCTTCCTCGAACGGGCGTCGGGCGCGATAGAACAGCAGGTCACGGTGCCCAAGCAGGGCTGAGCGTTTGCCCCGTGCGACGGACGGGGGGACGATGTGGTCTGGCTCACGTCGTCAGGACGAGGGAGGCGGCATGACCGCGCTCAAGCCGGAACCGGTGATCACCCACCCGGGTGCGGCCCGACGACGGTCCAAGGGCTCGGTGCTGCTGGGGCTGCTCCGCACGACCGACCCGAAGCAGATCGGGATCCTCTACCTGGTCACGTCGTTCATGTTCTTCATGGTCGGTGGCGTGATGGCCCTGCTCATCCGCGGCGAGCTGGCCCGGCCGGGGCTCCAGTTCCTGTCCAACGAGCAGTACAACCAGCTGTTCACCATGCACGGCACGATCATGCTGCTGCTGTACGCGACGCCGATCCTGTTCGGTTTCGCCAACTACATCCTGCCGCTGCAGATCGGCGCGCCGGACGTGGCGTTCCCCCGGCTCAACGCGTTCTCCTACTGGCTGTTCCTGTTCGGCGGGCTGACTGTGATGGCCGGGTTCCTCACGCCCGGCGGCGCGGCGGACTTCGGCTGGACCGCCTACACGCCGCTGAGCAGCGCCATCCACAGCCCCGGCATCGGACCGGACCTGTGGATCATGGGGCTGGCGGTGTCCGGCCTCGGCACGATCCTCGGCGGGGTCAACATGGTGACGACGGTGTGCTGCCTGCGCGCGCCCGGCATGACCATGTTCCGGATGCCGATCTTCACCTGGAACATCTTCGTCACCAGCATCCTGATCCTGCTGGCGTTCCCGATCCTGACCGCCGCGCTGATGGGCCTGGCCGCCGACCGGCACCTCGGCGCGCACGTGTTCGACCCCGCCAACGGCGGCGTGATCCTGTGGCAGCACCTGTTCTGGTTCTTCGGCCACCCCGAGGTCTACATCGTCGCGCTGCCGTTCTTCGGGATCGTGTCGGAGATCTTCCCGGTGTTCAGCCGCAAACCGCTGTTCGGCTACAAGGGACTGGTCTTCGCCACGTTCGCGATCGCGGCGCTGTCGGTGGCGGTGTGGGCGCACCACATGTTCGCCACCGGAGCGGTGCTGCTGCCGTTCTTCTCGCTGATGACGTTCCTGATCGCGGTGCCGACGGGCATCAAGTTCTTCAACTGGATCGGCACCATGTGGAAGGGGTCGATCACCCTGGAGACGCCGATGCTGTTCAGCATCGGGTTCCTCATCACGTTCCTGCTCGGCGGGCTGACGGGCATCATCCTGGCCTCGCCGCCGCTGGACTTCCACGTCACCGACACGTACTTCGTGGTGGCCCACTTCCACTACGTGCTGTTCGGCACGATCGTGTTCGCCACCTACGCGGGCCTGTACTTCTGGTTCCCCAAGATGACCGGGCGGATGCTGAACGAGCCGCTGGGCAAGCTGCACTTCTGGACCACGTTCCTGGGCTTCCACGGCACGTTCCTGATCCAGCACTGGCTCGGCAACATCGGCATGCCCCGCCGGTACGCCGACTACCTGCCCGGCGACGGCTTCACCCTGATGAACACGATCTCCACGATCGGGGCATTCCTGCTGGGCGCGTCCGTGCTGCCGTTCGTGTGGAACGTGCTGCGCAGCTACCGGTTCGGCGACCCGGCCGAGCGCGACGACCCGTGGGGCTTCGGCAACTCCCTCGAATGGGCGACGACGTGCCCGCCGCCGCGGCACAACTTCACCGAGCTGCCGCGGATCCGGTCCGAGCGGCCGGCGTTCGAGCTGCACTACCCGCACATGGTGGAGCGGATGCGCGACGAGTCCCACTTCTCGCTGCGGCCCGGCAAGCACCGGGTCGAACCCGACGCCACGACCGAGAAGGCCCTCGCCTCGACCGAGCGGGAGCGCGGGACGAAGGACGAGGTCAAGGAGGACCGGCAGGACTGAGCCGGCCGCATTGTCGGGCGTTCGCCTGATAGTCGGGCACCTGGTTGCTTCCCTACGGTGATGTGTCCCAGTCGGGACGGGGTTTCCGGACGACCGTTGGGGAGGACCTCGGATGTCACGAGGCAGAACGGCACGGCTGCGTGCCGCCGTGAGCGCTTGCCTGGCCGCCGCGGCCGGGCTGGTGGTGTTCGCGTCACCGGCGCAGGCCGCGCCCGCGTTCCAGTTGCCGTTCGAGTGCGGGCAGGAGTGGCGGCTGGACACGTGGGCGCACAGCCCCGCGCTGGACATGGTGCGCGAGCCGAACCAGGTGGGCACCCTGGGCGCGGCGCTGCTGGCGCCGGCGGCCGGCACGGTGAACAAGTCCACCTACCACGACAACGCCGGCCACATGATCCAGATCAACCACGGCGGCGGCCACTTCACCACCTACCTGCACCTGGACTCGCGTGCGGTCGGGGTCGGGGCGCGGGTCGCCCGGGGTCAGCTGATCGGCCGGGTCGGCAAGAGCGGCCCCACCTCCAACGGCCACCCGCACCTGCACTACGAGCAGGGCTTCGACGCGAACGGCGACGGCAGCGCCACCTGGGGCTTCGCCGGCGCGGAACGCGTGGCGGCGACGTTCGACGGGGTCACCTACACCGGGGCCTCGAGGACCTGGCGTGACGTCACGAGCCGCAACTGCCAGGAGGAGCCCGACCTCGAACGGGTGTCGGACTTCAGCGGCGACGGCCACTCCGACGTGCTGGGCGTCAACGCCGCAGGCGACCTGCTCTACTACCCCAACAACGGCCTCGCACTCTCCACGCCCAAGCAGATCGGCCACGGCTGGGGCTCGTTCTCCCAGGTCACGGCCGCGGACTTCAGCGGCGACGGGAACGCGGACGTGCTCGGCGTCAGCGCCGCGGGCGACCTCCTCTACTACCCGAACAACGGCCTGGCGCTCTCGTCACCGAAGCAGATCGGGCACGGCTGGGGCTCGTTCTCCCACGTCATGGCAGCCGACTTCAGCGGCGATGGCCACGCCGACGTGCTCGGCGTCAACGCCGCCGGCGACCTGCTCTACTACCCCAACAACGGCCTCGCACTCTCCACGCCCAAGCAGATCGGCCACGGCTGGGGCTCGTTCAGCCACGTCATGGCAGCCGACTTCAGCGGCGACGGACACGCCGACGTGCTCGGCGTCAACGCCGCAGGCGACCTCCTCTACTACCCGAACAACGGCCTGGCCCTCTCCACGCCCAAGCAGATCGGCCACGGCTGGGGCGCGTTCAAGCAGGTCTTCGCGTCCGACTTCAGCGGTGACGGGCACGCCGACGTGCTCGGCGTCGACGCCGCAGGCGACCTGCACTACTACCCGAACAACGGCCTGGCGCTCTCGTCACCGAAGCAGCTCGGACACGGTTGGGGCGCGTTCCCGCACGTGATGTGACCTCCGGGGGTGGCGCGGACCCGGCCGGGGACGCGCCACCCTCCCGTCAGCGGCGCTTGCGGGACCGCAGGTAGTCGCTGACCACGGCCGCGCCCAGGCCGTCCTCGCCGGGTGCGACGACCCGGCCGCCGGACCGCCGGGCCACCGTGTCGACGAACCTGGTCAGCCTCGGGTCGTCGCCGAGCCGGAACACCGTGATCGACGCGCCGAGCCGGGCCAGGTTGTCGACCTCGACCAGGGTCTTGCCGATGGTCCGCGGCAGCGGCGGGTACTGGAACTCGGCGTCGCCGGTCGCCTCCAGGTGCGCGGTCGGCTCGCCGTCGGTGACCACCAGGACCACCGGCTGCGCGTCGGGGTGCTTGCGGACGTGCCGCCCCGCCAGCAGCAGCGCGTGGTGCAGGTTCGTGCCCTGCTCCCACACCCCTTCCAGGGCGGTGAGCCGGCCGATGTCGACGGTCTCGGCGTGCCGGCCGAACGTGATCAGCTCCAGCGCGTCGGTGCGGAACCTGGTCCGCACCAGGTGGTGCAACGCCAGCGCGGTGCGCTTCATCGGCACCCACCGGCCGTCCTGCACCATCGACCAGGACGTGTCCACGCACAGCGCGACCGCCGCTCGTGACCGCTGCTCGGTCTCGCTCACCTCGACGTCGACCACGTCGAGCTCGACCGGGCCGCCCGCCGACCGCAGCACGGCGTTGGTGACGGTCCGCGGCACGTTCCACGGCTCGGTGTCCCCGAACCGCCACGGCCGGGTCGACCCGATCAGCTCACCGGCCGCGCCGGCGGACGAGTTGTCCCGCTGACCCTGCTCGCGGGCGCTGTCGAGCACGCCGCGCAACGCCGTCTCGCCCAACCGCCGCAACGCCTTCGGCGTCAGCCGCAGCGAGCCGTCCGGCGCGCGTTCCAGCAGGTTCTGCGACCGCAGCTCGCGTTCCAGCTCGGCCAGCCGCCGCGCGTCGACGCCCGCCTCCGCGCCGAGCTGCCGGACCAGCGCCTCCAGGTCGATGTCCTCCAGCCGCGCGCCGGGGTAGCCCTGCGAGAGCTGCTCGGCCAACGCGTCCAGCTCGGCCAGGTCCGCCATCGCCTGGGCGCCCTCGCCCAGCCCCAGCGGGTTGTCGCCGCGGAACCGGGCCGAACCGTTCCAGTCCTCGCCGGGCCGCAGCCCTTGCAGCAGGGCGTCCAGCTGGGACAGTTGCGAGCCGACGCCCGAGTTGCCGAACGCCTGCTGCGACAACGACGACAGCTCCTGGCGCTGCTCCTCGGACATCGAGTTCATCATGCGCTGGGCGGCGGCGGACCGGGCGGCCAGCGCGTCGATCAGCTCGTCGACCGACTCCGGGTTCTCCGGGAAGAACTCGCCGTGCTCGCGCATGAACCGCTCGAACCGCTCGCCCGTGTCCTCGCCGGCGGCGTGCGCGGCGAGCAGGCCGTTGAGGTCGTCCAGCATGGACTGGATGCGCTGCACGTCCTCGGGCCGGACGTTCTCCATGGCCTGCTTCATGCCCTGGAAACGCTGGTCCATCAGCTCGCGGCCGAGCAGGTTGCGGATCTGCTCGTAGGACTCACGGGCCTGCGGGGAGCGCCAGTCGTACTCGGCCAGCTCGCTCACGGCCGCCGCGGTCGACTGCGGCAACGCGTCCAGCCGGGCCTCGCGGAACCGCGCCTCGTCGTCCGGGTCGGGGAACAGCGCGGCCCGTTCGGCGGCCAACGCCTCCTCCAGCAGCCGCTGGATCTCCTGCAACGTGCCGTCGAGCCGGTGACGCCGGGTCAGCGCGGCGCGCTTCTGCCACAGCCGGGCGGTCAGGTCGTCCAGGCCGCGGGTGCCGGGCAGGCCCCGGCGCAGCAGCTCGCGCAGCGCCGAGGCGGGTGAGGAGCCCTCCATGACCTCGCGGCCGAGCTCGTCCATGGCCGCGCGCAGGTCGGTCGGCGGGGCGAGCGGGTCGGGCCCGTCGACGTACCGGCCGTACCGGTAGGCGCTCATCCGTACACCGTCCGGTCGTCGTCGCTGTCCTTGGACAGCTGACGGGTGAGGTAGAGCGATTCCAACGCCAGCTCGACGGCCGACGCGATGCGTCCCGCCGGGTCCTTGGGCCCGGCGCCGACCCGCTGCGCCACGTCGTGCAGCAAGGGCAGTTCGGGCAGCGCGGCCAGCATGTCGCCGGGGTGCACGCGTTCACCGGTGGCCACGGGGTGGCCGTCGGACACCAGCTCGGCCAGCGGCCGCAGGTCGATCCCCGCGAACGTGGACCGCGCCGCGTCCGCGGTCGCCCGGCGCAGCAGGTGGACCAGCACCTCCTGCTCGCGGCCCTCCTCGCCGGCCTCGAACTCCAGCTTGCCGCGCAGCACCTCCGTGACCGACTCCAGGTCGACCGGGCGGGCGATGGGCGGGTTCTCGCCGATCAGCGCGCTGCGGCGCAGGGCGCTGGCGGCCACCGTCTCCGCCGCCGCGACCGCGAACCTGGCCGACACGCCGGAGCGCTGGTCGATCGCGGACGACTCGCGCAGGTGCCGCACGAACCGAGCGATGACCTCCAGCAGGTGGTCGCCGACCTCGGCGACCAGGTGGGCCTCCTGGCGGACCAGCTCGACCTCGGCGCCGATCTCCAGCGGGTAGTGGGTGCGGATCTCCGCGCCGAAGCGGTCCTTGAGCGGCGTGATGATCCGGCCGCGGTTGGTGTAGTCCTCGGGGTTGGCGGTGGCGACGAGCAGGACGTCCAGCGGGAGCCGCAGCGTGTAGCCGCGGATCTGGATGTCGCGTTCCTCCATCACGTTCAGCAGCGCGACCTGGATGCGTTCGGCCAGGTCGGGCAGCTCGTTGACGGCGATGACGCCGCGGTGGGAGCGGGGCAGCAGGCCGTAGTGGATGGTCTCCGGGTCGCCGAGGCTGCGGCCCTGGGCGACCTTGACCGGGTCGACGTCGCCGACCAGGTCGCCGACGCTCGTGTCCGGGGTGGCGAGCTTCTCGGCGAACCTCTCGTCCCGGTGCTTCCAGGTGACGGGGAGCTCGTCGCCGAGTTCCTCCGCGCGGCGCTTCGACTCGGGGGTGATGGGGTCGAGCGGGTGCTCGTTCAGCTCGGCGCCCTCGATCACCGGGGTCCACTCGTCGAGCAGGCCGACGATGGTGCGCAGGAGCCGCGTCTTGCCCTGTCCCCGTTCGCCGAGGAGCACCACGTCGTGCCCCGCGAGGAGGGCGCGCTCCAGCTGCGGCAGGACGGTGCGGTCGAAGCCGACGATGCCGGGCCACGGGTCGCGGCCGTCGCGGAGGGCGGCCAGGAGGTTCTCCCGGATCTCGGCCTTGACCCCGCGCGGCAGATGACCGGCCGCGCGGAGGGCGCCTGCGGTGGTGGGAAGGTCAGAGGTCACTCCACCGAAGTTACGCACTGGCGGGCCGTCGGTCGACGTGAACCCACTCCACCTCGGGTTTCGCCCCTGGTGGACGCTTCGGCCCCGCGAATTGTCGGACCCTTCTGGGAGAATGAGAACAGGGGTCCCCTGGGCGGGGACTCTTGCGAAGCATCGGCGGGTTCAGCCGAGTCGGACGGTTCAGCGGGCCAGGGTGAGCAGGACCGTTCGGGTCGCCTCGTCGTCCAGGTAGGCGATGGCGGCCATCGGGGCCAGGGCTCGGCACCACTCGTGCAGCCGGTCGGGGTCCAGGGCGGCCTCCTCGGCCACAGCGGTCGCGCGTTCAGCCACGCCTTCGTGGCCCACACCGGCCAGGGCGTAGTCCACGACGTCGAAGCACGGGTCGCCCACGCACGGCCGCGGGTCGATGGCCATCAGGAGGTCTCCGCCGCTCAGGACGTTGCCCAGGTGGAGATCACCGTGCAGCAGCACGTGCGGCTGGGTGTCGAGCAGTGCCCGGCAGCGGTCCAGGGCCCGGGTCCACGTCTGCTGCGGGATGTGGGCGGCCACCGCGGGGTCGGCCAGGCGGCGGCCGATGCGGGTGTAGGCCTCCTCACAGCGGGCGCGCAGGGTCAGCCACCGCCGTCCCCCGGTCGGCGCGGTGTGCAGCGCGGCCACCAGGTCGGCCCACTCCCGCGGTGCCGGCGGGGCCGGCAGTTCGTCGGCCGGGGTCCCGGGTCGGACCTCCTCCATCAGCACCGTTCCGTCCGCCTCGGCCAGTACCGCCGGCACGCGGCCGGACGGGGCGAAGTGCCGCAGCACCGACGCCTGCTCGGCCAGGAACACCGGGTCCGGGCTCAGCTTCAGCACCAGCGGCGCGTCCCCCCGCGCGCACGCCACCACGACCGACGAAGCACCCGGCGGCATCACCTCGCCCAAGGTGAGGTCCCAGCGGGCGGCGGCCTCGGCCGCCTGCTCCGGCACGCGCGCGCACCACTCGGCCACCGAAGGGCCGAACCTCAGGGTCAACCGCTCGGTGATCTCCTCGACGTCCACCCGTGCCACGGTAGGGGCGGGCACAACCGGATCAACGCCCGTAGGCGACGCCCGGGGTGGGCGCCGCCTACGGTGTGCAGAGCTGTTCAGTTGTCGTGCCGGTCAGCCTGTGGTCACAGCGCCGGGTAGGCGTTGGCCATGAGCTGCTGGAACTGGGCCGAGAACCAGTGGCCCGAGAGCGGCGCGTCGGCGAGAGCACCCGACGGGTTGTTGCCGTTGCGGATGTTGCCACCGTAGGTCGGGTCGCACATCCGGTCGAGGCGCTTGCCCTCGTCGTTCGGGATCTCGCTGGACGCACCGTCGGACTCGCCCGGCGGCTTGATCCAGACGTAGGCGTCGATGCTCGGCTTCGGCGCGGCCTTGGGCCGCTCGCCCAGACCGGCGCCGGCCTGGTTGCACCAGTTGCCCTTCTGGTAGCGGCGGTCGATGCGCGACTCGTTCACGTAGGCGTCCGCGGTGGTCGCGGTCGACTTCGCGGTGGGCCGGTTCGGGCCGCCCCAACCGTTGCGCGAGGTGTCGATCAGCATGCCGATGCTGCTGTCGAAGCCCTGCTTGACGAGCTCGGCGCGCATCGCCGTGGCGAAGCCCAGCTCACCGTTGAAGTCGTTCCAGTCGACCCACTTGGCGTTCTCCTTCACCGGGCGACCGCCGACCAGGTCGTCGACCGTCCAGTACGGCTCCTCCAGCGCGGAGTAGTTCGCCGTGTTGGTGGCGAAGCCGTGGACCTTCTCCTTGGTGGCGCCGTTCTTGCCCAGGATCGCCGCGAACTGCTTCGCCGAAGCGTAGAAGTTGTCGTACTCGGGAACCGTGTCGCCCCACCCGATCCAGCCGTGGTGGCCGGAGTCGAGGTAGTTGTAGACGTTCGGGATGTCACCCAGCTTGCCGACGGCGTACGAGACGCCCTCGACGTAGTTGCCGTTCGCCTTCATCGTGTCGCAGGCCGGCACGGCCGTGGCACGCGGGGACACGTTGGTGACGAGGTTCGGCAGCGAGTCGATCTCGATGACCGCGACGATGCGCAGCTTCGAGTACTTCGGGTTGCTGACGATGCTCGTGATCTTGTCGATGTACTCGGTCTTGTAGCGACCGATCTCTGTCGGGCCCAGCTCACCGGCGGAGGCCAGCGCGGCGCAGTCGCGACCGGGCAGGTTGTAGACGACGAACTGGAAGACCAGCTCGCCGTCCGAACGCGCGGCGCGCTGCTTCTCGGCCTCGTCGAGGTGGGCGGCCAGGCCCATGCTGCCGGTCGTGGGCGAGCCGTTGCCCTCGATCGCGCTGGTCCGGTCCAGCCACACCGCGGTGGGCTGGTTCGCGATCCGCGAGCCACCCGCCTCGGCGGCGGCGCGAGCCGACCACTGCGGGTTGACGTACACGCCCGCGCCCACGTACGGGTTGTCCACCCTCGGACCGCCCGGGTTGTTGCCCGTGGTGGTGGTCGTGGTCGTGGTGCTGGTCGTCGTGCTCGTGGTCGTGCTGGTGGTGGTGGTGGTCGTCGTCGTGTCGATCGACCCCGTGCACACCGTGCCGTTCAGCCGGAACTGCGTGGGCACCGGGTTGGACCCGGTCCACGAGCCGTTGAAGCCGGGCGTCACCGACGCGCCGGTGCCGAGGTTGCCGGCCCAAGAGGGGTTGCGGACCGTCACGCGCGTCCCGGACTGGGAGAACGTGCCGTTCCAACCCTGCTGGACCCGCTGGCCGGCGGCGAAGTCCCACTCCAGCGTCCAACCGCCGGAAATGGCGTCACCCAGGTTGGTGACCGTGACGTTGGCGCCGAATCCGCCTTGCCACTGGTTCGTGATCTGGTACGCCACCCGACAACCGGGTGCGGCGTTGGCGGTGGCGGTCGAAGCCACCACCCCGGCAACGGACAGTGCCGCCACCGAGGTCACCGCCAATGCCCCGGTCAGTTTCCGGGAGCGTACGAATGTGCGCAGACTCATGCATCGCCTCCTTGCGAGCAACCCGCCATCTGGGAGCGCTCCCAGTGATTCGCCGAATCGGGATTCGACGCGAGACCGAAACAGCTTCCTGGGAGCGCTCCCAGACGTACCGTAACGCACGACACCGCGTGTTGACGAGGGGTTGACCTGGACATAATCCGTCGCTATACCCGGGCACGTACCCTGTCGCAGGCCTGTTGAGCTGGCCTTATGGCGCTTCGACCGCCGTCAGGATTCGCCGCGCACGTTCGGCCGGAATCGATTCGGAGCGCGAATGGCCGTCACCCGGATCACCTGTTCGGCCGATAGTCGGCGAGGTTCGGGAGTACGTTCGCCGTCGAATATTCGATTCACCGTGCCACGATCGGACAATCATCCATTTCGATGGTCACCGAATAGCTGTCGAATATTCGACGACGACTGCCGCCTAATGGCGGCCGGCACCCTGATCCGAAAGGACCCGGACGGCTTCGTCCACGGCGGCGAGCCGGGCCAGCCGCACGGCCTCGGACAACGGCCGCAGCGCCTCGTCCCGCGCCCTCGTCGCGGTCGCGGACACGGCTCCGCCCGGCGCGTCCGACGCCGCCACGGTGAGGATCGCGGCGACCTCGGAGGCGCGCTGGAGCACGCGCAGGGCGCGGGGCGGCATCCCGGCGGGCCACTCCAGCGCCGTGTGCTCCGCGGACAGCGCGGCGATCTCGGCCCGCACGTTCGGGCGGTGCCGCGCCACGTCCAGCGTCACCAGCGCGGTGGCCGCCTCGCGCATCGCCGACGCCAGCCCGTGCTCGGCCTCGCCGATCGGCACGTGCTCGCCGGTCGGCGCGCCGGGCAGGTCGAACACCGTCCACCGCACGACACCGTCGGCCACCAGCTTCGGCACCAGCCCCACGCCGACCTCGGGCAGCACGGCGGCCTCGCCCGCGCGCAACGCGGACTTCCCGAGCGGACCGTTGGCGCCGAGCCCGCGCACGTCACCGGGCACGGGGATGACCAGCCGGGCCGTGGTCGCGGACGCGCGGCGCAACGACGCCAGCAGCAGCGCGGGGCCGACCGGGGCCTCGTCGGGGCCGGGCAGGTCCAGCGCCGTCGCGGTGCCGTCGTCGTCGGCCACCACTTCGTGCAGACCGGCCCAGAACCCCAAGGCGTCGAGGACGTCGTCGGCCGCGGCCGCACCATGCAGCCAGGCTGACGTCCAGACGACCAGCGTCGCACTCGCACAAGACACGCCTACCGAGGGTACGCGGGCCCTGCGCCGGCTCAGGCCGCCGGGCCGACGTGTTCCACCAGCAGGGAGCGGAACTTCTCGACCGCCTCGGCGTCGGCGAACGCGCGGTGCGGCACGGCGTACACGGCGGTCGTGCCGGTCCGCAGCACGAACCCCCGCGCCGTCTCCACCCAGCCGGGCAGTTCGGCCCAGCTCAGCTCGCTGCGCGCGGCCTCGCCGACGGACATCCGCAACGAGTGCGCGTCCGCCGTGCCGGTCACCGCCTTGGCCGCCAGCGGGTGGTTGTGGAAGTTCACCGCGGTGCCCACCGGGACGAGTGCGATGATGATCACAGCGAGCACGAGCCCGAACACGCCCGCCCACGTCATGCCCATCACCAGCACGACGACGCCCAGCACGGCGAGCACCGCGGCGAACCACGGCGCCCACCGGTACAGCGGCACGGAGGTGCGCAGCGCGTCACGCCAGTCGGCGGGCCGCGGCGACCAGCTGAAGTCCACGCTCACCGGCCCGCTCCCGGCCGTTTCACGGGCTCGCAGCACCGCTTGGCGCAGAACGCGCCGTCGACCGTGCAGCCCAGCGCCGGGAACTCCGAGAGCTTGCGGGCCGGGGCGTCCGCCACGTGCTCGGCGACGAGTTCCGCCACCAGTTCGGCGAACCGGGGGTCGTCGTTGGGCGTGGCGGCGCGGGCGAAGCCCATGCCCAGCTCCTGCGCCCGCTCACGGGCCTCGGTGTCGAGGTCCCACACCACTTCCAGGTGATCGCTGACGAACCCGATCGGGCACACCACCACGTTGCGCACGCCCTTGTCGTAGAGGGTGTCCAGGTGGTCCACGATGTCCGGTTCCAGCCACGGGACCTGCGGCGGGCCGGACCGGGACTGCCACACCACGTCGTGGTCGGCCGCCCCCACGGCCTCGGCGACCAGGCGTGACGCCTCGGCGACCTGCCTGGAGTAGAGGTGGCCGCCGTCCTCGGGCGGTCCGGCGGCCTTGTCGGCCGACACCGGCACCGAGTGCGCGGTGAACACCACCCGGTAGTCGTCACCGGGCAGCTGGGCCGCGGCGGCGCGCACGGCGTCCGCGAACGACGCCACGAACAGCGGGTGGTCGAAGAACTGGCGCAGCTTGACCAGCTCGGGCGCGTCCTCGACCGCCGCCCGCGCGCGCAGGATGTCCTCGTCGTACTGCCGGCACGCCGAGTAGCCGCCGTAGGCGCTGGTCGGGAAGACGAGGGCGCGGCGGACGCCGGCGGCCTTCATCTCGGCCAGCGTGTCCTCGACCATCGGGTGCCAGTTGCGGTTGCCGAAGTAGATCGGCAGGTCGACCAGGCCGCGCACGGCCTCGATCGCGGCGCGGTTGAGCGCGTTGATCGGGGACACGCCGCCGAAGTGCTGGTAGTGCTGCTCGACCTCGTCCAACCGCTCGGGCGGCACGCCCCGGCCCCGGGTCACGTTCTCGAGGAAGGGGCGGACGTCGTCGGGTCCTTCCGGTCCGCCGAAGGACAGCCAGAGCAGCGCGTCGTAACTCACCCCGACATCCTCGCGCCGCCGCCCGGCGGCCGCACAACCGGGTCGGCGTGATCGAACGCACGCCGACCCGGTGGTGCGCTAGAGCCCCAGGAAGTGCACGCCGCCGTCGACGAACACCATCGAGCCGGTGGTGGCCGGGAACCAGTCCGACAGCAGCCCGCACACCGACTTGGCGACCGGCTCCGGGTCGTCCACGTTCCAGCCCAGCGGGGCCTTCTCGCCCCACATGGCCTCCAGGGCCGGGAAGCCGGGGATCGACTTGGCGGCCATGGTGCGCACGGGGCCCGCCGAGACCAGGTTGATCCGGATGCCCTTCGGGCCGAGCTCGCGGGCCAGGTAGCGGTTGATCGACTCGAACGCCGCCTTCGTCGGGCCCATCCAGTTGTAGGCGGGCCACACCTGGCGGGCGTCGAAGTCGAGGCCGACCACCGACGCGCCGCTGCCCAGCAGCGGCAGGGTGGCGGTCACCAGCGACTTGTAGGAGTACGCCGAGACGTGCATGGCCGTGGCCACGTCCTCCCAGGGCGCGTCCATGAAGGGCGCGCCCAGGCACGACGGCGGGGCGTAGCCGATCGCGTGCACCACGCCGTCCAGGCCGTCCACGTGCTCGCGCAGCCGGTCCGCCAACGTGTCCAGGTGCTCCTGGTTCTGCACGTCGAGCTCGACCACCGGCGCGGCCTGCGGCAGGCGCTTGGCGATCCGCTCCACGAGGCTCATCCGGCCGAAGCCGGTGAGCACCACCTGGGCGCCCTGCTCCTGGGCGACCTTGGCCACGTGGAAGGCGATCGACGCGTCCGTGATCACACCGGTGATCAGCAGCCGCTTGCCTTCGAGCAGTCCCGTCACTGAAACCCGTCCTCCGAGGTGTTGTGCTTGGTAGTGGTGCCCGCCCAGTGGGTCGGCGGCACAGTGGGTCGGCGGTTCAGTGGCCCATGCCGAGGCCGCCGTCGACCGGCAGCACCGCGCCGGTGATGTAGGCGGCGGCGTCGGAGGCCAGGAAGGTGACGGCGGCGGCGATCTCGTCGGTCGTGCCGTAGCGGCCCGACGGCACCTGGGCGAGGATCTGCTTCTTGCGGTCCTCCGGCAGCGCGTCGGTCATGTCCGTGGTGATGAAGCCGGGCGCGACGACGTTCGCGGTGATGTTGCGCGTGCCGAGCTCGCGGGCGATCGACCGGGCGACGCCCACCAGGCCCGCCTTGCTGGCCGCGTAGTTGACCTGGCCCGCGCCGCCCGCGAGGCCGACCACGGACGAGATGAACACGATGCGGCCGTAGCGCTTGCGCAGCATGCCCTTGGACGCGCGCTGCGCGACCCGGAACGCGCCGGTCAGGTTGGCGTCGAGGACGCGGGTGAACTGCTCGTCGGTCATCCGCAGCAGGAGGGTGTCGTCGGTGATGCCCGCGTTGGCCACGACCACCTCGACCGGCCCGTGCGCGGCCTCGACCTCGGCGAACGCCGCGTCCACCTCGGTGGAGCTGGTCACGTCGCACTTGACGCCGAGCAGGCCCTCGGGCGCGCCGGAGCCGCGGTGGGTCACCGCGACCTTGTCGCCCTGCGCCGCGAACGCCCGCGCGATCGCCAGACCGATGCCCCGGTTGCCCCCGGTGACCAGAACCGACCTCGACACGCTTGCTCCCATCGCTGCTGGTTGATGCGGGGCGAGGCTATCCCCTACCCCTAAGTACGCCACCATTGGCCGGGGGTGGATCACAATCGGGCGGTGACCGGTTTCGTCGAACACCTCCGGGTCGCGGTGGACGGCGACGTGCTCGCCGACCCCGGCGACCGCGCGCTGTACTCCGTCGACGCGTCCAACTACCGCCACGTGCCGCTGGTCGTCGTGCGACCCCGGTCGGTGGACGGGGTGGTGGCGGCGGTCGGGGTGGCGGTCGAGCACGGCGTGCCGATCACGAACCGTGGCGCCGGCACGTCGATCGCGGGCAACTCGGCGGGCGCCGGCCTGGTGATCGACTTCTCCCGGTACCTCGACCGGGTGATCTCGGTGGACCCGGTCGAGCGGGTCGCGGTGGTGCAGCCCGGCGTGGTGCTGGACCGGCTCAACGACGCCGCCCGGCCGCACGGGCTGGTGTTCGGGCCCGACCCGTCCACCCACTCCCGCTGCACGCTCGGCGGCATGATCGGCAACGACGCGTGCGGCGCGCACTCCGTCGCGTGGGGCAAGACCAGCGACAACGTGCGCGCCCTCGACGTGCTGCTGGCCGACGGCCGCCGGTTCGACACCCGCACTCCCCCGCCGCTCGACCTGCCCGAGGTGGACCCGGCGTGGTTCCCCGCGCTGGACCGCCGGGTGTCCGGCTACCGGCTGGACGCGTTGCCGGACCTGACCAGGGCGCTGGTCGGCTCGGAGGGCACGTGCGCGACCGTGCTCGGCGCGACGGTCCGGCTGGTGCAGGCCCCGCCGCGCCGGGTGCTGGCCGTGCTCGGCTTCGACGGTCCCTACGACGCCGCCGATTTGGCCCCGCAGCTGCGCGAGCTGGACGTGCTCACCATCGAGGGCCTCAACGCCGAGCTGGCGCGGGCGGCCGGCGAGTCCCGGCGGCTGCTGCCGCGCGGCGAGAGCTGGCTGTTCGTCGAGACGGCGGAGGACGCGGTCGCGCACCGGGCCGCCGCGCTCGCGCCGCACTCGGTGGTGGTGACCGATCCGGCACGGCAGCGCGCGCTGTGGCGGGTGAGGGAGGACGGCGCGGGGCTGGCGACGCGGATGGCCGACGGCGGCGAGGCGTGGTCGGGGTGGGAGGACGCGGCCGTGCCGCCCGAGCGGCTGGGCGCCTACCTGCGGGAGTTCGACGCGTTGCTGGCCGGGCACGGCAGGCGCGGCGTCACCTACGGGCACTACGGCGAGGGCTGCCTGCACGTGCGGATCGACTTCGACTTCCGGCGCGGGCACCGGTCGTTCCTGGAGGACGCGGCGGACCTGGTGGTGGCGCACGGCGGGTCGTTGTCCGGCGAGCACGGCGACGGGCAGGCCCGTTCGGAGCTGCTGCCCCGGATGTACCCGCCGGCCGCGATCGAGGCGTTCGGGCGGTTCAAGGCGGCGCTCGACCCGGACAACCGGATGAACCCGGGCCGGATCGTGGCGCCCGCGAAGCTGGACGAGGACCTGCGGGTGCTGGTCGCGCCACCGGTGATCCCGACCAGGGCGAAGCTCGCGCTGCCCGCCGACGGCGGTGACCTGGCGGCGGCGACGCGGCGGTGCGTCGGCGTGGGCAAGTGCCTGAACACCTCCGGCGGGGTGATGTGCCCGAGCTACCGGGTGACGAAGGAGGAGAAGCACTCCACGCGCGGGCGGGCGCGGCTGTTGTTCGAGATGCTCGGCGGCCAGGTGGTGCGCGGCGGGTGGCGGTCCGAGGAGGTCCGCGACGCGCTGGACCTGTGCCTGGGCTGCAAGGGGTGCAAGCGGGACTGCCCGGTGGACGTGGACATGGCCACCTACAAGGCGGAGTTCCTGCACCACCACTACCGGGGACGGGTGCGGCCCGCGGCGCACTACTCGATGGGCTGGTTGCCGCTGTGGCTGCGGTTGCGGCTGGTGAACGGGCTCACCGCGCGGCTGGGGAGGTTCGGCGGCGTGGCGCCGGAACGGCCGCTGCCGACGCCGGTGCGGTCGTTCCAGTCGCGGTTCGCCGGTGGTGGCGGTGGTGATCGGGTGCTGCTGTTCCCGGACACGTTCACCAACCACTTCGAGCCGGGGATCGGGTTCGACGCGGCGGCGGTGCTCGGGCACGCGGGTCAGGCGGTCGAGGTGCCGCGGGGCGCGGTGTGCTGCGGGTTGACGTGGTTCTCCACCGGCCAGGTGGGCGTGGCGCGGCGGGTGGTGCGGCGGACGGCCCGCGTGCTGCGGCCGTGGACGCGCGACGGCGTGCCGGTGGTGGGGCTGGAGCCGAGCTGCACGGCGTTCCTGCGGTCCGACGCGCTGGAGGTGGCGGGCGACGACCCGGACGTGGTGCGGCTGGCGGAGTCGGTGCGCACGTTCGCCGAGCACGTGTCGCCGCTGCTGGAGCCGGTGGCGGGCGACGGCGTGCGGGCGGTCGTGCAGCCGCACTGCCACCAGTACGCGGAGCTGGGCCTGGACGCGGACCGGGAGCTGCTGGCCAGGACCGGGGTGAGCGCGTCGGTGCTGGAGGGGTGCTGCGGGCTGGCAGGCAACTTCGGCTTCGAGCGCGGGCATTACGACGTGTCGATGGCGGTGGGCGAGCTGACCCTGTTCCCGGCCGTGCGGGCCGCCGACGCGGGCACCGCGGTCGTGGCGGACGGCTTCAGCTGCCGCACGCAGGTCCGGCACGGGTCGGACGCCGAACCCGTGCACACGGCCACCCTGCTCCGGCGGCGGCTGGGGATCTGACCCGCTCGGTGGTCACGGTCGCGGCCCGGGGTGGATGCCGGTCAGCGCCAGGATGAGCAGGCGGTCGGCTTCGCCCGGCTCGCCCTCCGCGGCCAGCGCGACGGCGTTGGCCAGCTTGAGCAGGTCCACGATCGGCACGTCGGCGCGCACGTCGCCCGCACGGCGGGCCGCCGCCAGCAGTCCGTCACCGGCCGCGGTGATCATCGCGTGGCACGTGCGGCCGAGGGACGGGTCCGCGCCGCGCAGCAGTGACGCGGCCAGGCCCCGGTTCGCCGCCGCGTGCCCGCCGACCGCGCGCAGCCAGGCCACCAGGGCGGGTCCGGGTGCCAGGTCGGCGGCCAGGGCGCGGGCCTGGTCGCACAACGCCTCGACCCGGTCGGTGAACACCGCTTCCAGCAGCGCCTGACGGGTCGGGAAGTGCCGGTGCAGGGTGGCCGACCCGACCTCCGCCCGACGGGCGATCTCCTCCAGCGACGCGTCCGCGCCCTGCTCGGCGATCGCGACCCCGGCGACCTCGACGATCCGCTCCCGGTTCCGGCGCGCGTCGGCCCGCATCGGACGGCTCCTCCCGAAAGGCACTGGACCAAGTGGGGTGGTCCTCCATATCGTACCGGGCAGCAAACGGGGGCCCACCCCGGTTACGGAGGAGAACTGTGGACAGGACGATCGCGGTGGTCGGCGCGACCGGCACGCAGGGCCGTGCGGTGACGGCACGGCTGCTGGCGGACGGGTGGCGCGTCCGCGCGCTGACCCGCGACCCGGCGAGGGCCGGGCGGTCGCCGGCGCCGCTGGTGCGCGCCGACATGGAGGACGTGGACTCGCTGGTCGCCGCGATGGACGGCGCGCACGGGGTGTTCAGCGTGCAGCCGACGGTCGGCTCGCCCGGCACCCCGCCGGGGTTCGGCGCCGACGACGAGGTCCGCTGGGGCGTCAACGTCGCCGAAGCCGCCCGGAAAGCCGGTGTCGGGCACTTCGTGTTCAGCTCGGTGGCCGGCGCGGGCCGCCACGCCACCGAGGTGCTGCCGGTCAACGTCGTCAGCAAGCACCGGATCGAACGGCACGTCGCCGCCCTCGGCCTGCCCGCCACGGTCCTGCGCCCGGTGTCGTTCATGGAGAACTTCACCGGCGGTTACGCCCTGCGGGGCGGCACGGTGTCCACCGGCCTCGCGCCGCACGTGCCGCAGCAGCTCATCGCGGTGGACGACGTGGCCGCGTTCGTCGCGGCGGCGTTCGCCGAGCCGCACGAGTGGATCGGCCGCGCGCAGGACCTGGCCGGGGACGAGGTCACGCCGGTCGGGATCGCCGCCGCGATCTCGGCGGCCACCGGGCGCGAGCTGCCCTACGAGCAGGTCCCGATCGAGGCCGTCAGGCGGATCGGCGAGGACTTCGCGCACGCCAACGAGTGGCTGAACGAGCGCGGCTACCGAGCCGACGTCGCGGCCACCCGCAGGCTGCGCCCCGGGCTGCTCGACCTGCGCGCCTGGCTGGCCGCCACCGGCGCCGCGCTGATCACGGCGTTCCTGGACGGTCGGCCGCCGCGGTGAGCCGCGCCGGGCGGTCGTCAGCTCCGCGCCCGGGTGGCGACCCAGTACTCGACGAACAGGCCGTCCCGGACCCGCAGGATGTCGTTGCCGAGGAAGCTCGCCCGCCCGTCCGCGGTCCGGCCCCGGCCGGTCCAGCGGGCCGCGACGAGGTCGCCTTCGACGATGGGGCCGACGTCGAGGGTGAAGGACAGGTCGCTGAACATCGCGTGGGTCTCGCCGACGACGGCGGCGAGCTCGGCGGGTCCGGTCACGTCGCGGTCGGGCCAGTGCCCGACGAAGTCCGCGCCGACCAGCCGCTCGGCGGCGTCGGGGCCGCCGTTCCACAGCTCGTCGAGCCACCGCCGGTACAGGTCGTGGGCTGGGGTGGAGGACATGCCCGAGGGGTGACCCGGGACCGACCCGCCAAACCGCCCGGACGTCACGTGAGGGCGGAGGCCGGGCGGGGTGGGCAGGCGGTCGGCTTCGGCCGGGGTGAGCGGCGGCCCGGTGAGCGGCGGCCCGGTGAGCGGGCGGCCCGGTGAGCGGGCGGCCCGGTGAGCGGGCGGCCGAGGGCGGACCTGATCACCGCGTTCGGTGCACGCGGTCGGTCACGGAGGTGAACCGAACCTAAAGAAATGCTCAAGTCCACTTTCTCCGGACTCACCGCATCCGGTCAACTACCCGCTCATGACCACAAGTCCACCCTTGCCACCGCCGCCTACCGTCCTCGCCGCCGAGGGCGGCACGCTGTCCACGGTCGAGGAGGTGATCAACAACGCCTTCACGCCGGTCTCGGAGGCCGTCTCGGGCTTCATCTTCGCCGAGGTCACGGTCTTCGGCGTGACGTTCCCGTGGATCGTCGGCTGGCTGGTGCTGGCCGCCGCGATCTTCACCACGTACTTCGGCGTCATCCAGCTGCGCGGTTTCGGCACCGCGCTGCGGATCGTGCGCGGCAAGCACAGCAAGCCGGACGACCCCGGCGAGATCAGCCACTTCCAGGCGCTCAGCTCGGCCGTGTCGGGCACCGTCGGCCTGGGCAACATCGCCGGTGTCGGCGTCGCGGTGACCATCGGCGGCGCGGGCGCGACGTTCTGGATGATCGTGTGCGGCCTGCTCGGCATGTGCACGAAGTTCGTCGAGTGCACGCTGGGCGTGAAGTACCGGGACGTGCACGCGGACGGCTCGGTGTCCGGCGGTCCCATGCACTACCTGCGCAAGGGCCTGGCGGAGCGCTTCCCCAACGCGGCCGGGCGCGGTGTCGGCCGGGTGCTCGCCGCCGGCGCCGCGATCATGATCCTGTTCTTCGGGATCGCGGGCGGCAACATGTTCCAGGCCAACCAGACGTTCGCGCAGCTCCGCTCGGTGACCGGCGGCGCGGACGGCTTCCTCGGCGGCGACGGCGCGGCGCTCGTCTTCGGCATCGTCCTGGCGCTGGTCGTCGGCGCGGTCATCATCGGCGGCATCAAGTCCATCGGCCGCGTCACCGGCAAGCTGGTGCCCGCGATGGCGATCCTCTACGTCTCGGGCTGCCTCGTCGTCATCCTGCTGAACGTCACCACGATCCCGGACGCGATCGGCCAGATCGTCTCGGGCGCGTTCAGCGCCGACAGCGTCGCGGGAGGCGCTGTCGGCGCGTTGATCGTCGGGTTCCAGCGGGCCGCGTTCTCCAACGAGGCCGGCCTCGGCTCGGCGTCCATCGCGCACTCCGCGGTGAAGACCCGCCGCCCGGTGACCGAGGGCTACGTGGCGTTGCTCGAGCCGTTCATCGACACCGTGGTCATCTGCACGATGACCGCGTTGACCATCGTCGTGGCGCAGACCCAGTTCTGGAAGGACGCCCAGGCCACGGTCGCGGCGGGCGGACCGCGCCCGGACGGCGTCACGGTCACCTCGGAGTCCTTCGGCACCGTGCTGCCGTGGTTCCCGTACGTGCTGACGGTGGCCGTCGTCCTGTTCGCCGTGTCCACGATCATCACGTGGAGCTACTACGGCGAGAAGGCGTGGGTCTACCTGTTCGGCAAGAGCAAGGGCAGCGAGACCGCCTACCGGGTGATCTTCTGCGCGTTCATCGTGGTCGGCTCGGTGCTCACGCTGGGCAGCGTGCTGGACTTCGCCGACGCGGTGCTGTTCACGCTGGCGCTGTTCAACATCATCGGCCTGTACCTGCTCGCGCCGGTGGTCAAGCGGGAGCTGAAGGCGTTCCGCGCGTCGCTGGCCGCGGAACGCGCCGAAGAACGCGCTCGGGCGACGACCGAGACCAGGTGAACACCGGGTGGCGGTCCGCGGGGCGCGGGCCGCCACCCGTCACGTGGGCGGTCGGGTCTCCTCGGTGAGCCACGCCAGGTAGTCGGGGTTGCCGCCGAGCACGGGCAGGGCCAGCACCTCGGGCACGTCGTAGGTGTGCCGCGCCGTCACGAACTCGGTCAGCTCGTCCACCCGGTCGTAGGCGGTCTTGATCCAGAGCTGCCACTCGCGGTCGTCGTTGACCGCGCCCTCCCACCGGTAGACGCTGCGGACCGGGCCGCTGATCTGCACGCACGCCGCGAGCCGCGCCCCCACGATCGCCTTCGCCAACGCGCCGGCCGCGTCCTCGCTGTCGGTGGTGGTGATGACCACGACGTGGTTGTCGCTCATCCACCGGAGGGTAGCGGCGGCGGCACGTCGGCGACGCCCGACTTCCCGGGCGTCGCCGAGCCGATCGCGGACGGGCGGCCGTCAGCGGGTCGTGCTGGCCCGTTCGGTCAGCCTCGGGGGCAGTAACGTCAGCGGCGGGGTCGGTGTCCGGTCCAGCTTGGCCATCAGCAGCGCCACCGCGTGGTGGCCCAACTGCTCGGCGGGCACGGCCACCGAGGTCAGCGCCGGTGTCAGCCGTTCGGCCTGGTCGTCCGGGCAGATCGCGATCACGGCGATGTCGTCGGGCACCTTGCGGCCCAGCGACCGCAGCACCTCGACCACCGACGGCAACGCGGCCTCGTTGTGCACCACCAGGCCCGTCACCGCGGGGTGGCGCTCCAGCAGGCCGGTGATGGCCGCCCGCACCGACTCGTGGTCGGTCTCCGTGGGCAGCGTGGTCGAGGAGACGCCGCGCCGCATCGCCGCCGCGCTGAACCCGGCCATGGTCCGGTGCGCGAAACCGGTGTCGCGCTGGTAGACCGCGCGCGGCGCGCCGACCAGCGCCACGTAGGTGTGCCCGAGGTCGGCCAGGTGGTCCACGCACCGCGAACCCGCCTCGGCGAAGTCCAGGTCCACGCACGTCAACCCGGCCGCGTCGGCGGGGAAGCCGATCAGCACCGACGGCCGGTCCAGGTCCCGCAGCACGGGCACGCGCTCGTCGTGCATCTCCACGTCCATCACGAGCAGCCCGTCGACCTGGGCGCTGCCCGCCACCCGGCGCAGGCCCGCCGCGCCCTGGTCCGCGGTCACCAGCAGCACGTCGTGGTCGTGCCGGCGGGCCGCGTTGGCGACCGCGACGACGAACTGCATCAGCACCGGCATGTGCATGCCCTCGCGCATCGGCAGCACGAGCGCGAGCACGTTGGCGCGGTTGCTGGCCAGCGACCTGGCGCCCGCGTGCGGGTGGTAGCCCAGCGCCCGCACGCTCGCCTCGACCCTCGCCTTGGTGGCCGTGGAGATCGAGCGGCGGCCGGTGAGCACGTAGGACACGGTGCTGGGCGCGACCCCGGCGTGCCGCGCGACGTCGGCGATGGTGACCACGTCAGCGCACCTCCCGCACGCGCACGCCGGCCGTGTCGGCGGTGAGCACCAGCGACGTGCCGTCGACCGAGATCCGGGTGCCCGGTGGCGCGGACCGCGACCCGGGTGTCACGTCCTCGAAGGAGATCCACGCGCCCTCGCGGGTGAACACGACCTCGTCGTCCACGAGTCGCACGCCGTCGCAGTCGTCGAAGTCCAAGGCGGGCAACGCACCCGTGCGCGGCACGAGCACCTCCCCCGGCACGTCGACCAGCAGCCGGGCCCGGACGTCCCGCGAGGACGCCCCGGCCAGCAGCTCGTACCGACCGGCCTCGACCACCCGGCGGCCGGTGACGACGTCCCAGTGCCACAGCTGGTCCGACCGCAGCTCGACCACCGCCGTCCCGCCCGGCTCGAGGTGGACCCGGTGGAACGACTGGAGCCTGCGCACCGGCAGCCGCACCCGCGAGTCGAGCGCCGCGGCGTACAGCTGCACGACTTCCGCGCCCGCGACGTCACCGGTGTTCGTGACCGAGACCGTGGCGACGCCGTCGGCCCACGTGAGGTCGGAGTACTCGAACTCGGTGTAGGACAGGCCGTGGCCGAACGGGAACAGCGGCTCGCCGGTGAAGTACAGGTACGTGGCGCCGGCCCGGATGATGTCGTAGTCGAAGATGTCCGGCAGGTCGTCGTCGGACCGGTACCAGGTCTGGGTGAGCCTGCCCGACGGGGAGAACGCGCCGAACAACGCCTCCGCGACGGCCCGGCCCTGCTCCTGCCCGCCGTGCGCGGTCCACACGATGCCCGGCAGGTGCTCCTCCTCGCCGTCCAGCGCGTACGGGTAGCTGCTCACGAGCACCAGCACCGTGTTCGGGTTCGCCTCCCGCACCGCGCGCACCAGGTCGAGCGACGGCAGGCGCAGCGTGGTGCGGTCCTCGGTCTCGCGGCCGTTGATGTGCGGGTCGTTGCCCAGCACCAGCACGACGGTGTCGGCCCGCGCGGCGACCTCCGCGGCGGCGGCGATCCCGTCCACCACGCGTTCGATCTCGAAGGGGGTGCTGTCCAGTCGAGCACCGCTGCCGTCCAGCGTTGCCGGGTCGTCGTCTCCGCCGACGGTGTTGCGCAGCACCACACCGCCGTCGGTGAGCCTGGGCTCGAACAGCTCGCGCACGTCCCAGCCGCCCGGCGTCGCGGCCGTGGCGACCAGCGAGCCGTCCTCCGCCACGCCCAGGTAGCGGCGGGAACCCACGTCCCGCAACGTCCACACGCCGTCGCCCCAGTCGAAGCGGTCGAACAGCGCCCGCTCCCCCAGGCCCACGACGCCGCCGCGCACGCCGAGGTAGCGGCCGTCCGCCGCGCGCAGCGCGATCCGGTCGACCCCCTCGACGTAGGCGACGGAGGAGGCGAACTCCTCCAGTCCCCTTCGGACGGTCACCTGGTACGGCGGGGTGCCGCTGTACCAGTCCTCGAACACCGCGTCCGCGTGCGTGCCGATGACGGCCAGCTTCGTGCCGCGCGCCAACGGCAGCGCGGACTCGTTGCGCAGCAGCACGACCGCCTGCCGCGCGGCTTCCAGCGCCAGCCCGCCGTGCGTGCCGATCACGTCGGAGGTGATGGCCCGGTAGGGGTTGACGTCCGCCGGGTCGTCCCGGTCCCCGGGCGCGGGGTCGAACTCGCCGAGCCGGAACCGCAGCGCGAGCACCCGGCCCACGGCCCGCTCCACCACCGCCCGGTCCAGCAGGCCGTCCTTGATCGCCGTGGTGACGCTCTCGACCGTCAACGTCGGGTCGGCGTCCTGGTCGGTGAAGCTGTCCAGGCCCGCGTTCAGCAACGCCGCGTGCCCCTCGGCCTGCGTCGGCAGGTACGCCTGCAACCCGGCCACGTTCGAGGGCGCGTAGGCGTCGCTGACGACCGCGAGACCGTCCGGCGCCCACGTCCGCAACTCCTGCTCGATCAACGGGCTCAGGTGCGCGGGACGGCCGTTGACCAGGTTGTACGACGGCATCACCGCCACCGCCGCGCCCGCCTCGACCGGGCCCCGGAAGCACGGCAGCTCGTACTCGTGCAGCACCCTCGGCCGGAGGTCGGACGAGGTGACGCAGCGGTCGTCCTCGTTGTTGTAGCCCAGGAAGTGCTTCAACGTCGGCGCTGTCCGCAGGTAGCGCGGGTGGTCGCCGCGCAGACCGCTCGCGTACGCCGTGCCCATCGCGGCGGTCAGCGTCGGGTCCTCGGAGTAGCCCTCCTCGTTGCGGCCCCAGCGCGGGTCGCGCAACGGGTTCACCACCGGCGCCCACACGTTCAGCCCGTGCGCGACCGGGTCCCGGTGGTGGAAGCCCCGCGCCTCCACGCCGACGGCCTCGCCGACCCGCCGCACGAGCTCGGTGTCCCACGAGGAACCCAGCCCGACCGCTTGCGGGAACACGGTCGCCACGCCGTTCCACGCGACGCCGTGCAGCACCTCCATGCCCGTGTGGAACGCCGCCAACCCCAGTCTCGGCACGGCAGGCTGGTGCTGGTGCAGCAGCGCCACCTTCTCCTCGTCGGTCAGCCGGCCGAGCAGGTCGGTCACCCTGTCCTCGACCGGCAGACCCGGGTCGCGGAACGGCAGCGGGTCCACGGCACACCTCTCGCGCTCGTCGAATTGTTCGAAGGTGCAGCTCACTGAATCGAATCGTTTCGATCGCTGCGACAACGCCGCCGACCGAGGTCAGCGGGGCGGGGTGCCAGAAATGTGGCACAGCTCTCTCGCCGGAGTCAACACCGAAGTTCGAAGGTCGTTCCGCCGGCGAGGCCCACGTCCGGACGCGGTCGACGATCGCGACGTCCCGGGACACGCCGAACACCCCCCTCACCACGTCGTGAGGGGGGTGTCGGCGACCTTCGCGGGTCTACCCGAACAGCTCCACGTGCAGCTGGAACGCCGTGGCGATCTCAGCTTGCGCCCAGAACCGGTGGTAGGTGAAGGTCGGCGCGGGGCCGCCGTCCAGGTACGCCTGGACCTTCGGCCAGTCCTTGTCCTGCTTGAACATCGAGCGGATGTCCACGAAGGACACACCGGGCTTGATCTGGTCGCCGTTGGGCATGTCGCCCGACCAGCCCGACGGAACGTAAGGACCCTCACGCGTCGACGTGTTGTAGACGTCGTCGAAGCGGTTGTAGTCCTTGCGCTGCTCCGGCACCGCGATGCCCTTGTCGTCCTTGTGCGACAACATCGCCGTCAAGAGGCCCTCACCGACGGTCTTCGCCTGGGCGTTGCCCGACTTGGCCGCGTAGTTGAGGAGCGTCTTGGCGTAGGACGCGGCGATGCCGACGTCCTGGCTGTGGTTGTCGACCGTGACGCGCAGGCCCGCGTTGGCGCCGGGGTTGGTGGCGTTCCAGTTGTCCGGAGCGCCCGTCCAGGTCAGGTCGTTCGGGATCTGGAACTGGCCGCCGGTGCCGACGGTGGTGTTCGCGATGGCCCAGGGGACCCACTTGTCGAGGATCTTCTTGGCCGTCGCGTTGCCGGTCTTCTCGTACAGGGCGGCGGTGCGCTCCATCTGCCACGCCTGGAAGCCGAACCAGCGGTTCGACGGCGGGTCGCGCCACACCGGGTGGGCGTCGTAGTACATGCCGTAGAAGGTCGGCGTGCCCGAAGGCGGCGCGCTGTAGGAACCCTCCCAGCTGTTGGTGACACCACCGGCGATGGCGCCGTCGGCCGACTGGAGCCACTGCAGCAGCTCCAGCTGGCGGGTCATCGACGTGGCCCAGTCCTGCTGGCCGGTCGCCGACTTCGGCTTCAGCGCGGGCACGTTCGCCAACGCGTAGGCCGCGAGCGGGTTCTGGTAGCCCTGGTGCGACGCGCCGTCACCGATGCGCCACGCCCAACCGGCGGACGTGTCGGTCGCGCCACCCCACGCGTAGTACCAGGACATCAGGTAGTGCGCGCTGTCCTTGCCGGTACCGGCCGCGCAGCTGGGGCTGGTGCAGTTGCCGATCTTCTTGAAGTACTTGTCGAACATGGCGTAGCGGAGGTAGTCGCCCATCTTGGCGGCCTTCTCCAGCTCGGGCGCGACCTCGCTGGCCTTGCCCTGCTCGGTCGCCCACTCCTGCGCCAGCATGGCCACCTGCACCGCACGCGCGTCGGCGTCCGGGGCGTTGGTGTACTTCCACTGCTTGGCGTAGCTGGCGTCCTTGGTGAACAGGTCGAGGAAGCCGTTGGGGCCACCGTGCGCGAAGGTGTCGCAGGACGGCTGCGGGATGGTCTCCCACACCGACTCCGACGAACCGCGCTGGTAGGTGTTGATGTACGCGGGCGCCGCGTCCGACTCGTCGCCGCACCGGCCGAAGCCGTAGGTGTTGTCGACGTCGAGCAGCCAGTGCATGCCGTAGATGTCGCTGTTGCCGTAGGCCGACTTCAGCTCGGCCGCGATCGGGTCGCGACCCACCGGCACGCCGGAGTCCAGCACCGACGGGTACTGGTCCATCCGCGGGTGCTCCGGCGCGTACGTCGCCGGCTTGGAGGCGTCGTACTTGTCGTTGGTGGGCTGGTCCGCCTTGGCCGGGATGATGTACTTCTCCATCGAGGCCCAGGCCTTCTTGAACGGCGCCCAGTCACCCACGATCTTGCCGTAGCTGGCCTCGAGCCACAGGTAGTAGCTGAACGCCTCGGACGTGGTCTGGTGACCGTGGTCCGGCGCCTCGACCATCAGCGTCTCGATCGAGTGGTACGGCACCTTCAGGCCATCGGAGAAGGTGCGGAAGTAGCCGCTCGCCGGGTCGTTGATCTTGGCGTAGAGGTCCAGGAACTCCTGCTCGAACGGCGAGGTGTCGGCGCTGGTCTCGCGGACCTCGACCGTCGCCGCGGCCGCGCCGGTGGCGCTCGCCGTGAACGTGGCCGTGCCCAGCTCGCCGCCGTTGGCCGCGGAGGTGACCGTGACGTTCTGCTTGGTCGCCCAGTTGGACGGCGTGAACGTCAGCGACACGGGACCGGCCGTGAGGTCGGTGCTGCCGCCCGAGCGCGCCACGGTGACCGTCACGTTCGCGGTCGGCGCGGTGGCCAGGGAGACGCCGAAGGTGCCGGTGCCGCCCTGCCGCACGGTCAGCGACGCCGGGCTGGCCTGGATCGCCTGACCCGCGATGACGCGGATGCTCGCGATGCTGGAGTTGCCGATGCCGCCCTTGTCGTCCGTCGCGCGGGCCACGATCGCGTGCTCGCCCACGGTCGCGCCGGTCCACGAACCCGTGTACGGGGAGCTCGTGTCGGTCGCGACGACCACGCCGTCGGCCAGGAACTCGACCTTGGACACGGTGCCGTCGGTGTCGGCCGCGGTGGCCGCCAGCGGGACCGCCTGGCCGGACTGGAACGTCTGCGCGGGCGTCGGCGAGGTCAGCGACACCGTCGGGTCGGCGTTGACGTTCGGCCCGGTGCAGCGGGTGCCGTTGAGGGCGAAGTCCGTGGGCGGCCGGTTCTGGCCGGTCCACGAGCCGTTGAAGCCCGGCGTGACGGTGGCGCCCGTGCCGAGGTTCGGCGCCCAACCCGGCGCCGCCACGGTGACCGCGGCGCCGCTCTGCGAGAAGGTGCCGTTCCAGCCCTGCTGGACGCGCTGCCCATCCGGGAAGGTCCACGTGAGGCGCCAGTTGTTCACCGGGTCGCCCTCGTTGCGGATGGACACGCTGGCGCCGAAGCCACCCTGCCACTGGTTCGTGACCTGGTAGTTGACCGTGCAAGCCACGGCCGCGTTCGCCACCGGCGCGACGAACGGCATAACACCCGCGGCAGTTGCCGCCGCGGCCATCAGCGCGAGCGGACCGGTGCGCAACCGTCCCGCTCTGGTGCGGTACCTCATGCGTCCTCCTCCTGCACGGATCAGCCATTGACCCGCGAGCTTGAAAGGGCGGGGCGGAGTGGAGTCGGCACGGGACGCCTGGGCGCGCAGAACGTCCCGTGCCGAGTCTGGGTGCTAGGGCTCCGTGCCCCAGGCGAGGGTTCCGCCGGTGTAGGCGGTCACCCGGTCGAAGTCGGTGAGGGTCGCGCTCACCCGGTAGCTGTGGTCGTCGGCCTGGTTGAAGGTCGACCAGTCGGACTTGGCCACCCGCAACTGGATGTCGCCGGTGCTCGCGCCCGCGGCGAGCGTGCCCGCGGTGAAGGACACCTGGAGGTAGGAGTCCGCGCCCGGCCGTGCGTTCGGCAGCTTCACGACGGTGGCGCGCACGTTGGCGCAGCCGACCACCGCCCAGTCGCAGAACACCTGGTAGTTGGCGTTGGCGGTGTCACCGGTGAACCAGTACCGGAGGGTGACGGTGGACCGGTCGACCGCCGTGGCGCCGCGGTTGACCACGGCGAGCGTCGCGCCGATCTGGTTGGCGCTCGCCGAGCCGTTGCCGCGCTGCTGCACGGCGACCGGGCCGCTCACGCCGCCCGGCGTGGTCCGGAACGTCACCGCGGTGCTCGCGGCGGAGACGTTGCCGGCGGCGTCCCGGGCTCGGACGGCGAAGGTGTAGGCGGTGTCGGCGGTGAGGCCGGTCAACTGGTGGCTCACGCCGGTCGTGGTGGCCGCGACCGAGCCGTCCGGGCGGACGATGTCGTAGCCCACCACGGCGTTGTTGTCGCTGGAGGCGGTCCACGTGATCGTCGCGCCGGTGCTCGTGATCGCGGAGGCGGTCAGTCCACCCGGGACGGTCGGCGCCTCGCGGTCGCCGTTGTCCGCCACGGTGATCACGATCGGCGTGCTCGCCGCCGACGCGTTGCCCGCCGCGTCCTTGGCCCGCACCGAGAAGGAGTGCGAGCCCGGCGCGAGGCCGGAGAGGGGGAACGTCGGGGTGGCCGTGGCACCTACGACCGTGCCGTCCGCCCGCAGCACGTCGTAGCCGGCCACCCCGACGTTGTCGGTGGAGGCGTTCCAGCCCAGGGTGAAGGTGTTGTTCGGACCGGCGACCGCCCGCAGCCCGGTGGGGACGGTGGGCGCCTCGCGGTCCACCACCGCCGGACCGGGCTCCTTGCCCCACTGCACCTGGCCGTCCTGCACGAGCACCACGCGGTCGGTCAGCGCGACCGTGTTGCCTGTGCCCAGGCCCTCGTACGACCAGTCGTTGGACGGGTCCCAGGTGCCGGCGCTGGTGATGCGGAACTGGACCTCGTGCTTGTGCGCGGACTGGCCGCCGGGGTACACGCCGGGGCACGGCACGTCCACGTAGTACACCGAGCCGCTGTGCTGCTTGGGCGCGCCCGGCGTGCCGCACTGGTTGTAGTTCGTGGTGACGGTGACCTGGTCGGGCGTGGTGGCGCCGTCGAGGGTGAAGTAGTAGCGCAGCGAGCCGTTGAACATCCGGGCGGGCCACGCGGTCTTGTTGAGCACGAACGCCTTGATCTCGGTGAAGCCGGTCGCGCTCTGGTTGACCGAGGCCTGCACGGTCAGCTCGGGGCCGTCGGTGGCCTCCGCGACCGGGAAGTTCGCCAGCGGCGTGCCGCCGTACTCCTTGTAGAGCCGGGCGAGCGCGCCGGTGAACCCGGCGTTGTAGTCCAGCGCGACCTCGTTGGCGACGAAGTCGGTGCGGTCGTCCTTGTAGGAGTCGTTGTTCGTGCCGGGGCCGCCGACCAGGGCGCCGTACAGCACGTGCCTGCTGGTGACGGGGTCCTGCATGGTGTCGGCCCACGCGCCGTGCGCGGTGCGGTGGTGCGGGTTGCGCGGCGGGGTGGCGCCGAAGCCGACGACGTAGCTGGCGTTGCGCGGGTTGTCGCCCAGCGCGTAGTTGATCTGCCGCGCGCCGAAGTCGTGGTAGGTGGTCGCCCTCGCGGCGTCGCGCTCGCGCAGCCAGTCGCTGTAGACCAGCGCGACGAACGCGGTGTTGGCCGCGTACCGCAGCGAGCCCCAGGTGTCCAGGTGCGCCTGGCCGCCCGGCGAGTAGCGCACCCGGTTGCCGTTGTAGCCGGTGGTCCAGTAGTCCAGCCACCGGTTCGCGTCGGCGACGTACTCGGCCTCGCCGGTCAGCTTGGCCAGCAGCACGTAGGCGCCGTAGGACTTGTCGTCCCACGCGATGGTCCACCGGTAGGACCGCGTGGTGGTCTGCGGCTCCGTGGACAGCTTCGGGTACTCCGCCTTGGCCTTGGCCAGGTAGCTCGCGTCGCCCGTGGCGCGGTACAGCCAGATCGCGCCCCACACGAGCTCGTCCTGGTAGCCGCTCCAGGAGTTGTAGAAGTTCGCCGAGTCGGTGATGCAGGCGCTGTACTTGCCGCGGTAGGTGTCGGCGAAGCTGTAGAGCTGCTTGGCGTGGGTCAGCAGCGTGGCGGCGTAGGTGGGATCGGTCGCCTTGAACACCATCGAGGCCGACGCCATCGCCGCGGCGTACTCGCCCGCCAGGTCCGAGCCGGGGCAGGACGCGTCCACTTTGTACGACGGGCGCGCCATCTGCATGACCTCGGCCGCGCCCCACCACTTGTGGTCGTCGTCGCCCTTGCCGACCTGCCCGTACACCACGTTGGGCGACGGGTGGGCCTTGATGATCCAGTCCGTGCCCCACTTGAGGTTCGCCATCAGGTGCCGCAGCTGGCCCGAGCTCTCGTAGGCGTCGCGGTTCTCCACCGCGCCCCACGCCAGCATCGACATCGTGGCCGCGAACGGCAGGCCGAACTTGACGTGGTCGCCCGCGTCGTAGAAGCCGCCCGAGAGGTCGAGGCCGACGTCGCTGCCGTCGCGCAGCGCGGAGTCGCCGCGCCAGTTCACCCGGTTGTCCGCGGGCAGGTCGCCGGACCGCTGGGCGTCGTAGAACCAGATCGACTTCTGCAGGGCCTCGCCGTAGTTGAACGCGGGCGCGGCCGTCGCGGACGGCTGGAACGGGGTCAGCGTCAAGGCGCTGACCAGCACGGCTAGCGTGCCGGCCAGCGCACCGGACATGCGTCGTCGCATGCGGTGCCTCCGAGGGGCAGGGCGGTGGAGGTTTCTGGGAGCGCTCCCAGTCCGGGACTGTAACGGCAACGAAACACCGTGAAAAGAGGGTTCAGCCACAAAGCCTTGACAAATTCGGCTTGCAGGCGTCCCGCCTCTGCGCCGAACGGTGGCCGGCGCTGGACCGAATGACCCAGCGTGGGGGAGCGCTCCCAGAACGTGACCACGGCTCGGCGCTACCTCGCCCGGCAGGTCAGCTCGGGCGTGACCGCCGAGCCGCTCGCGGTGTACCCGAAGGACCCCGAAGCCCCGGGTGCGAGCGTGCCGTTCCAGCCGACGTCGTCCACGGACACCGAGGTGCCGGACTGGGTCAGCGTGCCGTTCCAGAGCGAGTTGATCGTCTGGTCGCCGGGCCTCGTCCAGGTGACCGTCCAGCCGTTCAGCCGAGCGGTTCCGGTGTTGGCGACGGTGACCTCGGCCTGGAACCCGCCTTGCCAGGAGCCGGCGAGGCGGGCCGTGGCCACGCAGCCGCCGGGCGGGGGCACGGAGGTCGTCGTGGTCGTCGTGGTCGTGGTGGTGGTCGTCGTCGAGGTGGTGGTGCTGGTCGGCGTGGTGCTGGTGGTGATGGGGCGGTAGCTCAGGCCGTGCCCGAGCGGGTAGAGGGCGGCCTTGCCGTCACCGGCGTTGATCGGCTGCTGCGAACCGCTGTTCATCCAGGTCATGGGCAGCTTGCCGGTCGGGTTGTAGTCGCCGAACAGCACGTCCGCCACGCCGCGGCCCTCGGTGCCGGGCAGCCAGGAGGCGAGCAGCGCGTCCCAGTCGCCGACCTGGTTCGCGATGTCCAGCGGGCGTCCGGACACCAGCACGACGACCACCGGGATGCCCGCCGAGCGGAGCCGGTTGATCGTCTCCAGGTCCTCGCGGTCCAGGCCGAGGCCGTACGGCCGGTCGCCCTGCCCCTCGGCGTACGGGGTCTCCCCCACCACCGCGATGGCCGCGTCGTACGAGCCGTCCACGCCCGCGCCGTACCGGTCGTGGGTGATCGACGCGCCGGAGCCGACCAGGTCGCGGATGCCCTGGAGGATCGTGGTGCCGGGCGTGGTGTTGCCGCTGCCGCCCTGCCAGGTGATCGTCCAGCCGCCGCTCTGGTTGCCGATGTCGTCGGCCGACTTGCCCGCGACGAAGTACCGGCCGGACTTGGCCAGCGGCAGCACGCCGTCGTTGCGCAGCAGCACCTGCGACTGCCGCACGGCCTGGCGGGCCAGGTCGCGGTGCGCGGCCGAGCCGACCGTCGAGGTCAGCGAGCGGTCGGTGAGCGGGCGCTCGAACAGGCCGAGCTCGAACTTCTTGGTCAGGATGCGGCGGTTGGCGTCGTCGATGCGGGCCGTGCTCACGCGACCGGCCTGCACCTCGGCCTTGAGCAGGCTGATGAACCGCCGGTAGTCGGTCGGCACCATGACCATGTCGATGCCCGCGTTGACCGCCGCGGCGACCTCGGCGCCGGTGAACCCGGTCGCGCCGTCGATCTGGTCGATGCCCGCCCAGTCCGAGACCACGAAGCCGGTGAAGCCGAGCTCGGTCTTGAGCAGGTCGGTGATCAGGTAGCGGTGACCGTGCGCCTTGACGCCGTTCCAGCTGCTGTAGGAGATCATCACGGAGCCGACGCCGCGCTCGACGGCGGCCTTGAACGGCGGCAGGTGCACCGTGCGCAGCTCCTGCTCGGTGATCCGGGCGTCGCCCTGGTCGTCGCCCGCGGCCGTGCCGCCGTCGGCGATGAAGTGCTTGGCGGTGGCGAGCACCGAGCCGGGCGTGCCGCCGAGGGTCGCGCCCTGCAACCCGTCGATGTAGCTGGTCATCGCGGTGGGAATCTCCGGCACCTCGCCAAACGACTCGTAGGTGCGGCCCCACCGGTCGTCGCGCGCGACGCACAGGCAGGGCGCGAAGTTCCAGTCGATGCCGGTGCCCGCGACCTCCTTCGCGGTGGCCTCGCCGATGCGCTGGACCAGCCCGGGGTCGCGCGTGGCGCCCAGGCCGATGTTGTGCGGGAAGATCGTCGCGCCGCGCACGTTGTTGTGCCCGTGCACCGCGTCCACGCCGTAGACGAGCGGGATGCCCAGCGGCGTGGACATGGCCGTGCGCTGGAAGTTGTCGTACATGTCGGCCCACGACTGGGGCGTGTTCGGCGTCGGCGCGGAGCCGCCGCCCGAGAGCAGCGAGCCGATCCGGTAGGTGGCCAGGTCCGCGGCGGAGCCGAGGGCGCCGCGGTCGACCTGGGTCATCTGGCCGACCTTGTCGTCCAGCGACATGCGGGCGAGCAGCTGCTCGACCCGCGGGTCGGCCTGGGCCGCCACCTGCGCGGTGGCGACCGGCCGCAGGTGCGGCACCAGCACGGTGGCGGCGAGGGCGACGGCCGCCAGGAGGGCCGTCGTCGCGGCCACCGCGACAGGTCGGGAGGGAGTGCGCGTCATTGCGTTGCCTCCGGGGCGAGGACAGGGTCCGGGAGAGTGCTGGGAGCGTTCCCAGACTAAGAATGTCCGGTTCCGTGCACCAGTGATGAGCTTTTCGGCGTATTGCCACGGCGACCGCACGGCGTAATTCGACAAATTTTCGACATCAACTTCGACTCCGCCGTGACCTGGGTCTCAGTAACCTGATCGGAGCAGTCGACCCAGGAAATGCTCACCCTCAGTGGCGAACCGCGCGTTCGTCGGCGGCTGACCCGTCTCAGGCACTGTTCATCCGGCGTTCTCTTCACGGACCGTGAGAAACGGCGGGGGTCACCGGTGGATCACGACCTCTTTTCTTCACCGTTTCCGACTGGCTACAGTCCTGCCACCTGGGAGCGCTCCCAGCCGAAGTCCGCCCCCGTTCAGCACCGACGCTGCGAGGACCTTCCGATGCGAGCACACAACGCCCACGAATCCGGCACCGACGTCCGACGGCCACGCCACAAGGCGAGGCTGGCCGCGGCGGGCGCGCTCTCCAGCGCTCTGGTGGCCAGCGCCGTTGCCCTGGTCCTCGGCGGCGGCGCGACGACCGCGCAGGCGGCCGACTCGGCGTTCTACGTCGACCCGAACACCTCGTCCGCGAGGTGGGTCGCGCAGAACCCCAACGACTCGCGGGCGGCGGTGATCCGGGACCGGATCGCCTCGGTTCCCGCGGCGCGGTGGTTCACCACCACCAACACCTCGACGGTGCGTTCGGAGGTCAACTCCTACGTCGGCGCGGCGGCGTCGGCCGGGAAGATCCCGATCATGGTGGTCTACAACATCCCGAACCGCGACTGCGGTGGCGCCAGTGGCGGCGGCGCGCCCTCCCACGAGGCCTACCGCGCCTGGGTGGACGAGGTCGCGGCGGGGCTGGCGGGTCGGCCGGCGTGGATCGTGCTCGAACCGGACGTACTGCCGATCATGAGCAACTGCCAGAGCGCCGACCAGCAGAACCAGACCAGGGCGTCGATGGCCTACGCGGGCAAGAAGCTCAAGTCGGGTTCCGGGCAGGCCAAGGTGTACTACGACATCGGCAACTCGGCGTGGCTGTCCCCGTCGGAGGCCGCCAACCGGCTGCGCGCCGCCGACATCTCCAACAGCGCCGACGGCATCGCGTCGAACGTGTCGAACTACCGCAGGACGTCCGACGAGGTGGCCTACACCAAGAACATCCTCAACGCCGTCGGCGACGGCAGGCTCACCGCCGTGATCGACACCAGCCGCAACGGCAACGGCCCGCTGGGCACCGAGTGGTGCGACCCCGCCGGGCGCGCCATCGGCACGCCCAGCACGACCAGCACCGGCGACTCCCGCATCGCCGGGTTCCTCTGGGTCAAGCTGCCCGGCGAGGCCGACGGCTGCATCGCACAGGCGGGCCAGTTCGTGCCACAGCGCGCCTACGACCTGGCCATCGCCGCCGGCCCGACGTCCACCACCACGACGACGTCCACCACTACCTCCACGACCACGAGCACCACCACTACTACTTCCACGACCACTTCCACCACGACCACCACTCCGCCTCCAGGGGACGGATGCAGGGTGACGCACCGCGTGGTGAGCCAGTGGTCGGGCGGTTACACCGGCGAGATCGTCATCGAGAACCGGGGCGCGGCCCTCACCGGCTGGACCCTGACGTTCTCCGCGCCCGGCGTGACCGTTTCCCAGGGCTGGAACGGGACGTGGACCGACGGCGGCGACATCGTCCGCGTCGGCAACGCGGCCTGGAACGGCGGACTCGCGACCGGTGGTACCGCGACCATCGGTTACAACGCGAGCTTCAGCGGCGGTACCCCACCGTTCACTTCTCCCACTTTGAACGGTGTGGCGTGCGGCTGACGCCGTAGCCCAGCCCTCAAGCGGCTCCCCTCCCCGACTGGCAGTCAACGGGAGGGGAGCCGCTCTCCTTATATCCTTGTGCACGTGACCGAACCGATGTCCGTCGCCGCGCGCGAGGCGTTGTCGACCGACCCGTCCGCGCCCGCCGAGGCGTTGGCGGCGCTCGCCGACGACCCGAGCCCGGTGGTCCGCGCGAACCTGCTCACCAACCCGGCCGTGCCCGCCGACCTGCGCTACCAGGTGCACGCGTCGCTGTCGGCGGAGGCGGCGTCCGGTGACCGCGAGGCGGAGAACGCGCTGGCGTGGGTGCGCTACGACCGTTCCGGCCGCACCGCCTGCGACCGGCCGGAATGACCGCCCCCGGGATGAGCGACCGCTGCCCGTGCGGCCGGGGTGAGCCCTACGAGGAGTGCTGCGGCCCGTTGCACCAGGGGCGGCGCAAGGCGCCGACCGCGGAAGCCCTCATGCGCTCCCGCTACAGCGCGTTCGCGGTGGGCGACGAGGACTACCTCCTGGCCACGTGGCACCCGACGACCCGGCCGGCGTCGCTGGACCTGGACCCGGACCAGCGCTGGACCCACCTGGAGATCCTCTCGCACACCGGCGGCACCCCGTTCCAGACGACGGGCACGGTCGAGTTCCGCGCCCATTACCGCTGGCAGGGCCACCGCGACGAGCTGCACGAGAACAGCCGCTTCGTCCGCGAGGACGGCGCCTGGTTCTACGTCTCCCCCGCCTGAAACACCGGCCGCCGCCAGGACGATCTACCGGACATGGTCGAGCAGGCTGATGGCAGCTTAGGGATCTACGACGCCTTCCCCGGTTATCGCCGCCCGTCCGAGGACGAGTTGGCCGACGCCCTCCGCTCCGCGCTGGTCGTGGTCGACGCGAACGTCCTGCTCAACCTGTACCGGTACAACGAGTCGACGCGCGACGACCTGCTCGGCCTGCTGCGCGGGGTGGGTGACCGGCTGTGGGTGCCGCACCAGGTGATGCGCGAGTTCTGGCGCAACCGGCTGACCGTGCTGGCAGGCCGTGCGGTGGCCACCGACCAGGTGCTCACCGCGCTGGGCAAGCAGCAGCGGGCCGCTGACGACGCGTTGCACCAGTGGGCGAAGACCACGGCGTTGGCCGACGCGGTGCGCGACGACCTCGTGCGCAAGGTCGCCAAGCTGCACCAGGACCTGGTGGACGTCATCGGATCACACACCCCGGCGTCGCCCGACTCGCCGGGGGTGCCGGGACGCGAGCCGGTGCTCGACCAGTTGGAAGCGCTCCTGCGCGGCAAGGTGGGCGCGAAGCCCGAGCCCACCCGGTGGACCGAACTGGTCAAGGAGGGCAAACGACGTGCCGCCGCGAAGGAGCCACCCGGCTACCTCGACGCGGGCAAGGACGAGTCGAACCTGCCCGAGGGCGCGGCCGGCGACTACCTCGTCTGGGCGCAGGCGGTCCAGGAGGCGGCGCGGCGTGACGCGGACCTGCTCTTCGTGACCGGTGACGAGAAGGAGGACTGGTGGTGGCGTTACCGGTCGGAATTCCTCGGTCCGCGCGTCGAGCTGGTGGAGCAGTTCGCCGCCGCGTCCGGCAAGCAGCTCTACATGATGCGGCCCGTCGACCTCCTCAAACGGGCGGCGGCGATCGAGGTCGAGGTGCGCAGCGAGTCCGTGAGCGACGTCGCGCGGGTGAGCGAGAGCCAGGAGAGCGCGACCTGGACGCCCGCCGGCGTGGCCGAGCTGCTCCGGCAGCTCGACTTCGAGGAACGACCACAAGCCGAGGTCATCCGTCAGGCGGCCAGACAGGAGGGGTGGATCGATCGCGAGACGATTTACCGGATCGGCGGGTTCAACGACGAACGGTCGCTGCGAGGCTTCACCAAACCGACCGCACGCATCACGCGCATGCTGCAGAGCCGCGGCATCGTGGCAGAGGGTGTCGAGCCCGCGCTGACCCCGGCCTACAACGGCGTCACGGCGTTCGCGTTCCACATCCCGGTCGAGATGGTGGCCATCCTCGAGAACGAGCCCGACGAGGTTGACCTGGACGGAGTTCCGGACTAGCGCGGTGCGTTCTGGGAGCCCCGGACGCCGGTGGCGGAGCCGCGCGGGAGGGTGCAGGCGGCGTCGGTGTTGAACGGGCCGACCGACGTGTCCAGGCCGCTCTTGCGCGGGGTGGCCTCGTAGCCCGCGGTGCACGGTGGGGGTTCGAAGAACGTCAGCGCCAGGCCGAACCGGGCCTGGCCGGACGCGACGGTCGACGCGCCCACCGACACCGCGTCCGGCACGGTCACCAGGACTTCCTCCAACGCCCCCTGCCGGGTGACGAGGACGTCCGCCGTGGTCAGGAGGTTGGCCAGCACGATGCCGAGGTTGGGCCCCGACTCCCGCAGCAGGGCGCTCACCTCCGCCGACGCGCCCGGCACGGCCCCGATCAGCCGCCGCAGGTCGCCGTCCGACTCACGCAGCCGTGACGCGACCAGCAGCGCGCTGTCGGCGAACGAGTTGATCGCGGCCGAGTGGTCCAGCTGGGTCCGCAGCACGGCGACGGAGTCGTCGAGCAACCGCGTGGTCTGCGGCAGGTGCGCGCCGGCCGTCCCGATGAACTCGGTCGTGGCGTCCAGCAGCACCTGGAGATCCGGCCCGGTGCCCCGCAACGCCTGGTCCAGCTCGTCCACGACGGTCCGCAGCGACTCGACCGGCACCGAGCGCGCCAGGTCGTCCAGGCTGGTCAGCACCTGCTCCACCGGCAGCGGCAGCCTGGTCCGCGACCGCTCGATCACCGAACCGTCGCCCAGGTACGGCCCGCTGTCCCGGCGCGGCCGCAGGTCGACGTACTGCTCGCCCACCGCCGAGCGGTTCGCGACCACCGCCTCCAGGTCCACCGGGATCGGCGGCGCGCCCGCCGCGATGCGCAACTCGACCTCGACCTGCCCGTCACCCAGCCGGATCGGCCCGACCCGGCCCACCGGCACACCCCGGTACGTCACCTCGCCGCCGGTGAACAGGCCACCGGTGCGGGCCAGCTCCAGCCTGACCGCGTAGCCGTCGTCCACCACCACGAGCCCGACGTACTTCGCGCTCACGTACGTGACGCCGAGCAGCGCGATGACCGCGAACAGCGCGACCTGCAACCGGATCCGCCGGGTGATCATCAACGCCCTCCGGGCTTCAGGGTCAGGTAGGTGTTGAGGTAGTCGCCCTTGATGCCGTCGAGCACGGCGTCGGTGAACGGGAACGTCAGCAGCATCTCCAGCGACTGCGGCAGGTTCTGCCCGGACTCGGCCAGCCGCCGCAACGTCGGCTCCAGCGCCCGCAGGTCGGCCACCAGGTCGTCACGGCTGCGGTTCACCGTGTCCACCGCGACGTCGGACAGCTCGCGCAACGCGTTCAACAGCCCGACCAGCTGCCCGCGCTGGTCGTTCAGCACCCGCAGACCCGGCTCCAGCCCGTCCAGCACCTCGCCGATGTCGCCCTTGCGCGCCTCCAGGGAGGACGCGAGCTTGTCCATCCCTTCGAGAGCGCGCGTGATCTCGCCCTTGTGCGAGTCCATCGCGCCGACGAAAGAGTCCACAGTGGACAGCAGGGACCGCACCGCGGCCTCGTTGCCGGACAGCGCGGCGCTCAGCTCCCGTGAGATGTCCCGGATCTGCGCGATGCCGCCGCCGTTGAGCAGCATCGACAACGCGCCGAACACCTCCTCCACCTCGGGGTTGCGGTTGGTCCGCGTCACCGGGATCACCGCCCCGTCCACCAGCGGCGACGCCGACCGCTCGTCGGGCACGGCCAGCTCCACGTACTTCTCCCCCAGCAGGCTCGACTGCCGCAGCCGGGCGAGGGCGTTCGACGGCAGCAGCACGTCACCGCGCACCGCGACCCGCACCAGCGCCGTGGAGCCGTCCTCGGACAACCCGATGTCCTCGACCTTGCCCACCGCCACGTCGTCCACCTTCACGCCGGCGTGCGGCACGAGGTCGAGCACGTCGTCGAACTCGACGGTCACCCGGTACGGCCGGTCGCCGAGGTCCGCGCCGCCGGGCAGCGGCAGGTCGTACGCGCTCGGCATCGCCGAGCACCCCGTCAGCACCAGGACGAGCCCCACCGCCGCCAGCCGCCTCACCGCGCACCTCCGGGAACGCTCAGCAGGTCGGTCACGAACTCGTTCAGGTTGGCGCGCGCGTTCAACGTCCCGGTCGCCGGGTCGTAGGCGTTCACCACGTTGTGCAACGCGACCGGCGCGACCTCCAGCATCTCGGTCAACGACTCCTGTTGCCGCACCAGGGTCCCGGTCAGCACGGCCAGGTCGTCCACACTGGACTTCACGCGCTCGCGGTTGTCGTGCACGAAACCCCGCACCTGCTCCAGCGCGGTGGCCAACTCGCCCAACGCCGCGCCCAGGTCGTCCCGCTCGGCGGCGAAGAACCCGGACACGTCGGCCAGCTGGTCGGCCAGCCGCCCCACCTGCTCGTCGTTCGCCGCGAGCATCGACGTGAACGACTGGAGGTTGTCCACGGTCCCGAACAGGTCGTCCCGCGACCCCGCCAACGTCTTCGCCGCGTCCGCGAGCTGCCGGATCGACTCGCCCAGCGCCGCGCCGGTCCCGTCCAGGTTGGCCGCGCCCGTGTTCAGCAGGTCGGACAACGCGCCCTCGCGGTTGGCCCCGTTCGGGCCGAGCGCGGTCAGCAGCGTGTCCAGGCTCGTGTACAGCTCGTCCAGCTCGACCGTGCCCGCGGTGCGCGCGCTGGTGATCACGGCCCCGGGCGCGATCTTGTCGCCCCCGGTGTAGACGGGCGTGAGCTGCACGTACCGGTCGGCCACGATGTTCGGCGACACGACCACGGCACGGGCGTCGGCGGGCACTTCCACGCCGTGGTCCAGTTCGAGGTCGACCCGCACCGACCCGCCCTCGGGCAGCACGCCGACCACCCGGCCGACCGGCACGCCGAGCACCCGCACGTCCGAGCCCTCGTACACGCCGACGGCGGCGGTGAAGTAGGCGGCGACCCGCGTCGGCGAAGGCCTCAGGAAGATCCACCACACGACCGCCGCCGCCACGAGGACCAGCACGGACCCCTGCGCCAGCGCCACGACCAGGCGGCGACCGCCCCGCGTCCGGGCGAACATCAGCGGCCTCCCGTCGGGCAGTCGCGCCGCGCGCCCGGGTCGACCACGAGCCCGCACAGGTAGGTGTCCACCCACTGGCCGTTGCCGAGGGAGTTGTTCAGCACCCGGTAGTACGGCCCGGCCAGCGCGAGGCCCCGCTCCAGCGCGTCCTGGTTGGCCCGCAGCACGTCGGTGACCCGATCCAGCTGCTCCAACGCGGGCCGCAGCTGCTCGGAGTTGTCGGCGACCAGGCCGGACAGCTGCCGCGACAGCGCGCGGGTCCCGTCGAGCAGCGCCGCGATCGCGTCACGGCGGCGGCCGACCTCCTCCAGCAGCAGGTTGCCGTCCGTGATGAGCGCGGCGAAGTCGTTGTTGCGCTCCGCCAACACCCCGCTGACCCGGTTCGCGCCCGTGATCAGCGACGCCAGCTGCTCGTCGCGCGAGGAGATGGTCTTCGACAGCGCCGACAACCCTTCCAACGCCTGCTTCACGTGCTCCGGCGAGTCGCGGAAGGTGTCCGAGAGCACCTGGAAGCTCTCCGCGAGCCGGTCGGTGTCGATCTCGCCGAGCGTCGTCGACAGCCCGCTGAACGCCTCGATCACGTCGTAGGGCGAGGTGGTGCGCTCGACCGGGATGGTGTCGGTGAGCGGGTCGCGGCCCTCCGAGTCGAGCGCCAGGTACTTCTGCCCGAGCAGGGTCTTGATCCGGATCTCGGCCCGGCTGCGGTCGCCCAGCTCGACACCGGCGACCCGGAACGTCACCCGCACCCGGCCCCCGTGCAGCCCGACGTCGGTCACCTCGCCGACCTTCAGGCCCGCGACGCGGACCTCGTCGTCCACGCGCAGGCCGGCCGCCTCGGTGAACTCGGCGGTGTGCTCCACGCCGCCGCCGAAGAACGGCAGGTCCTCCAGGAAGAAGGTGAGCAGGGCGGTGATCGCGATGACCAGGAGGCCTACGGCTCCCAGCAGCACCGGTCTGCGTTCGATCCGCTGGGGCGTCATCGGTGGCACCTCGATTCGGTGACGGGGATGCCGACCGGCGGTCCGCCGGGCGCGGGCGGGGCCTCGGAGGAGGCGAAGCACAGGTAGAAGTTGAGCCAGGAGCCGTAGGACGCGGTGCGGCCGATGGCCTCGAACTTCACCGGCAGGTTGCGGATGAACGGCTCCAGCTCGGGCGCGTCGCCGAGGTTGCCCGCGAGCAGCCCGAGCGCGGCGATGTCGTCCTTGAGCGGTTGGCGTCCCTGCTCCAGCAGCGACGCCGTGCTGTCGCTCAACGCGGCCAGGCCGGTGATGGCGTTGCCGATCGGCTCGCGGTCGGCGGCGAAGCCGGACACCAGCTGCCGCATCGAGGTCAGCAGCTCGCCGAACCGGTCGTCCCGCGAGTTCACCGTCTCCAGCACCGCGTTCAGGTTCTCCACCACCTTGCCGATGACGTCGTCCTTGGCGGCCAGCGCGGAGGTGAGCGACGCGGTGTGCGCGAGCAGGCTCTCCACCGTGCCGCCCTCGCCCTGCAGCACCTGGACGATCTCGTGCGACAGCTTGTTGACGTCCTCCGGGTCCAGCGCCTGGAACAGCGGCTTGAACCCGTTGAACAACGTGGTCAGGTCCAGCGCCGGGGTCGTCCGCTCGACGGGGATCAGGCCCCCGTGCGGCAGCTTCTCCCCCATCCGCCCGGCGGGCTGCTCCAGCGCGACGTACCGCTGGCCGACCAGGTTGCGGTACTTGATGGTGGCGGTGACGTCGGCGGACAGCGACCGGCCGTCGGCGACCGAGAACGACACGTCGACCAGCTCGTCGTCCACCAGCTCCATCGACTCGACCTGGCCGACCTTCACCCCGGACATGCGCACGTCGTCGCCCTCGGCCAACGCCGTGACGTCGGTGAACCGGGCTGCGTAGACGACGGCGGAGCCGACCTGGCTGCCCGCGATGGTCGCCGCGAGGAAGCCGGTCGCGGCGACCGTGACCACGACGAACACCAGGAACTTGGTCAGCGGCGCGGCGATGTTCCTCATCGGCCACCCGCCGTGAGCAGACGCGCCCAGTCGGGCACCTGGTCGGGGGCGACCGCGTTGACCGGACCGGACGGGCAGTGCGGACCACCGCCCCGGCGGTGCACGGGGTCGTCGCGGCCGGGCACGTACTCCTCCCCCGGCGGCACGACCGTGATCTCCGCGTGCACGCCCGGCTGGTCGGTGCCCTTGCCGAGCACCTGGTCCATCCGCGGCCGGATGGCGTTGACCGCGCCGAGCACGCACCCGAACTCGGGCGAGTAGGTGGCGAACAGCTCGAACGTCGGCCGTGACCGGTCCGCCAGCGCCACCACGGTCTCCCCGTTGGCGCGGAGGAAGCCGGTCAGGTCGGCCGAAGCGGTGGTGAGGCTGGCGTACACGGCGTCGAGGTCGGCGCGTTGCTCGGCGATCGTGCGGCTGACCGCGGTGGCGTCCGCCAACGCCCGCACCAGGTCCGGCCCCGCGTCCGCGTACACGCCGGTGACGTCGGCGAACGCGGTGATGTCCTCCTTGAGCACGGGCAGGTGCGGGTTCAGCTCGCGCAGGTAGGCGTCGAGGTCCACGATCGCCTGCCCCAGGGTCGCGCCGCGCCCGTCCAGCGCCCGCGCCATCGACGTCAGCGCGGAGGACAGCTTGTCCGGCCGCACGGCCTGCAACGTCGGCAGCAGGTCCGCGAGCACCCGTTCCAGCTCGATCGCGCCGGACGTGCGGTCCTGCTCGATCACGGCGCCGTCGTCGAGCGCGCCGGCGGGGTCGTCCGGGAGCTCCAGGCTGACGAACCGCTCGCCGAACAGCGTCTTCGGCAGCAGCCGGGCGGACACGTTCGCCGGGATGCGGCCGACCTGGTCCGGGCGCAGGCCGAGCTCGACCTCGGCGCCGTCGCCGTGCGAGCGGATCGCCCGCACCTCGCCGACCAGCACGCCGAGCAGCTTCACGTCCGACTCGGCCTGGAGCTGGTTGCCGACGTGGTCGGTGCGCAGCAGCACGGTCACCCGGGACGTGAACACCTTCTGGTACGCCGCGACGGACAAACCGCACAGCGCGACCAGGAGGGCGGCGAACAGCAGCCCCAGCAGGCGACGGCGCAATGCCACGGGTATTCTCCGAATGGGTGATGGGAATAGTCCGAAATAACGTTACCGACGAGTACGGTACTAACGGACGTGCCACCGCACAAGCAACCACAAATCCTTGTCAAGCGCATGACAAAATCGGTTCGCGGAACACTCACCTGGATGCACAAACCCGATCGGGGCCTGGCGCCCCGGCCCGCGGTGCGGCTAACAATGATCGGCGTTGTCGAGAATCGGGGGTGCCCGCGTGTCACAGCTGCCGCACTGCGTCCGGGTGCTCCACCGCGCCGGAATGGTCCAAGCGCACCGGCCCGATCGGGCGCTGCGGTCGCTGGTCGAGGTGCGCGCGTGGGGCCCGCTGCTCGGGTCGGTGCTCCGCGCCGCGCGCGAGCAGCCCGACGCCACGGCGGTGATCGACGAGACCGGCCCGTGCGGCTACGCCGACCTGCACGAGCGGTCCGCGGCGCTGGCCCGCGCCCTGCACGCGGCCGGCATCGGCGCGGGGCACGTGGTGGCCGTGCTGTGCCGCAACCACCGCGGGCCGGTGGAGGCGATGCTGGCGTGCGCCCGCATCGGCGCGCGGGTGCTGCTGCTCAACACCGGGTTCGCCGGGCCGCAACTGGCGGACGTGGTGCGCCGGGAACGGGTGGCCGCGCTGGTGCACGACCCCGACTTCGAGCCCGTGCTGGCGGAGGCGCCGCCCGCGGTGGCCAGGTTCTCCACCGGCGACCTCGACCAGCTGATCCGGTCGGCGCCCGACCGCGAGCCGCCACGACCGGCGCGGCCGGGCGACGTCGTGCTGCTCACCAGCGGCACCACCGGGACGCCCAAGGGCGCGCACCGGGAGGTGCGCTCGCCGTTCGCCGCGGTCGACTTCCTCGACCGCGTGCCGCTGCGGTCGCGCGAGGTGACGGTGATCGCCGCGCCGGTGTTCCACGGCATCGGCTTCGCGCACCTGGTCCTGGCGATGGGCCTGGGTTCGGCGGTGGTGCTGGCGCGCAGGTTCGACGCGAGCCGGACGGTGGAGTCGGTCGCGCGGCACCGGGCCACCGCGTTGATGCTCGTGCCGACGATGCTCCGGCGGATCCTCGACCTGAGCCCGTTGGAGCTGGAGTCGCACGACCTGTCGGCGTTGCGGGTGGTGCTGAGCTCCGGGGCGGACCTGCCGGCCCCGCTGGCCGCCGAGGCGACCAAGCGGTTCGGCGACGTCGTCCACGACCTGTACGGGTCGACCGAGGTGGCGGTGGCGACCGTGGCCACGCCCGAGGACCTGCGCGAGGCGCCCGGCACGGTCGGCCGCCCGCCCCGCACGTGCCAGGTGCGCGTCTACGACGACCAGGGTCGCCGGATCACCGAGCCGGGCGTGGTCGGCCGGGTGTTCGTGGGCAGCCGGCTGCGGTTCAGCGGCTACTCCGGCGGTGGTGGCAAGGACGTCGTCGACGGCCTGGTGAGCACCGGCGACCTGGGGCACTTCGACCGGAGCGGTCGGCTGTTCGTCGACGGCCGGGAGGACGACATGATCGTCTCCGGCGGCGAGAACGTGTACCCGGGCGAGGTGGAGAACCTGCTGGCCACGCACTACCAGGTGCGGGAGTCGGCGGTGGTCGGCGTGCCCGACGCGGAGTTCGGGCAGCGGCTGCGCGCGTTCGTGGTGCCGGTGCCCGGCGCGCGGGTCGACCCGGAGGAGCTGAAGCTGTTCGTGCGCGACCGGCTGGCCAGGCACAAGGTGCCCCGCGAGGTCGTGCTGACGGCGTCGCTGCCGCGCAACGCGACCGGCAAGGTGCTGCGCCGGCAGCTCCGCTAGCGCCGTTCTTGTCATGCGACGCACGACAACACTGGCGACTTTGTCACGGGAGTGCGCCCTGGTTGACAACTTTTCTTGATCAAAAATACAGTGTTCGGAATCACACCCGACCGTTTGGTGGTGGGCGAACAGCATGAACAGAACCGGAGAACTCCGAGCCTCCGAGTTACCGCTCATCGGGAACGCGGACCTGTGGGAGCAACTGCCCGCCGACCTCGCGCCGAAGTTCCGCGCCAGGGCCGGCGACGTGGCCGTGGACATGGTCCGGGAAATCCAGAACCAGATCGCCGAATATTCACAGAAGTTGGAGGGGATGTTCGGCCAAGTGGTGGTCGAGGGGGTGGAACAGGCGATACACCAGTTCATCGACCGGATGGTCGACCCGACCGCGCAACGGGAGGACCGGGCCAAGCTGTTCCGCCTGCTCGGCAAGCTCGAGGTCAGCGCCGGGCGCAGCCTCGACCTGCTGCAGACGGCGTACCGGATCGGCGCCCGGGTGGCGTGGCGGCGGATCTCCGAGTTCGGGCAGACCGAACGCGTGCCGCTGGCCACCATGTGCCTGATCGCCGAGGCGATCTTCGCCTACATCGACGAGCTGTCGCTGCGGTCGATGGAGGGCTACGCCGAGGCGCAGGCCCGGCACGCGGGCGCGTTGCAGCGGCGGCGCAAGCGATTGCTGGAACTGCTGCTGGGCGAACCGGGCTACCACCCGAACGCGCTGGCCGAGCTGGCCGAGGCGGCGCACTGGCCGTTGCCGGAGAAGGTGCTGGTGGTGGCGCTGGAACGGCGCACCGACCAGCACCAGCTGCCGATACCGGTGCTGCACGAGGACATCCTGATGGACCTGGAGGGCAGCGAGCCGTGCCTGCTGCTCACCGACCCCGAACGGCAGCTGGTCGCGTTGGAGCAGAAGCTCGGCGGGTGGCGCGCGGCCGTCGGGCCGATCGTGCCGCTGGCGTCGGCGCGGCAGTCGCTGCGCTGGGCGCGCCGCACCATCACGCTGATCCAGTCGGGCGTGATCGCGGACCGGCCGATGGTGGACACCACCGAGCACCTGTCGACGTTGCTCCTGCTCGGTGACGAGGAGCTGGTGCGGGAGCTGGTGAAGCGGACGCTGGCGCCGCTGGAAGGGCTGACGCCGAAGCAGCAGCAGCGGATGCGGGAGACGATGACCGCGTGGGTGGAGACGCGCGGCAGCGCGCCGGAGGTCGCGTCGAGCCTCGCCGTGCACCCGCAGACGGTCCGCTACCGGTTGCGACAGCTGGAGGAGCTGTTCGGGGCGAAGCTGCACGACCCGGACGCGTTGTTCGACATGGGCATCGCGCTGCGGGCGCTGCGATTGCTGGGCGGGGCGGGGGGACAGCCGCGCAGGCTCGGTCCGGCGGGTCCGCCGGGGTTCACGGGGTCCCCGGGAGCAAGGTCAGCGTGAGGTCGATCGCGTTGCCCGGTCCCGAGATCAGACCGGTCAGCAGCGGGTCGAGCCGCTCGCGGCCCTGGCAGCCACCGAAAGGCGGGATCGTGTAGACGCCCTTCATCCGCATCTTCGCCAGCTCGAACGGACCCTCCAGGTCGATCGACGCGGGTTCGACGGTCTGGCACGCCTGCCCGACGTCCAGCGGCTGCTCGTTGACGGCGACCTCGCCGAGCTTGACGACGACCCTGGCGTTCGCCTTGACGTAGCCGTCCTTGATCGTGCCGACGACCTTGGCGACCGGGATCAGGTCGGTGCGCGCGGTGTTGGGCACGAAGCCGAACACGATGAAGTAGCCGAAGCTCGGCGGCAGCGAGAGGTCGCCGGTGATGGTGCCGTCGACCAAGTCGATCTCGGCTTCGAGGGTGCCGGGGCCGAGGGCGAGGTCGGACTGGAGCTTGTGGATCCGGCTCACCCCCTCGACCTCGTAGAAGACCTTGATACCGGCCGTCGACACCGGCGCGCGCACCTCGGCGTGGCGCACCACCCACGTCGGGGTCAGTGCCGCGCCCAGCAGCGCGGCGACCGCGGCCAGCACCACCGCGACCCTCACCGCACGGCTCCGCTCATTCTCCGAAACTACTTTCCCGGACGCGGCCCGCACAAGCGCCGATCAATGATTTGTCATGTGCGTGACAAACCTTTACAGCGCTTTTATCGCACCTCTGACACAGCCGGGCAAACGTGAAAGAAATACTTGCCGAGCCTGCGCGACAAAGCTACTTTACTGACGAGTAGCCTTCCGTCGCCCATCGCACACCCCTGTTTTCCGCACTGCTCTCGACGAGGAGACGCACATGCTGAAACTCACTGGCCGTAGGGTCGTCGGCGCGCTCGCGGCCGCCATCGCCGTCGTCGGATCGGTGGCGTTCGCCGGCGCGGGCACCGGCATGGCCGCCACCAAGAGCCTGACCCTGTCGTACAGCTGCCCGTTCCCGTTGATCGGCACGCAGGACGTGACCGTCCGCATCACCGTGGCCGACCTGGCCGACTCCGCGGTGGTCGGCCAGCCCGTCCCGCCGACGAGGGTGACCGCCATCGCCACGGTGCCGTCGAGCGCCACCCTCGGGCTCAGGCTGGTCGGCGCGACGACCGTGGAGGGCACCGCCGTCGCGAGCACCGCGGTGGACAACGCGGGCGCGGTGCAGGACGTGGTGGCCAACCTCGTGGTGGCCAAGACGAACATCCCGGCGTCCGGCTCGTTCAACACCATCGCCACGGGCGGCACGGCGCCGGTCACCTTCACCAGGGCGGGCACGACCACGGTCCGGGTCGGCGCCTTCAGCACCACGTTGACGCCGCGCCGGGCCGACGGCAGCTTGACCGGCCTCGGCACGTTCACCTCCGCCTGCACGCTCAAGGCGAACCAGAACACACTGCTCCACACCTTCACCGTGTCGGCGGCCTGACCGTCGTCGACGGCACCGGGCAGTGATCCGACCGCGGGGGGGGGGGGGGGGGGGGGGGGGGGGGGGGGCGCGGGAGGGGGGGGGGGGGGGGGGGAGGAGGGGGGGGGGGGGGGGGGGGGGGGGGGGGGGGGGGGGGGGGGGGGGAGGGGAGGGCCGCCCCCCCCCCCACGTCCGTCACAGGGTCGTGGTGGCTCTTTCCGAATTGGTGCATAACTTCG